>DATJEK010000028.1:0-5286 GCA_035496715.1 Candidatus Eiseniibacteriota bacterium | reverse complement strand
ATTTATTACATCAACCGCCTGCCGGTCCAGATGCAGGCTTTCGACACGGGACTGGTGGCCGCGGTGGCCGTGATTCTGAGTTTTTTGTCGGCTTTTTACCCTGCGGTCATGGCCGGCCGGCTAGACCCCGTGAAGGCGCTGCGCTATGAGTGAGTTCCGGGGCCAAACAAGTATTGAAGCCAACGGGATCAGCAGGGTATACTGGGATGGGACCCGGCGTTTGCAGGTCTTGAAGGGCGTGGAGCTTACGGTCAAAAAGGGCGAAGGAATTTCGATCTGGGGGCCCTCCGGATCCGGCAAGACGACCCTGCTGAACGTGCTCTCCGGACTGGATCGTCCCGACGAAGGGCAGGTGAGGCTGGGCGGAGCCGATATTCACCGCCTGGACGACGGCGCGCGCGCGGCGTTTCTCAACCGTCACGTCGGATTCATCTTTCAGTTTTATCATCTTTTGCCGGAATTCACGGCACTGGAAAACGTGATGCTGCCTGCACTTATCGGGCGGATGAATCCGAAGGAGGCGCGCAGGCGAGCCGAGTCGCTTCTGGAGCGCTTGGGGCTGAAAGAGCGGTTCGGACATTTTACGGGTGAACTGTCCGGAGGGGAGCAGCAGCGCGTGGCGATCGCGCGCGCCCTCGTCAACGACCCCGAGATCCTTTTTTGCGACGAACCGACCGGAAACCTCGACCCCGGAATGGCTTCGGAGATCGTCGAGCTCCTTCGGCAGCTGTTCAAGAAGGATTATAAGACCGTATTGATCGTGACTCATGATGAAAGAATTGCTAAAATGACGGATCGAACGTGGAGCATCACGACGGGAACCTGGGCCGCTGAATCGAAGGAAAAAAGATGAGTCTGAAGATTTACCTGAACGACCGACTGGTGGACAAGGAAGCGGCGACGGTCAGCGTGTTTGACCACGGGCTTCTGTACGGCGACGGCGTGTTCGAGGGGATCCGCTCCTACGACGGCCTCGTCTTCAAGCTGAAGGAGCACATCGACCGTCTGTTCGAGTCGGCGCACACGCTGACGCTCAAAATCCCGATGTCCAAGGACGCGCTGGAGCGCGCCGTCATCGAGACGCTGCAGGCCAATGAACTGAAGGATGCCTACATCCGCCTCGTCGTCACGCGCGGCACGGGCGACCTGGGGCTCGATCCGCGCAAGTGCGCCAAGGCGACGCTCTTCATCATCGCCGACAAGATCGCGCTCTACCCGAAGGAGCTGTACGACCGGGGGATCGAACTCGTCACCGTGCCGACGGTGCGCAATCACCCCGAGGCGTTGAACCCCCAGCTCAAGACGCTGAATTACCTGAACAACATCCTCGCCAAGATTGAGGCCACGAATGCAGGTGTGAACGAGGCCATCCTCCTCAACACCCAGGGCTACGTCACCGAGTGCACCGGCGAAAACATCTTCTTCGTGCGCGGCGGCGCGCTCGTGACCCCGCCGCCCTACGTGGGCATCCTGAAGGGGATCACCCGCGCGACCGTCATGCGCCTGGGCCGCGAGATGAAGCTGGAGGTCTCGGAGGACGTCTTCACGCGGCACGACCTTTACACGGCCGACGAGGTGTTCCTCACGGGCACCGCCGCCGAGATCGTGCCGGTCGTCAAGATCGATAACCGCGTGATCGGGGCCGGGCGTCCCGGACCGGTCACGGGAAAGCTTTCGAAAGAATTCCGCCGCGTCACCGTCAAAGAGGGCGTGCGGTACGCCGTTTCGCCGGAACGCCGGGCCGCGGGAGCGGGGAAAGCGAAGGTGCGAGGTTAGCTCCATGCTTTGCGACGAATGCGGGAAGGTCAAGGCGACCGTTCATCTGACGGAGATCATCAACGATCAGATCACGAAGCTGAATCTTTGCGAGGTCTGCGCCAAGCAGAAGGGTTCGGACGTCGAGCAGCATTTCGGGATCGCGGATCTCCTGGCCGCGCTGTCGGACGTCGAAAGCGAACCGCCGGCGCAGGGCGGCGTCCCGGCGTCGAAGAACAAATGCGCGCAGTGCGGGCTGACGTACGAGGATTTCAAGAAAGTGGGGCGGCTCGGCTGCGGCGAGTGCTACACCGCGTTCCGGGCGAGCCTCGTGCCGCTCTTGAAGCGGATCCACGGATCGAACCAGCACCTCGGCAAATCACCGAGCCCGTCTTCGATCAAGGAGCTCAAGCTTTCGACCAAGATCCACGAGGAGCTCGAAGCGGCCAAGCAGGACCTGCTGAAGGCGGTCAAAAAAGAAGAGTTCGAGGAGGCCGCCGCGCTCCGGGACAAGATCAAATTTCTGGAAAAGAAGATCAGAGAGGCCAAGGTCTGATGAAAGTCGACCACCTGCTCCGGCAGACCTGCGAATGGCTCCGCGGCACGGGCCCGAACTCGGACATCGTGATGAGCTCCCGCGTGCGGCTGGCGCGCAATCTCGAGAAGATGCCGTTCTCGCACTGGGCGACGAAGAAGCAGGAGAAGGAGACCCTGGAGAACCTCGAGGGCGCCGTGCTCGAGGCGGACCTGATGCGCGGCAGCCTCTGCACGAGGATGTCCGAGCTCGACGACATCGACAAGCAGTTCCTGCTGGAGCGGCACCTGATCAGCCGCGAGCACGTCGTGCATCCCGAGTTCAAGTCCGTGGTGATCGGCGACAAGGAAGTCGTGAACATCATGATCAACGAGGAGGATCACCTCCGCGTGCAGGTCATGCAGTCGGGCTTCAATCTGCAGGAGGGCTGGCGGATCGCCAACCGGGTGGACGATTCGCTGCACAAGAAGATCAAGTTCGCGTTTCACCCGGATTGGGGCTACCTGACGGCCTGCCCGACGAATACGGGGACCGGCCTGCGCGCCTCGGTCATGCTGCATCTGCCGTCCCTGGTCATGACCAAGCAGATCAACCGCGTGCTCCAGGCGATCACGAAGCTCGGCATGACGGCCCGCGGCCTCTACGGCGAGGGGACCGAAGCCGAGGGGAATTTTTTCCAGATCTCGAACCAGATCACGCTGGGTTCCGCCGAGGAAGACATCATCGACAACCTCGAACGCATCATCCGGCAGGTGATCGGTCACGAGGAAAACGCGCGCAAGACCATCATGAAACAGAGCCGCGAGATGCTGCTCGACAAGATCTGCCGGTCGAACGGCACGCTGAAAAGCGCGCACGTGATGAGCACGAAGGAAATGATGGGGCTGCTCTCGATGGTGCGCCTCGGCGTGGACATGGGGCTCATCACCGACATCGACCGGCGCGCCGTCAACGAACTTTTCATTCTGACCCAGCCGGCCCATCTACAGAAGATCGAGGGCCGGGTGCTGAATTCGCAGCAGCGCGACGCGAAGCGCGCGAACCTCATTCGCAGACGTCTTGAAGGAAGGTAAACGGATTCCATCATAAGCGGGAGGACGTATGTTCAATAAATTCACGGAACGCGCTCGCAAGGTAATCTTACTGGCCAAGCAGGAGGCCAAACGCTTCAATCACGACTACATCGGCACCGAGCACATCCTGCTCGGTCTTTTGCGCGAGGGGGAGGGCGTCGCCGCGGCGGTGCTCCAGAGCCTCGGCATGAACCTGAACAACATCCGCCTCGAGGTGGAGAAGCTCGTGCAGCTGGGGCCCACCACGGTGGTCTCCGGAGACCTGCCGTTCACGCCCAAGGCCAAGAAGGTGATGGAGCTGGCCATGGAAGAGGCGCGCACGCTCGGTCATAACTACATCGGAACGGAGCACCTCCTCCTCGGCCTCATCCGCGAGGGCGAGGGCGTGGCGAGCCAGGTCTTCATGAATATGGGCCTCGACCTCGAGAAGGTGCGCGAGGAAGTCATCAAGCTGCTCGGTTCGACGACCCCCGGCTCCCAGTTTTCCCAGGGCCCCCAGGGCGGCGGTGGCGGCTCCTCGAGCGCCGTCTCGAAGACGAAGACCCCCGCGCTCGACGCGTTCGGGCGTGATCTCACGAAGCTCGCCAAGGACGGCAAGCTGGATCCCGTGATCGGCCGCGACGACGAGATCGACCGCGTGATGCAGACGCTCTCGCGCCGCCGCAAGAACAACCCCGTGCTCCTCGGCGAGGCGGGCGTCGGCAAGTCGGCGATCGTCGAGGGCCTGGCGTCCAAGATCGTCTCCGGCGACATCCCGGAGATCCTGAAGAACAAGCGCGTAATCACGCTGGACCTCGCGCTCATGGTGGCCGGCACGAAGTACCGCGGCCAGTTCGAAGAGCGCATCAAGGCGGTGATGGACGAGATCAAGCGCTCGGAGAACATCATCCTTTTCATCGACGAGCTGCACACGCTGGTCGGCGCCGGCGGCGCCGAGGGCGCGATCGACGCGTCCAACATCCTCAAGCCCGCTCTCGCCCGGGGAGAGATCCAGTGCATCGGCGCGACGACGCTGGACGAATACCGCAAGTACATCGAGAAGGATTCGGCTCTCGAGCGCCGCTTCCAGACGATCATGGTCGACCCGCCGTCGGTCGAGGAGACGATCCTCATCCTGCGCGGCCTCCGCGACAAGTACGAGGCGCATCACAAGATCAAGATCCTCGACTCCGCGCTCGAGGCCGCGGCGAAGCTCTCGGACCGCTACATCGCGGGCCGCTTTCTGCCCGACAAGGCGATCGACATCATCGACGAGGCGGGCGCGCACGCGCGCCTCTCGACGCACACGGCGCCCCCCGAGGTGAAGGAGCTCGAGAAAAAGCTGGAAAATCTCAAGAAGGAAAAGGAAGACACGATCAAGGAGCAGGATTTCGAGAAGGCCGCGGCGCTCCGAGACCAGGAACGGGAGCTCCGTCGCAGCCTCGACAAGACGAAGAAGGACTGGATGGAGCAGCGCTCGAAGATCGAGCTCGAGATCGGCGAGGACGAGATCGCCAAGATCATCGCCAAGTCGACGGGCATCCCGATCTCGCGCCTGGAGGAGAAGGAGACCTCCCGGCTCCTGCGCATCGAGGACGAGCTGCGCAAGCGCGTCGTGGGGCAGGAAGAGGCGATCTCGACGATCTCGCACGCGGTCCGGCGCTCGCGCGCGGGTCTGAAGGATCCCCGCCGCCCGATCGGATCGTTCATCTTCCTCGGGCCGACGGGCGTCGGCAAGACGCTGCTGGCCCGGGCGCTCGCCGAGTTCATGTTCAACGACGAGAACGCGCTCATCACGTTCGTCATGTCGGAATACATGGAGAAATTCAACGTCTCGCGTCTCGTCGGCGCGCCTCCCGGCTATGTGGGTTACGAGGAGGGCGGCCAGCTCACGGAGCGCGTGCGGCGGCGCCCGTACTGCATCGTATTGCTCGACGAGATCGA
>DATJEK010000027.1:0-5721 GCA_035496715.1 Candidatus Eiseniibacteriota bacterium | reverse complement strand
GATCCAGAGCGGCAAATTCCCCAAGGAGTTCCTCGCCGACTACAAGGCCGGCAAGAAGAACTTCGAGAAGCTCCGTCACGCGGACGACCGGCACCAGATCGAACAGGTCGGGACCAAGCTCCGCGGCATGATGAAGTGGTTGTAAGCGTCACCTCGAAAAAGAAAGAGGCTTAAAGCGTGACCCGTTCGTTGAATCTAAACGCCCTACGACTTAGCGGCCTGCCGACGGCAGGACGGGCGGTGGAGCTTGGTCTCTCCGCCGGCAGGGGCCGACGATTCAACTCACGCGTCATTCTTTAAGGAGACACCGACATGGACGACAAAAACCGCATCTTCATCTTCGACACGACCCTCCGCGACGGCGAACAGTGCCCCGGGGCCAGCATGGACGAGAAGTCCAAGCTCGAGGTCGCCCGCCAGCTCGCGGAGCTCAAGGTGGACGTCATCGAGGCGGGCTTTCCCATCACCTCGCCCGGCGACGCCGCGGCCGTCAAGCGCATCGCCAGGGAAATCAAGGGCCCCACGATCTGCGCGCTCGCGCGCACCGTGGAAAAGGACATGGACGTGGCGCTCGAATCGCTCAAACCCGCCGCGAAACGCCGCCTCCACGTCTTCATCGCGACGTCCGAAATCCACCGCAAGTACAAGCTCAACAAGGCCAAGGAAGAGATCGTGCGCATCGCGACGCAGTCGGTGAAATACGCGCGCAAGCGGATCGGCGAGGTGGAATTCTCGCCCGAGGACGCTTCGCGCACGGAGCCGGAGTTCCTCTACCAGGTCCTCGAATCGGTGATCGACGCGGGCGCGACGGTGCTCAACATCCCCGACACGGTCGGCTACACGACGCCGTTCGAGTTCGGGAGCCTCATCAAGGGCATCTTCGACAACGTGCCCAACATCCGCAAGGCCATCATCAGCGTCCACTGCCACAACGATCTCGGCCTCGCGGTCGCCAACTCGCTCGCGGCGATCAAGTTCGGCGCGCGCCAGGTGGAATGCACGATCAACGGCATCGGCGAGCGCGCCGGCAACGCCGCGATGGAGGAGATCGTGATGGCGCTCGACACCCGCAAGGACGTCTTCGGGGGCAAGCACACGACGATCCGCCGCGACCAGCTCTGCAAGGCGAGCCGGCTGGTGAGCTCGCTCACCGGCCTCGTCGTGCAGCCGAACAAGGCCGTCGTCGGACGCAACGCCTTCACCCACGAGTCGGGGATCCACCAGGACGGCCTCCTCAAGCTCCGCAAGACCTACGAGATCATGAGGCCCGAGGACGTCGGGTTCGGCGAGACGATGCTCGTTCTCGGCAAGCACTCCGGCCGCCACGCGCTCGAAAGCCGCCTCGCGAAGATCGGCTACAAGCTCGACGCGCGGGAGATGGAGGTCGTATTCGAGAACTTCAAGGTGCTCGCGGACAAGAAAAAGGAAGTGTTCGACGACGACCTCGTGGCGCTCGTCGACAGCCAGATCGCCGCGGCGCCGAAGACGTTCGAGCTCGTGCATCTCGGCCTCACGACGGCCACGGCCCAGGACCCGAAGGTCACGATCAAGCTGAAGGCCAAGGGCAGGATCGTCGCGGGGTCGGGAACCGGCAGCGGCCCCGTCGACGCCGCATACAAGATCATCGACAAGCTCATCAAGCGCAAGACCCGTTTGTTGGATTACCAGATACGTTCTGTCACCGTCGGCAAGGACGCCCAGGGCGAGGTCACCGTGAAGGTCCAGGGTCCTCAGGACCGGCCCGTCACGGGGCAGGGGCTCTCGACCGACGTGATCGAGGCGAGCGTGAAGGCTTATTTGGATGCGATCAACAAGATCGTCTTCAAGTCCCGAGCTTCGGAAAAAGAGCGTATGGCCTATGGCGTCTGATCCCTTCGTCCCCGTCCCGCGAGGGACGGGGCGTGGGACGGACGTCCTCGTGAAGAGCCGTACGCTCTTCGTGTGTCCGGCGCTAAGCGGGCGTCGCGCCCGCGAGCGCGGTCTCGCGTCGCGGGACGCGAGGCCAGCCTTGCGATAAACCGGAGGAAGAGATGGATCGGGGCTCTTTTCAGATCGACGCCGAAACGCGGTTGTACGGCATTTTCGGCGACCCGGTGCGTCACTCGCTGTCGCCGGTCCTGCACAACGCGTTGTTCCGCGCCCGGGGGCTGAACGCGGTCTATCTGGCCTTCACGGTCGAAAAGGCGGCGCTGGGACTGGCGTTCGAGGCGCTGAGGTCGCTCGGGATGCGCGGCGTGAACCTCACGATTCCGCTCAAGGAAGAGGCGCTGAATCACATCGACGAGATCCCCGAAGACATCGACCGTGCCGTCGGGGCGCTCAACACCGTGGTCAACCGCGACGGCGTGCTGTACGGATACAACACCGACGTGCCCGGATTCCTCGCGGCGCTCCGCGACGAGCTGGGGTTCAACCCCGCGGGCCGCTCGGTCCTCGTGATCGGCGCGGGCGGCGCGGCGCGGGGGGCGGCCTTCGCGCTCGCCCACGCGGGAGCCGCCAGGGTCTGCCTGACCAACCGCACCGAGGGCCGGGCCGAGGGGCTCGCGGAGCACCTGGCCGGGCATTTTCCCGAAACCGAGTTCGAGGCGGTCCGCGCCGGCGCGCTCACGGGCGAGAGCTTCGACCTGGCGGTCAACGCGACCGCCTGCGGCATGAAGCCCGGGGACCCGTCGCCGTTCGACCTGTCGACGCTGAACAAAGCGGGAGCGGCCTACGACCTGATCTACAAGCCGGCCGTGACGCCGTTCCTCGAGTCCGCCCGCCGGCTCAAGATCCCGACGGCCAACGGCCTGGGGATGCTCGCCTCCCAGGCGGCGCTTTCGTTCGCGTTGTGGACGGGGCAGGCCGAGGGTGTGCGCGAAGCGATGATGGAGACGCTCAAACAATGGGGTTCCTGACCGCGCTGGTGTTCGGCCTCGTGGTCGGCAGCTTCCTGAACGTGTGCATCTTCCGGCTGCCGGAAAACGAGTCGATCGTTTTTCCGGCGTCGCACTGCCGCACGTGCCGCAAGCCGATCGCCTGGTTCGACAACGTGCCGGTCCTGAGCTACGCGCTCCTGGGCGGAAAATGCCGCCGGTGCAAGGCGGCGATTTCGCCCCAGTACGCGTTCGTCGAAGCGCTCACCGGGGCGCTCTTCGTCCTTTTTTACTGGAAATTCGGTCCGACCGCGAAGGGAGCCGCGCTCCTGGCGTTCGTTTTGGCGCTCGTGGTGGAGAGCGGCATCGATTTCCGGCATCAGATCATTCCCGAGGAGATCACGCTGCCGGGGATCCATCTGGGGATCGTTTGTTCCGCGCTCGTCCCTTCGATCCAGGGGCAGCCGGACTGGCGCGCGGGGCTTCTGCATTCGGCTTTCGCGATGGCGTTCGGGTGGCTCCTTCTCTACGACATCGCGGTCGTGGGGGAGAAGGTCTTCAAGAGGGAGGCCATGGGCGGCGGCGACGTGATGCTGATGGCGATGATCGGCGCGTTCACCGGCTGGCAGGGGGTCCTGTGGACCCTTTTCGGCGCGTCGCTTTTGGGGTCGATCGTCGGGCTGTATTTGAGGTTCCGCAAGGGCGGACAGGAGATCCCCTTCGGCCCCTTCCTGGGAATGGCCGCGGCGGCCTATCTTTTCGTGGGGCGGGAGTGGATCGCCGCCTATTTCAATTTCCTGGCCTCGGCCGGGAGTTAACGGAGACAAGAGATGCTTCGATTTTTGACCAGCGGTGAATCGCACGGAAAATGCCTGGTGGCCATCCTCGAGGGGATGGTCGCGGGGCTCAAGGTGACGCACGCGGACATCGACGTCGAGCTCGCCCGCCGCCAGGAGGGATACGGCCGCGGCGGCCGCATGACGATCGAGACCGACAAGGTCGAGATCCTCTCCGGCGTCCGGCAGGACCGCACGATCGGGGGCCCGCTGGCGCTCCTGGTCCCGAAC
This sequence comes from Candidatus Eiseniibacteriota bacterium, assembly GCA_035496715.1. Lineage (GTDB taxonomy): Bacteria > Omnitrophota > Gorgyraeia > 2-02-FULL-51-18 > 2-02-FULL-51-18 > DATJEK01. The sequence goes on along the minus strand of DATJEK010000027.1, from coordinate 1,799 downwards.
CGCGACTTCAAGATCAACGAGCTGCCCGTCGTCAAGCGGCCCCGGCCGGGCCATGCCGATCTGGTCGGCGCCGTGAAATACGGGCGCGAGGACGTGCGGGACATCCTGGAGCGCGCGAGTGCCCGCGAGACCGCCGCGCGCGTGGCCGTGGGGGCCGTGTGCAAGCGCTTCCTCGCCGAGTTCGGCGTGGACGTGACGAGCCACGTCGTCGAGATCGGCGGCGTCACCGCGGACGTCTCGCGGCTGACCGCCTCGGAGATCAAGAAGAAATCCGCCGGCTCGCCGATGCACTGCGCCGACAAAGAGGCCGAGCGCCGCATGATGGCGCGCGTGGACGAGGCGAAGCTTTCGAGGGACACGATCGGCGGTGTGTTCGAAGTGATCGCCACCGGCGTCCCCATGGGCCTGGGGAGCTTCGTCCACTACGACCGGCGCCTGTCGGCCAAGCTCTGCGCGGCGCTGATGTCGATCCAGGCCGTGAAGGGCGTCGAGATCGGGATGGGATTCGGCGTCTCGCGGAATCTCGGCAAGGACGTCCACGACGAGATCCACCACGACGCGAAAAAAGGATTTTACCGCAAGACCAACCGTGCCGGCGGCTTCGAGGGCGGCGTCACCAACGGGGAGGACCTCGTGCTGCGCGCGGCGACGAAGCCGTACGCGACGCTGATGAGCCCGCTCCAGTCGGTGAACATCGAATCGAAGAAGAAGGAAGCCGCGACGGTCGAGCGCTCGGACGTCACGGCCGTGCCGGCCTGCGGCGTGGTCGGCGAGGCGATGACGGCGTTCGAGCTTGCGCAGGCGTTCCTCGAGAAGTTCGGCGGCGACTCGCTGAAGGAGACCCGCCGCAATTTCGACGGCTACCTGAAACAGGTCAAAGAATTCTAGGGGCGATGCGCCGGAACATCGCGCTCGTCGGATTCATGGGCACCGGCAAGTCGAGCGTGGGCAAGGTGCTGGCCAAGAAAACCGGCCGGAAGCTCGTCGACATCGACCGCGAGATCGAGGTGGCCGAGAAGAGGAAGATCGCCGAGATCTTCGCCCAGGACGGCGAGCCGCGCTTCCGGGCCCTTGAGAAGGAGGCGATCGCCCGCGCCTCCTCCGGCGGGAACGCGGTGATCACGACGGGCGGAGGCGCGGTGACGGATCCCGCGAACCTGGAGGCGCTCAAGGCCGGCGGCGTCGTCGTCGCGCTCTGGGCCACGCCGGAAACGATCCACCGCCGGGTCAAGGACTCGAAGGCCCGGCCGCTTCTGAACGTCGCCGACGTGCCCGGCGAGATCCGGCGGCTCCTGGAATCGCGGCGGCCGTTTTACGAGAAGGCGGACCATCACTTTCACACGGACGGCCGGACGGCCTCGCAGGTCGCCGGGATGATCCTGGAAAAATTGAGGGACCTCGCATGACTTCATTCGACGAGCTCGTCTGGACGATGGCGCTGGCTGCGGCGCCCGGCATGGGGCCCGTTCTTTTCAAGAAGGCGGCCGAAAGCTTCGCGGACGCCGGTTCCATGGCCGCGGCCGCCGAAGGAGGCCACGCGGCGTTCAGGGGCGCGCTGCGCGAGAAGGTCCGCGATCTGAAAAAGGGCCCCTATTCCGCCGCGGCCGCCGAGGAAGCCGTCAGGGCCCAGAAAAACGGCGTGCGGATCGTGGGCTGGTTCGACGCGGAGTATCCCGCCGAGTTGAAGGAGATCTACGACCCGCCGGCCTTTTTCTACGTCCGCGGCGACTTGCCGTCGGCGCGGGAGCGCAAGATCGCGGTCGTGGGCTCGCGGTCCGCTTCTCACTACGGAATCAAGA
>DATJEK010000026.1:0-39308 GCA_035496715.1 Candidatus Eiseniibacteriota bacterium | reverse complement strand
TCCCCCTTCACGAGGTCCGGCGTCGAATACGCCAGGACGCTGTCCACGTCCGACGTGCCGGCGGCGACCTGTAGCACCTTCGCGGCGCTTTCCCCGAACATCTGCGTGAACGCGACGGCCAGCCGGGCGCCGAGCTTCCCGCGTCGCTCGACAAGCGCGCTGCGGATGCCCTCGGCGCTGTCGACCAACTGGTACCGTCTCAGAAAATCCATCTCGCGGCCGGCGTCCGCGTCCGTGATCTTGTTCTCGACGTACAGCTTCGCGACCGCGTTCATCGCTTCCGTGGCGGGTGACCGCCTTTCGGCCCCGGCCGGCGCGTTCTGGACCGCGGCGACGACCTCGATCAGGATATCGACGATCTGGCCTTCCGACAGCGTGGCGGACGCCGCGGGGGCCTGGACGGGGGCCGCGGCCTGGACGGGCTTTTGCGGCGCCGCGTCTTTTTTGACGGTGGTCTTTTTCTTCTTCGCCGCGACCGGGACCGTCTCGGCCGCCGCGGGCGCGGCCAGTCCGGCGGCGGTCCGGATCGCGCGCAGCCGCCGAGAGAAGAACCGGTGCACCTCGGGAGAAAGAACGCCGGCGACGCGGCTTTCGTGGGCGCGGCGCTCGAGCTGGGCCACGCGCGTCTCGAGCGCGCCGGCGCGCACGCTCTTGCCGACCCGCGGCACGGCCCGCTCTAGCGCGGCGACCTCGGCGTTGAACCGGTCGATCATCTGCACGCCCTCGCGCGCGCGCTCGAACTCGTCGTCCACCTGCGAGATCGTGAAGCGGACCAGGCGGAGAACGCCCGCCTCGCTGCCCTCGAGCTTGTACAGGCCGCCGGGCAGCGTCTGGCGGATGCCGTCGTAATAGAATTCCCGGGCGCGCCGGTCGAAATCGGCCAGGAAGCCCCCGCGCCCGGCGACCTTGAAATCGGGCCGCGCGACCGCGTCGGCGAGGAAGGTCAGGACCTGCGGAAAGGCCTCCAGCGAACGCAGGATGCGCGCGTCATCGGCGGACAGGCCCGCCTCGGTCAACGCGGCGAACGCCAGCTGTTCGACGTCGCGGGTGTAGATGTCCGCGGCGGTCCTCGTGTCGCCCGCTTCCCGGGCCGCCGGCTCCGGAATCGAGAACTGCGCCCGGAGATCCTCGGGGCGGTTCACGGAGAGCGCCAGGCGCGCGCCCTTCACCGCCACCGGCTTCACGAGCGCCAGCACCTCCCGGAAATCCTTGGCCGCCTTTTCGCGGAACGAATATTCGGTCCGGCGGAACCCGTTCTCCAGAAACGCCTGGATGAGCGGGTTGGCCCGCTGGTCGAACCGTTCGTTGAAGATCACGGAAATCTTCGATTCCGCGCCCAGCACGCGATAAAAGAACGCGAACATGTTGATGACCGCCTTTTCGTACTTCTCGGGACGGGCGAGCGCCTCGGGCGTCAGGTACGGAACCACGTGGTGGAAGCTCAGGAAATCGAAACGGCGGTTCGCCGTGGCCCCCTCGCCGAGCCTCAGCAGGTCGAATTGATGATAGCGGATCCTCTGGGCGAGCGCCGGCTTCGGGCGGAACCCGCCGGCCTCTTCGTCGAAATACGATTCGAGAGGATACTTGGCCGGGATCTGCGAAACCGCTCCCGCCGGATAGACGAGCGGATAGCCCGCCTTCGCGTCCTTTCGCGACTCGACGAGGCGGTCGAAAACGAGATTGGGCCGGCTCAGGACGACGATCTCGTAATCGACGGCTTCGCGCGGCACGCCGGCCAGCGCGTTTTCGAGGATCAGGGCCGCCGTCAGCGGTTCCTCGTTGAAACCGGCCCCGACCACGGCGAGGCTGATGATCTGGCGGCGCCCCGTCCGTTCGAACGCCGCTTTTTTGCGGGCGATGACTTCCGGCAGCGCCGATTCGAGTCCGGCGACGAACGAGGGTTCGCGGAAAAACTTGGACCGGTTCTCCTGGATCACGAAATACAGTTTCTTGCCGCCGATCGAAGTCTTGTCGAAGATCTCCGCGGCGATGCCGTTGTTGCCCATGCGGAGCATGAGCTCCCAGACGTTGCCTTTGTAACCCGGCACCTCGCGCCTCATCGTCTCCGTCAGAAGCCGCTCGATCTCGGCGCGGAAGTTGATCGCGTACAGCCTGGCGGCGTGCGTGTCGGTGCCGAAATAACTGTTCTCGCCGAGGATTTGCTCGAGATAATCGCCCACGGCCCGGTCCGTGACGGCGGGCGCGACGGCTTCCGTCACGGTCTCCGTCGGCGGAAAACCGGTGCGGAAGGCCGCGCGGAAGAACGCGCCGGCCGCGTTCAAGAGGAACACGAACGGTCTCGCGAAAGAGCCGCGGGCGCGGCGCTGCAGCTTCGCGGTCAGATAGGCTTCCGCGAACCGGCGGAAGAAGCCGGGTCCCCTCGCGGCCAGGTCGTACAGCCGCGCGTTCAGCATGTGGTAGTCCCACTCCCGGCCCTCCTCGATCCGCTTGGCGCGCAGCCGCGCGTCGAAGCCGTCGCGATAAAAGCCCGACCGCTCGTCGAGGTCCTTGCGCAGCGCCGCCTGGATCAGCTGTCCGCGCAGCGCCTCCCGGAACGCCGGCGAGGGCTTCGATTCGACCCGCGAAGCGTTCACGACGATGACGCTCCGGTTCTGCGCGTCCCGACGGTAGACCACCAGCGGAGCCTGGGCGCCGAGATCCTCGGAGAGCACCGTCTCGAGCGGGACGTGATAGTACCAGTCGTTGGTCTGATCCAGCTCCCGGTAGAGTTCGCGATTCGCCGCGGCAAGAGACTCGGCCAGCCGCGCGCCCCGGACGCCGTAGCGCGCGGCGATCCGGTCGAGCGTCTGATCCAGCGACCGCGCCTCCTCGGCGAGCCGGGCGATCTGCGCTTCCGTCACGGCGCCGTTGATGTTCGCCCCGAAGGTGAGAATCTCGTTTCCGACGAAGAAGAGGTCCGTCGAAATCCCCGGCGCGGAGGACTTCCGAAGCGTCTCGAGCCGACGGGACAGATCGCGCTCGAGCCGCAGGAGATCCGCGTTGAGGAGGCGGGGGGCGGTCTCCTTCGGGGCGGCCGCCGGCACCGTCTTCGTGGCCGGCGCGGCCTTGGCCTCCGCCTTGTGCGCCGTCTTGCCGGCGGCCTCGGCGGAAACCGGCGCCTCGCCCGCGAACGCGATCACATCCGCGTACCGCACCGCCTCGACCGGCCGGCCGGACAGCACCGAGGCCAGCTTGCCCGCGTCGGTGCGGTAGTCCAGATCGACCCACTGCCGGCCGTCCCACTTCTGGCCCTGCAGGAATCCGAAGTCGGCCAGGAGCTGGATCTGCTCGGCGTTCATCTGCGAAGTCACGCCGGGCAGGCGCGGATTGGCGAAACGGTAATCGATGCTCGCGTAATCCACTCCGTTCGCGCTCGGGAAACGCTGGAAAACCCTTCCGTAAAACGGAGAGACGTGGGTCTGCGGCGCCAGGAAGCCGGGGATCAGCCAGCGCAGGTCGGAGCCTTGGGCGGCGACCCACTGGTCGTAAAACTTTCTCTGCGGCCGCGTCGCGGCGAAGGCCGCGACGTCGCGGTCGCGGATCTCCTCCAGCTTCCGCCCCTCCTCCCTCAAATCGAGCCCCGCCCGGCGGAACGTGAGGTAATCCGCCATCAGCTGATACCGGAGCGTCTGATCCTTGCCGAGGTATCCGCCGAGGGAGGCGCGCGCGTCGGGCTTCAGCGCGTCCTCGAAAGCGAGTCCTGAAAAATCCCGCTGCTGCGACCGGATGCGGGCGTACGTTTCTTCCATCGCGGCGATCCGCTCGTCGGCGTACCGCGAGGCTTCCTCGAATTCGGGCCGGCTGATCGCGGCCAGCCGGGCGCCGGCGAATGAAATCCCTCCCAGGTCGATCGGGACCGTCACCGCGGTCCCCTCTTCGGTGTTCATGAGGCGCGCGTTTTTCGGCTGAGCGTCTTCCCACGCGAGGCCGTTGGCCTCCAGGCGGGCGACCGCCGACTCGAGCCCGGACGGGTCGGCGGCCTGGTCGCCGAGATCCCGGGTGACCACGACGGCGGCGGTCCTGCCGGAGACCGGAGCGTAAAGCGAAGGAACCGTCAGAGGCGGCGCTTTCAGCGCGCCTTCGTCGCGTCCGGCGAGGCCGATCAGGGGGAATCCGCCGAGGATTTCGACGCGCGCGCGGGAATCCGGCGTCCCGTCCACGATCCGGCGAAGCGTCGCCGTCTCGCGGGCGTAGCTGTGCGTGCCGGTGCCCCGGAACGCCGCGTCCTTGTAGACCAGGAACACGAGCCCCGGCGCCTGGGGCAGCCGGAAGGCGTCCTTGAAATCCCCGGTTCCGACGTACTGGACGTCCGGAAATTCCCGGCGGAGGAATTCTTCGACGCCGGCACGGCCGAGCGGGCTTTCCGGAGGCGCGGAAAGCCGGTACGGGAAACGGTCTTCCAGCGCGCGGGCGATTTCCGCGATCCGGCCCAGCTGTCGGTCCTGCGCGGCGCTCAAGACCCTGCCCGCGTTCATCGCGTCCATGAAATCCTTGGCGTCGCGCCGGTCGAGCAAGCCGGTTTTGACGGCCAGGCGGGCGCCCGCCGGGACGGTCCGCTCCTGGCGGCCGGACCGCCGCACTTTCTCGAGAATCGGCGCGATCTCTCGCGCGCGCAGGTCTTCCAGCGTGAAATCCAGCCGGTCGCTGAGGGCGTTCGTCGCCCCTTCCCGCTGGCGGTACGCGAATCCGTCGAGCGCCGCCAGGACATCGCCGGCGCTCACGACGAACGCGTGCACGTCCCTCTGGAACGGGTCCGCGATGTTTTCCGTGAAGCGGGGCGTGCCGTCATCGGCGAATTCCTCGAGCGTCCCGACGCCGAAGCGCGGGTCCGAGGGGATCGCGGAAAGGCCGAGATCGATGAACGTGACCTTGCCCGTCGCGGCGTCGTAGAAGATGCCGCTGGGCTTGAGGTCGCGATGCGCGACGCCCTCGTCGTGGAGATCCTTCACGGCGCTCGCGACCGCCAGGAGCGCCTCGGCGGCCTCGCGGTCGGTCACCTCGCCGTTGCGAGCCCGGTCGGCGATCGACGAGAGAGTCTCCCCCGGCGCCTGGGCCGTCACGAGGACCGGGTTGTCGGTGAAAAACAATTCGGACGGCACGTTCCGCCGGCCGGCGAGAAGCTCGCGGAACGCGGCGCCGGCCTTGCCGGGGCGGTCCGAATACCCGCGCAGCGCCGGCAGATGGGACGCCGTTTTGGGGTAGCGGCCCGACAGGAGCTCCCGGTAGAGCGCCGCTTCGCGGGAGACGAGGACGCGCGAATATTTCACGTAATCCGTCTCTCCGTCGGCGCGCACCGCGCGGAAGACGCGGCTGAACGCGCCGTCGTTGGCGAGCTCGGCCGACGCATAAGAAGAAAGCGCAGGGGCGGAAAACGCCCCGCGCAGCGCCTCCAGGAGGAACGGATCGGAAGGATGGGTCTCGCGGAAGCCCTTGTAGAGGTCGAGCAGGCTCGCCGTCTGGGTCGGGTCGTGGCCGAGCTCCTCCGTCTTGTTCGACAGATAAAGAAGGTAGGCGTAATACAGATCGCGGAGGCTCTTGGCCGCCTTCGCCCTCTCCCCCTTGTCCTGGATGAAGGAAAGGTAGCCCTGGATAAAATTCGAGACCTGGCGCTGGGGCTCCAGGAGCGCCTGCTCGAGTCCGGACGTCTCGATCGTGATCTCCCGCAGCTTGAGCAGGGCGCCGAAGACGTCCAGGATCATGACGTCGGCCGGCCCGACGCCGGTCTCCACGGCCTTCGCCGCCAGATCGAACGCGTTGTCCAGGTCGTGCACGCCGAAGGCGGCCGAGGTCAGAATCCCGCGCGGCCTCCAGGACATGTTGCCCGGATGGTAAAACCCGTGGCCGAGACCGTTCTCATGCTGCCAGCGCAGCGCCTCGCCGGCGGCGTAAGTCGCGGGCGCGATTCGCCGGGGCGCGAATTTGCGGTTTTCGAGCCGCTGTTCCATGAAGTCGGGGACGCCGAGCAGGACGAAGCCGACCGGGCGGCCCTCATAGGTGACCCCCGGAAATTGTCCGTACCCGAGCGGCAGCTTGACGCGCACGTTGAGTCCCCGCGCGGGAGGGGCGTTCAGGAGCTTCAAGCCGGTTTCGTATTCCTGCCGCGCGTGATCGAAGTCGAGCCCGTTCTGGGGACTCGCCCCGTGCGGGCCGAAGAGGTCGAACGGCGCCAGGCCGTTGCCGGCGTGGGGCTCGAGCGCCTGTCCCTCGGAGACGTAGAATCCTTTGACCTGGATGCTCGTGATCCTTTCGCCGGCGGCTTTGAACGGCTTCACGAGCGCGTAGGAGAACGAGCGCTCGTTCTCTCCCCCTTTCTGGTTTTCGCCCAGAAGACGAAGGATCGCGTCACGGTCGACCGGGGAAAGCAGCTTCCAGAGAGCGTCGTTCATCCGGCCCTTGTCGTCGCCGGTCAGAAACCGGCGTTCGGTCCCGGCCAGGCGCGCGCCGGAGAGACCCAGCGTGCGCGCCAGCGTTTCCTTGTCCACCGTGCCCCGGAGGGCCTCGGCGACCTTTTGTTTCGAAGCCTCCGTGAGGAGCGTCAGCGAAACGGGGTCGCGCGGCATCCACGTGAACGAGCCGCTCAAACGGAAATCCCGCAGGAAGCGCACTCCCGCCCGCCGCAGGGCGGCGAGGTCGAACTCCAGCTCCAGATCGGCCGGGCCGGGTTTGACTTCGAGCCTGTCGCGATGGTCCGCCTGGTAGAAATGGTCGAAATTCCGGTGTCCGGCTTCGTTCGCCTCGGGCCGGTTCAGGACGCCGTCCCGGCGGATGCGCGCGGCGAGGTCCCGGGGGCTGATCGCGAAAAAGAGCGGCTTCTCATTCTCCTCGCCGCGGTCCATGTACACGTAGTCCGCGTTCGGCTGAGCCGCGGGTGCCCGCAGCCCTGCCGGATCGATCCGGTCGGGATTGCCGACCGCCGTGGCTTCCGGAATCAGATTCGTCAGGCGCTGCGTCAGATCCTCCGCGAGCCGGTGCGCCCGTTCGGCGGCCGACGGATCGTCTTCATAGGCCAGCTGAAGGACCTTGATCGCTTCGAGGATCCCCGTGAACGACGCCGCGGCGGCGATGTCCTCGTGCCCGATGATGCCTTCCCGGCCCCCGGCGTCCCGGGAAGTGCCGACGAGCGCGGCGTAACGCAGCGTGAAACCCGCCTGAAGCAGATTGAGCATCAGGCGGTTGTACTTGTCGCCCGAGAGGAGGTATTCGTCGACGTAGAACATCCGGAGCCCGTCCGCGAGTTTGCGCTTCAGATCCCGGAGGTCGGTCACGCCCAGGGCCTGCCTCTGCTCGGGCGTGATTTTGGCGTCGGCGATCTCGTCGATCGCGCGAAGGACGTCTTCTTTCGAACCGACGACCGACGTGCGCCCGAGGACGGACATCGTGTCCCCCACGTCGCTCTTGTAAAAAACAGTGTTGTCCTGCGCGTCGAAACGCACGACGACGGGCAGGGGGTCGGTCGTCACCTGCCGCCAGGCGGCTTCGAACATGTTGAACGCCACGTCTCCCGTGCCGGAAAAAACCGTGACGTTCGCGCCGGAATCATGGATTTCACGCGCGACCGAGAGGGCCCCGGTCGCGAACGACCGCTTGAATTCCTCGATGCCCGCGACCGCGCTCTGATGCACCTTCTCCGGCGTCCCGAGTCCGAGCGCCGCCAGCCGGGCGCCGGACGGCTCCCGCGGATCGAGATCATCGGCCACCGCGCGGGACAGGATCCCTTCTGTCGCCGTCCTGCGGAGCACTTCGAAAACCGTCTGCCTGGAAACGGACCGCAGAAGGGACCGGTCGTCCGCCGCGAGGATCGCGTGTCCGTCCAGACGCGGCAGATCCTTCACCTCCGCCGCGGCGGGGGCCGGCGCGGCTTGCGCGCCGGACTCGCGCGCGATCTTGAGGAGACCGCTCAGCTTGCCGCTCGAGACGTCGCGGAAAATGCTGCGGATGATCTCGTGGCGGATCAGAAGCTCGGCCACCGGATGAATGACGGAGGCGTTGGTGCTCCGCACGTGATAGACGTCGACCGTGATGCCGGGACGCTCGGTCGGGATCGCGACCGGCACGCCGTTGACCCGGCCGATGAAGTCGACCGAGTGGGTCGATTTCGCCAGCGTCTGAAGCGACGTCGCCACCAGCTGCGCCTCCTGGTTGTCGGGGCTCTTCCGGTTGGTGCTCAAAAGGCGCTGAAACGGCGTCACGAGGGCCTTCAGGCGCGGATAGGCGGACAGGTCGAACGACGCCGGGACCCCGTAGGACGAGTCGAACCCGGTCGTCATGATCGCGTCGGCGTAGGCGTTCATCTGGTCGGCGCCGCGGCTGACATTGACGGCGAGGATTTTCTGCTGGACCAGGTCGAGCGGAAGGTCGAACAGGTCGGCGATCTGCTTGTGCGCCGAGTAGGCGATCGTGCCGTGAAAACCGGCGTCGACGATGGCGAAGCCCGGGTTCGAGTCGTCCAGCAGCGACTCGCGCGTGATGCCGTACGCCGCGAAATATTCCGCCGGGATGTCGTGCGCCCAGAAATCCGTGCTGCCCGCGAAGATCCGGAACCGTTCGCGGTCCCGTCCGCCCAGGTGTCCCGCGATCACGGTCAGGAGGTCGTACAGCAGGTCGCCGTCGCGAGTCGCGAACAAGAGCTTGCGGCCCTTGAAACGGCTGTCCGTGAGCAGCTTCTCGACGATCTGGTAAAAATAAGGAAGCAGGTGCTGGATCTCGTTCGAAATGGTCTTCGTGGGCCCCGGCTCGTCCCGGTCCTCCATGACGGGGTCCGGATACCCCATCGCCCGCCCGGCGCGGAGGATGTCCTCGTTCGTCAGGCCCATGGCCGGGTCGACGATGAGCCGGACCAGCGCCATCGGGTCGGGACGGGCCTGATACTCGCCTTCGCCGAGCCCGTGCACGCGCGCGAGGAGCTCCTGGACCGCGCGCTGCGCCGCGGTGGGAAACATGCGCGCGTCGAAGGCCTCGAGCCAGGTCGTCGTCCCCTTCGCGCCCAGCCATTCGCGGTGGCGGACCGCGTCGTCCTGCTGCGCCTCGCCGACGTTGACGAAAACGCCGGGCACCCCGATGCTCCCGTTCCGGTACGCCTGGAGCGCGCGGAGATCGTTTCCGGCGCGGGTCGTTTCCGTGGCGTCGGCGAACTCGTCGCCGAAATAAACGAAATTTTTGACCCCGTTCTCTTTCACGAAGCGCTCCAGCACCTGCCCCTTGTCGTAGGTGCCGAACGGCTCTTCCTTTTCGCCGCCCAGGACGCGCACCATCCTGCCGACGCTGTTCACGTGGTCCGTCATCTCCTCACTCGCGAACACGCTGAGCCCCGTCGACGGCACGCCGAGGATGCGAAGCTCCGCGAGCACCGGCTCCAGCACGAAGTAATTCGCAACCAGCGGATGGTTCATCGTGATCAGGGCCACCTTCACGCCCCGGGCGAGGAGACGCGCGATCAACGGCATCGTGGACGCCTCCAGGGTGCCGTCCATGTCGAAGACCACCGCCCCGCCGTCGGTCAGGGATTCCGCCGCCTTGAGCGCCGTCTCGATCGAGCGCTCGTAGTACGCGGACACCGGCCCGTGGTCGACGGGCGCTTCCTGCGCCATGAGGATTTCGAAGGCCATCTGGTCGAAGTCGGCGTCGCTCTGCGAGGCCAGGCGGGCGCCCGCGATCCGGCGGCTCTGGCGCAGAAGGAGTCCCAGGAGATCGTATCCCACCTCGTCGAACCGCCGCAGCTCTTCGGGATAGGCGACGTACAGCTGGGTGTACTCCGCGATCATTTCGATGGGGTTCCGGCGGATGTAGTTGCCGTCCCGGGTGTCGGTCACCGGAACCTCGAAAATGTAGGGCAGCTTCAGCGTGGGGCCGGCGTCACCGAGAGAAATGCCGTAGCGGGCCTCGATCTGCTCGACGGTCCGCTTCCCTTTGTAAGGGATGTTGAGCTCCGTCTCGCCGATTTCGCGGTTGAACTCGGTCCACTCGGCCAGACGCGCGTCGTACAGCGCCTGGAACGCTTTCCACATCGTGACGCCGACCGCCTCGGGCGCGAAATCCGCGTCGCCGAACGCGAGCCCCGCGGACCGGAAGAATTCGGCGTGCTTGTTCAGCGTTTCCCGCAGGAGCTCCCCTTCCACGTAAGCCGAGAAATCCCCCTGCTTGCCGTGCAGCGAATGGCCGAACTCGTGGAAAAGGGTCCGGATCGCGGACGGCTCCTCGAGGCCGAGCGTGATGACGTTGTCCTCGACGCTCTCGGAGTGGCTCCACGAAGCGCGCACCTCCTTGACGATGAGAAACTTCTGGAAAGCGAGATTGTGCAAAAGGAGCCGTCGGGGCAGGCCGGTCAGGGCCGCCTCGACCAGGGCCAGCCGCTCCAGCACCCGCGGAATCTCCGTGCGGGAGTACAGGTCCGCCTTGGCCGTGTCGCCGAACCCGCCGGGCACGTCGTAGATCGGCGTCTCCTCCGCGAACGGAACGGACAGGCGGACGTCGAAGGCGATCTGGAAATGCTCGAGCGCGGCCGCGAGACGGACCTCGTCCGGGCGGCCTTCCAGACCTTTGAGGATTTCCTTAAGGGGCAGCGGCTGCCCGAACGCCGTCGGCCCCAGAAAATCCGCGATCGCCGGAGTCCGCCCCTCTCGCGAAGCGCGGACATAAGCGGCGTTGAACGCGACGGTGAGATCGTTCAGCTCGTTCTGGGCCGCCGCGAAAGAAGCCTCCGCCGCGGCGAGGTCGCCGGAGGGAACGGCCCCGCGCAGCCTTTCCGCGCGGTCCCGGTCGGTGCCGTCGAAAAGGGCGCCGAACACGGAGGCCGCGGCGTCCGCCGCCGGGCCGGTCAGCTTCGATTCTCCGATGACGCGCCGGACCACTTCCTCGCGGAGCCGGGCCGTGAATTTCCGCGACGCGCGGAGCGCCTGGTCCGAGTCCGCGGCGGACCGGGGCAGGAGGGCGAGGGCCAGGTTCGCCTCGTGGAGCGACAGGTCCCTGCGCTCCAGGAGCTGGATCAGGCGCGAGGCCAGATCCCGGTCTTTTTTCAGCGCGGCGGAGAACGCGCGGCCGAGGATCGTCGGGCTGTCGGCCGAGGCGAGAGCCCCGACCTCGGCGGCGATCTCGGCCTGACGGCGACGGCGCGCCTCTTCCCGGACGGCGAGCGCGCGGTACTCTTCCGCGCTCCGTCTCGCGCTCAAAAGGTTCGGGTCCACGGCGAGCATCCGCTCGAAGACGTCGGCTTTTTCGAGCGCGGAGTACCGCGAGCTCAATTTCTCTTCCAGCTCGGCGTTGATCCTCGAAAGCTGTTCGGAACGGCCCTCGAGCGCTTCGTATTTTTTCAGCAGCTCCTCGATCTCCTCGATCGGGGCTTCGCGGTCGATCTGCGCGATTTGATAATACGCGGACCTCAGCGAATCGACGCTCATGCGGCCGGCGTTCGCGTCCACGAATTCCCGGAACCGCCGGACCTGCTCGGGCGTGAAGCGGGCTTCTCTCATGAGCTGCGTCGGGAGCGAGGCGGGGATCTGACGGCTGAGGAAGACCATGGCCAGCTCCAGGATCTCGTCGGGCCCGAGGACCTTTTTCAGGTACTCCTCCTTGTCGAACCACTCCGGGGTGCCGCCGAGAATCTTTTCGATCGGCGTCCGGGTCTGCATCACCGCCGCCCAGAGGCTCGCCGACAGAAGCTTGCGGGCCAGCGCGGGAGAAAGCCCTTTTCCGAGATCCGCGTCGAACGTCGTCCCCAGGTTGAGCACCGCCGCCTTGTCGGGCGAAGCGAAAAGACGCAGCCGCGCGACCAGGGGCCCGATCGAAGGCAGCGCGTTCCCCTCCGCGAGCGTCTGCCGGACGTAATCTTCCGCGGAAACGCCGGCGCGCCTCAGGATCCCCGCCAGGTCTGCGCTCAGGATGAAATTGTAGGTTCGCCCGCGGTCTTCGATCCGCACGTTGACCGGCGTGTCGGTCTCCCGCTCTTTTTTGAGGAGCTCGGCGGGGTCTTCGTCGGTGATCGGCGCCGTGGCGGCGGCGAGCCGGGCGCCGTTAAGAGTCACGGCCTGCGGCACGAGTCCCTGCGAAGGCGCGACGGCCGGCCCCGGAGCCCGCTCGGCGGGCGCGTTCGCGGTTTCCCGCGCCGTGCCGACTTTCAGGACCGCGTCGAGCATCGCGGACGCGGCCGTGAGGATCATCCCCGCGAAAAAGGCCGCTTCGGGCGGAAGGATCCCGAGGAAAAACGCCGCGACCGCGCCCGTGGCCACGGCGGCCGGAACACCGGTGAGTTTGCTCTTACCCGCGGGGTTCAGGAAGGCGTCCACGACGAGGAAACCGAGCGCGACGTTGCCGACGGCCGACGCGTCCGCTTTGAACAGGTAGGTCGCCGCCAGATAAAACCCGCCGGAGAGAAGCGTCCCCGCCGAGACCATGCCGGCCATGGGTTTCCCTTCCCGCCAGTTGCGGACCAGGTCGATGCCGGCCTTCGCGGCGAGAAAGACGAGCGTCGAATTGAGCAGGCCCGCCTGAAACGCTTTCGTCGGGACCCCCGAAAGCTCCGCGACGACGGTGGCCACGAGAGCGACGGCCGAAAACAGGAAGAGCGGGGTCATCACCGGCGCCCTGAAAACGAAGTCTTTCACGATCCCGAGCCTCGCGCCGGTCGTCCGCGTCCCGGGCGCCGCCGCGGCGGGCTTCTGCCGGACGCGGAGATCCCACCCGTAACGCAGCCACGGGTTCTGGTCTCCGCCGGGCCTGGCCATGTAATACGCCACGTCGGGGCCCATGCGCACGCGGACCACTTCCTGACGGGCGGCCTCGAAACCCGGCACCGCGATCTCGGGCAGCGCGACGGGGAAATTGGGGCCTCGGTCGATATACGCTTCGGTGCGGACCGTGGTATCGATCGCGTAGTCGTCCGTCACCAGGAACCCGCCGGGTTTCACGTGCGCGTGGATGTGCTCGATGTAATTGTTCGTCGCCGCCAGATACGCGTTGGGGATCTCGGATCCGGCGCGCTGGTAAAAGAGGTCGATGCCGCCCGCCAGGACCGTCTGCAGTTTCTGCGGGTACGTCGTGGGATCGGTCAGGTTCACGCCGCCGCCCGTCTCGGTGGCGTCCGGACGGTCGACGAACGTGACCGAGTACGTCTTCGCGGAGGCGCCCGGATAGGCCCATTCGAACTGGATGCGGGGGTGGCCCTCGTCGTCGCTGACACGCACCGACGCCGGGTCCACGCCGATCGCGCGAAGCTCGAACGCCAGCGAGGCCAGGACGGTGTCCTTGTTCCACATCATGTAGCCGGTGCCGAAGCCGAGACGGAACTTGGTCTCCTGGTACATCGGGTCGATCGCGGCCTGAACGACGGGGTCCGTCAGCCGCACGAAGTCCGCCGCCGTCAGCCCGTAATAACGCGCCACGAAATAGGCGTTCGGGGCGTTCGTGGACAGAAGGAAATTCGACAGGTCGACGCCGGCCGCTCCGTAAACCGCCGTGAAGCCGGGGTCGTCGTGCGGGTTGATGATTTCCTTGATCCGCTGGTCGTGCTCGACGTAGACGCGCTCGAGGAGTCCCGCGGCCGTCGGCCGGGGATCGACCGTGAGCCGGGCGCCGCGGATCCGGTATTCGGCGCCCCTCGGTACCACGGGGTCGAGCGGGATCGTGACGTTCGCGGGGTTCTTGTTGGTGATCCGGAGGGCGGGGATATAAAGAGAAGGCGGGGCGCCGGGAGCGATCACCGAACCGAAAACCTGGTACTCCTCCTGTTCCGCGTCCGACGAGAGGCCGCGGAAGAACGCGACGGGGTCGACGCGCGTGCCGGCGGGATCCGTGATGCGGAAGATGTTCAGATCCACGAACGCGCGGCCGCCGGGAGCGAGATTCGCCTTCAAGCGCTCGAGGAACCTCGCCCGGTCGTCCATGTAGCTGGTGACCTCCTGGCCGACGACGATGATCGGGAAGTTGCGGCCCTCGAGGTCTTCGAGGCTGACGGAGGCGTCGGCCAGGAGCCGGTAGTTCTGGCGGATCGCGGCGACGTACTGCGTCGCCGTCGCCAGGTCGGTCGCTTCGCCGTCGGCGGTCAGCCGGTCGGCCAGCTCCTGCGGCTCGTACAGGATGTCCTCCCCCCTTTCACGCTTGTTGACGGACGTCACGCGCACGCCGCGGGCGCCGTAGCGCTGGATCAGGCGGAGCGGGACCATCCCGCGCCCGACGCCGATCACGAGGATCTCCGGAGTTTCGCCGGCGGCGAGGCGCCGCTCGATCTCTTCGGTGATCCGGCCGCCGTGCAGCACGTCGAGCGCCAGCGGACCGCGGTCGTAGTCGCGGTTCATGCTCTCCTCGTTGTAGAGGCTCGAGACCGCCAGGCGCGCGCCCGTCACGCGGTACACGTCTCCGGGATAACGGACCGGCTCGAGCGGGACCGCGAGATTGGCCGGATTTTTGTTGATGATCATGAGGGACGGGTAAAAGAGCTCGGGCGCCGTGCCTTCCCGCAGGACGGTGCCGAACAGCTGGTACTCCTCTTTCTCCGGATCCGAGGAAAGGTCGCGGAAAAACCGCACGGCGTCGACGTTCGCGCCGTTTCCGTCGATGATGCGGAAAATGTTCAAATCGACGAACGCGCGGCCGCCGGGGGCCAGGTTCGCCTTGAGGCGCTCGAGGAACCGGGCGCGGTTGAGATAGCCGGTGACCTCCTGACCGACGACGATGATCGGGAAGTTGCGGCCCTCGAGGCCTTCGAGGCTGACGGAGGCGTCCGCGACCTGGTGATAGTTTCGCCGGATCGCGTCGACGTACCGGGTCGCGGTCGCCAGGTCCGTCGGCTCGCCTTCGGCGGTGAGCCTGTCGGCGAGGTCCTGCGGAGCGTACAGGAGGTCTTCTCCGGAGCTTTCGCGCTTGTTGACGGAAGTGACGCGCACCTTGTCGCCCCAGCGCTGCATGATCCGCAGAGGCACCATGCCGCGGCCCACGCCGATCACGAGAATCTCCGGCGTCTCGCCGAGATCGATCCGCCGCTGGATCTCCGCGGAGATCCGGTGGCCGTGCATCACGTCCAGCGCCGGCGACCCGTCGCTCTCGCGGTCGAAGTCCCGGCTGACGCTGCTCTCCCCGCCGTAAAGAGTGGTCTGCGCGGCGAGCCGGGCGCCCTTCTTGCCGACGGCGCCGCCGAGCGGATGCCGGATGCGGGAATAATAATTGTTCAGCGCGCGGGCCGTCTCGGGCAGCTCTCCCTTCCGGAGGCGCTCGGCGATGCCGTAGACCGCCTGGTCGAACTGGGGTCGAAGTCCCGTGAAAGTCGTGAGCGTTTCCTGACCCTCGCGGGGCTGGGCCGGCGCCAGGGGCGCTTCCGACGGACCCTCGAGCATCGCCGCCAGACGGCCGAAAAATTCCGGAGCGAAGTCCTCGATCTTGTAAGCCCCGGGCATGCGCGCCATCCGGTTGACCCGCTCGGCCTCCTCGGACAGCCGCGTCAGCGCGTCGACCTCGCCGTCCCGTCCGAGCGCGTCGAAAAACCGGAGGAGCTCCTGCCGCTCCGCCTGCCAATCGAGCCCGGCCGCCTGGGCCTGGCGGTGATAAACTTCATGCGAAAGGATCTTGAGGTCCGAAACCGTGATCTCCCTGCCGGCCGAGGGATCCTTCCCGCGCAGATACACGGTGTCGTCCGCGATCCGGTAGTATCCCTCCGCGTGAAGCGAGTTCTGCCCGACGAGGACCGTCCATTCGGTCCGGTCGTCGATCCAGCGCAGGCGCACGCGTCCGCCGCGGTCCGTCAGCGCCAGACGATAGGTTTCATAGCGCTCCCGCCGCTTTTCGGTTTCGGTCGGCTCGCGACGGATCTGGGGCGCGGGGGCCTTTTCCGGCGGAGTCAGCGCGTCGATCAGGAGCGCGGCGGACCCGGCCGCGAGGGAGACGCCGGCGGCACTGAGCAGCCCGTACTTCAGTATTTGGCGGCGGCTCTGGCGACGCCGCTCATCCTGCCGGCGAAGCGCGTCGATTTGCGCGCTGAACGGGTTCTGCCCGGCGGGCCGCGCGGCGGTTTCCGGGGCCGTCACGGCCGGAACGGCGGAGGGCGCCTCCGCTTCACGGGGGGCGCGGCGGAACGCCGAAAACGGCAGCGCAAGAAAATAACGCGTATAAGAAAGCGCGGCCGAGACGCGGGAATAAAATTTGCGCCGCGGATGAGGGCTCCAGAAGAAGACACCCGAGAGCGCCAGATACAGGGCCGCGTCCACCCAGGTGTTCAGCGCCACGCCCGCGAGCACCACGTGCGCCCAGACCGGTCCCGCCTGGATCTGGTGGCTGCCGGAGAGAAACTCGCCCTGGACGAGCTTCGTGATCGCCATCCGCCGGAAGTGGAGGAACCACTCGATAAACGCCGGTGAGAGGAGGTTTCCGGGCAGCCGCCCGTTCAGCACGTCCTCGCCGATCACCAGCGTGTCGAAGGTCCGCACCGTCTGCGTCGAACCGTCGGCCATCGGGATCGTCGTCGGGACGTCCAGGTCCACGTGCTTGAAGACGCTTCCCTTGACGACCACGACCAGGTCCACGTCGGTCGGCCGGTAGTTCGTGTCCTTGGCGAGATTGACGATGGAACCGCCCACGTAGCGGGAAAGGATGTCGCTCTCCTGAAGCGGGATGCCGTTGCGGGCCAATTCCGCCGTCAGGGGCGTCGTCAAATCAACCGCGCGGAGCGCGGCCATCCTGTCCGCGATCACGCGCCGGATGGCGGGAGTGTCCAACCCGAAGGCGCGGCGCAATCTTTCCAGCCGCGTCTGATGGCGCGCGTCGGCCGTCGTCGACAGAGTGAACGCGGGGGCGTACGTCAGTCCCGCCAGAAGCGCGGTCACCGCAAACCACTGAATGGGATTGATCACGCCGAGGCCGACCGCCATCGCCACGCCGGCTCCGAAAACCGTATACAGGAGGGCCCGCGTCAGCGTGTCCGCGGTCACCAGCCGGGCCCCGCTCACCGCGGTCGAAGTCCCGAAGATCCGGCGCACGATCGCGTCCCAGACGGAAAGAGCCTTTTCGATCAGGCGTTCGAAACCGGTCGCCGCGGGACCGAGCGACCGCACGCGCTCGGCGAGCGAAAGATCGCGCGCGAGGAGGCCGCGGTCGGTCTCATAGGCCCGCAGCGCTTCGGCGTCCGCGCCGAGGAGCTCGAGGATGAGGCGCGACGTGTCCCGGTCCGAGCGCACGAGCCGGTCCCTTCCCTCCAAAAAAGCCAGGTCCAGCAGCACAGGCGCCGCCTGGGCGAGCGGAGTCCGCGCCAGGTCCGTCTGTCCCGCCGCCGCCAGACGCTCCGCGAAATAGCGCCGCTGCGACGCGTCGCCCAGCGCGCGGCGCATGCCTTCGGCGAGGGCCGCCGACTGCTCGGCGCGCGCGTTGCCGCGGAAACGGCGGAAGAGCTCCGCGTCTTCGTTCACGAGACGCACGACGTCGCGGTAAAACCGCAGACGCCCCAATTTCGTGCGCGCCTGTCCCGTCGAGGCGATCGCGGCGTCCAGATTCTCGGCGAGCGGGCTGGCCGCGGCGTACGCGACTTCCCCGAGAGAAAAGCCTTCGCCGGCGCGCGCCCGGTCGACGCGGGTGCGGATCGCGGCCTGCGCCTGACGGTAGGCTCGGGCGACCGGCGAATCCGCGCCGGCCCTGCGCAGCGCCCGCGCGTACGACGCCGGCGTCACCTGCGCGCCGGGGCGCGCGCCGAAAGCCGCGAGGTCGGCGTACAGCGCCTCGGCGAAGGGCGGGTGCGCGTCCAGCAATAGCAGCAGCTCCGGATCCGCCGCCAGACTCCCGTACAGGCGCTCGCCGGCGTTGCGGCGGGCGGAAGCCAGGATCGCCGCGCGCAGCGACGAACGGATCTCGGCGGCCGGCACGGCCGCCGTGAACGCGTTCCACACGGCGGCGATCGCGGCGGGCTCGCTGCGTTCCGCGGGTGTGCGGCGGAAGAATCTCTGCAGCTCTCCGAAAAGGGACGCGCGCCGGCTCGCGTCCGACGTGAGCCGCGCCAGGAGCGCCGGAACCGGGCGCCGTTCCGCCGACCCCTGCCGCGCGATTTCGTCGAGGAAATCGCGCGAATTTTCGGATTCAGCCGTGACGGCCGGATACAGGAGACCGCCGAGGAAATGCACGAGCGCGAAACGGCCCTCGTCGGTGTCCGCGAAGAAGTCGCTCGAGGGATTGTCGGCGCGCGTGCCGTTTTCGTTCAACCGCACCGCCTGGTCGAAATCGTGCAGGAGCACGCGGCCGTCCAGAAGAAGCAGGTTTTCCGGCAGGGGGTCGCCGACGAGGACGCCCCGGCGGGTCAGGAGTTCATCGTAGGCGCGGAGGATGGATCCGTACGTCCGCCGCGCCGCCGGCCGGTCCGACGCGCGGATCTGCGAGTCCAGCGACTCTCCCAGATCGGTCCCCCGGCGCTGCCGTAGCGCGCGCAGCTCGTTCACGCCGGCCTGCGCCGTCAAGTCGCGCGTTTCGACCGCGAGCGGTTCCCCGTCGCCGTTGAGATAGGCCGCCGTCGCGGCCGCGTCCACGCCGACGTTTCGCGTCAGCTTGAGCGCGTAGGAGGTCCCTCTTTGAAGACCTCCCTCCTCGCGCGATTCCGCGTACACTCTCGCGAACGCGCCGGAGCTCAGAGGGCCGTACCCGACCGCGCCGCCCGTTTCGGCCGCGATCGCGGCGGCGACGTTGTCGAGAGCCCGCCGGTAGGTTTCGTCGGGCAGGTCTCCGGCGCGGGGCGCGCGCGTGACTTCGACCACATCCGATTCGTATTCCGCCGTCCCCGCGCTGGCCGCCCGGCGGCGCGACTCGAGCACTTCCTGGAAGCGCTCGGCGTATCCGCGTTCCAGTTCCTCGCGGAGAAGCCTCGTGCGGACGCTGTCGGGGTACACCGCGACGGCGCGCGTGTACTGGTCGAGCAGGCGGTTGAACTCGTCCTGGACGGGGACCGCTTCGACCGCGTAGCGGCTGAGGAGGGCCCGCTGATCGGCCGGCCGCAGCGATCCGTCCTCGTTCAGCCAGATCGCGCGGATCGCGTCCACGATCGGCTGTGTCTCCGTTTGCAGCAGCAGAAGCGCGTTGTCGCGGTCGATTGAACGGGACGGCAGGAGCTCTTCGCTGGACAGGGCGTCCATCAGGAATTGGCGCGCGTCGTAGTTCAGGTCGTCGAAATCGTAGGTCTCCCCGACGGGCGCGAACGTTTCCAGCACCCGGCCAAGGGCGCGGAAGTTGAAGTCCGCCTGGCGGATCGGGTTCAGCTCGACTCCGTAGGCGCTCTGAGCGATCGCGGAGAGCGCCGCATCCAGCGCGGCCCGGGCGTCGGCCAGTTCGGCGGGCAGCTCGACCTTCGCGTCGATGCGCACGGCCAGGCGCGCCCCGGCGATGAACAGCGCCTCCCTCGTGATTTTGCGGCCGCCCAGCTTCGTGCCGTTCGTCGAGTGGACGTCTTCCAGATAGTACACGCCCCCCTCGAACACGATGCGGGCGTGATCGCGCGAGACGCCGTCCTCGGACAGCACCACGTCGCTGGTGGGATTCCGCCCGATAGTCAGCGGTCCGATCCGGCGTCCGGGGCTGGCCTCGGTGACGATCCGCTCGCCGACGACCGCGCCGGTGCTGAGATCGACCACGAGGATCTTCTTTCCGTCCTGGCGGATCTGCAGCCGGTGTCCGCCGATCCTCACCTCGCGCGAATCCGTCCGGCGGACCGCAGCCGCGACCGCCGGCGGCGCACGCGCCGGCTCCGGCGCGAACTGGACCTGTCCCGCGCGGTGCAGGGGTCCGGCGGCTTTCCAGATGCCGCGGCCGGCCGGCGCCACTTCCTGCCAGGTCGGCGCCTCTTCGCTGCCGCCCTTCTGCACGTAATGCTTCTTATAAGTGCCGTCCGCCCGCTCGTACGAATAGCTCACGTAAACCTGCTGGGCCGGGTCGACCGGGATGCCGACGCGGTTGTTGGTGAAATTCAGGATGTCGCGCGTGCCGGCCAGCTTGTGGTACTCATTGCGTTCGTCGCCCTGCCTGGCGACCGCGCCGTCCCGGTCCCGGGTCAGGTCGTCTCCCTCGGTCGAAAACGCCACGA
Organism: Candidatus Eiseniibacteriota bacterium; assembly: GCA_035496715.1. GTDB lineage: Bacteria > Omnitrophota > Gorgyraeia > 2-02-FULL-51-18 > 2-02-FULL-51-18 > DATJEK01. Next base: position 19,279 of record DATJEK010000026.1, on the reverse strand, counting down.
TCTCCAGGATGTTGCTGTAATAACCGAACGGCAGCTGATAAATGTTCCGCATCAGGTCGAGGAGCTGTTGCGGCTCCTGCGGCAGCTGGTCGATCTGGACGTTCTCGAAACCGGTCAGCGTCAGACCCCAGTCCTCCGGCCGAGGCAGGACGGAGCGGATGCGGTTCAGGTGCCCGATGTCCTGCCATCCGAGCCGGTCGAGGATGATTTCGAAACCGTCTGTCTTGCGGATCTGGCCGTCGCTGATTTCGAAACGGGACCGCTTCGTGATCGAGCGCTTGTGGCCGAGCACCTCGTGGACGACGGTCTCGCGAAGCTGCTTCTTGTCGAAGCTCATGAGGTCCCCGCGGTTGAAGATCTGCCCCATCAGCCCTTTGGGCGCCTGCACGCCGAACACCGTGAGGCCCGCCCCCGCCCCGACCAGGCTGTCGTCAAGCTTCTGGAACCCGAACACGTTGTCGTCCGTTTTCGTGACCTCGAAACCGACCGGGCCCGTGAGCTCCCAGAGAAGCTCCTGCGGCATCTCGCCGAAGACTTCGTTGAGCACCTTCAGGTAGGGCGCATATTTCGATTCGAACTCCGAAGGCTTCATCTCTCGGCTGACGACCAGGAGCACGTTGTACTTCCGGGCCTCGCGCATGAAGGGCAGGAGCTCGGGCCGGTCCAGGTTCTTCAGGGCGTACGCCTTTTTCTGCGGCTCTTTCACGTACTGTTCGATGTAGCTCAGGATCTCGGCCTTCAGCTCCCGGTCGGAGGGCAGGCGGCTCGGCCCCAGCAGGGCCTTCAGGTCCACCAGCCCGTCGGCGTCGAGCGGCAGCGGCTGCGGTTCGGCGCGGACGATCCCGTAGGAATCGAAGGACGGGGCGACGATGTCCACCAGCGACGGCGACGAGGACTCGGCGGAAGGGGCCAGATGTTCGATGGGGTTGCGCACGCCCGGATTCTCGCGCAGCGTGATGCCTTCGGCGGTGACCTCGATCTCCGCCTGCCAGCGTGAAATCGACGGATAGGACAGGACGAAGTGGCTGTCGATGCTGCGCCCGATCGAATACGTGCCTCCGATTTCGAGACGCTCCATGTGCAGGACGTTCCCGTTGTCGGTGATTTTCGCGTACCGGATGCCGCCGACCGCGACGAGCTCCAGGATCGTGTTGTCGCCGCCGGGCAGCCGGAAACGCTCCTGGCCGGGCTCGATCGGGATCTCGATCGCTCCCTTCCCCTTGAACGAGATCGGCAGGTCGGCTCCGGCCGGGCCTTCGCGCCGCGAATGGACCTGGCTCTTTTCGGTCGGCAGGCCCGCGTAGAAAAGCGGCGGCGTCCCCGCGGGAGCGTTGTTCTTCACGACGAGCTCGCCCTTCTGCGCGTCGAACTCGAACTGAAGCCGCATCGTCTCGACGACGCCCTGATTGACGGTGTAATTGAACGGCTTGTACGACGTGACCAGTCGCTCGCGGCTCGACCCGGAAGCGCGCTGGAACATCGCGGTCGCGAAACCGGTCCTCCAGATGTCGAACTCTTCCCCGCCGATGCTGACCCTGGCTTTGGAACCGTCGGCCGGGACCCGGAACGAAGCCGACTGTGCGGGCGGGACGGCGCGCACGAACTTCAGCGCGTCGGCGCCCTGCGCGTCCTTCAGCGCGTCGGCGCGGTCGGGGTTGTTGAGGCCGACGACCGCGTACGTGAAGCCTTTTTCGGCGGCGTCGAACTGCAGGTCGAGGATCACCTGGTTGCCGTCCGCGGCGGCGGCGGCCGTCGAACCGTTGACGTTCAGGTAGCGCTTGTTTTCGAAGTAGCGCGTGTTGGGCGGCGTGTGGCCCGAATAAATCACGGGCTTCACCCTCTTCGCCGGACGCTGAAACGCGGTGACGAAGCGCTCGGTCACCGCCGAGTCGTAGTCGCGTCCCCACGTCAGGTCGCGCAGCGGTTTGTTCAGCGTTTCCGACGAATTGCCGATCGCGCGACGGCCCCGCGCGAACACGTCCGCGGCCGCCTGCTCGGTCAGGACTTCGGAAGAAGCCTGCGCGTGCAGGAGCAGGATGTCCGGCGCGGCGTCGGAAGCGGTGTTCACGCGCGTCACCGCGGGGAAAAGCTTGATCGTTTCGCCCAGCCTCCCCAGGATCTTCGCCTGCGGGCCTTCGCCGAACTTGGAGCGGATGAGCTTTTCCAGCGACCGGTTCTGCGGGACGCCTCCCTTGACGACGGCGTCTCCGTTGGAGTGCGCGTTCTCGTGATCGGCGAGGACCAGGTGCACCGCCGACGGCGCGTAGGACAGGAGCGTGAGGACCGCCAGGAGGGAGCGCAGGCCGCGCTCGTGCCCATCCGCCGTCTCGTCGCCCGGATGCACGAGATCGCCCACCGACAGGAAGAGCGCCTTGCCGGAAAGAATGTCTTCGAGGTGCTTGTTGATGACGAACTCCAGGTTGTCGATGTTCCCGTGATTGTCTCCGACGACGACCGTGTACTGGGCCTCGCCCTGTTCGACCTGCCGGTACGAACCCGTCTGGACGACGCCCGGCACGTTGCCCGCGATCGCCTGGAGCAGCGCGGACTGCGCGTCGATGAGAGAGCCCAGGACGTCCGTATCGGTCAGTTCCCCGCGGAAAATCCTGTCCAATTTTTCGCGCACTTCGCCGACGCTGGCGAGCCGGGCTCCGGTCGCCGCCTTGGGGGCCTCGGCCCGTTTCGCGGCAACCGGCGCTTTCACCGCGGGAGACTCGGCCGGTTTCGCGGGGGTCTCCCCGGCGCGCGGAAGGGACGTCTCGGGTGCGGCGGCGGGTTTGGCCTGTGCGGTCACGTTTTTCCCGGCGCGCTTCTGCTCCAGCGCCTGGGCCGCCGCGGTGAGCCGGGACTCCAGCTGCGCGATCTCCAGGTCCAGCTTGCGGGTTTCTTCCGCCTGGGTCTCGTCTCCGAGTCCGCGCGCCGAATTCATGAAATCCTTGAGCGAGGCCAGCCGCGAGGTGTAGAACTTGATGACCTGGTCGCGCTCGGCGAGCGCCGCCGTGTCGCCGGGCGCGATCGCGGCGATCGCGGCGGGGTCCATCGCGCGGTCGCGCAGCATGCTCTCGGTGAGGTTGGCCAGCGCCACGCTGACGCCGTCCGATTTCTTCTTGGAGCGCCGCAGGTCGGCTTCGAGGACGCTCAGGGACTTGTCCTTCTTCGTGCCGGCGGATTCGATGCGGCGGATTTCCGGGCGGATCGGGGCCAGAAGCAGGTGCTCGTATTTTTCCTGGTTCGTCTCGGAAGTCACGATCGGCGCGAGCACGGCCATCGAGTAGCCCTTTTCCTGAAAGAGCTTCTTCAGGTGGGGCGTGTGGTATCCGCCGGTGATCATGACGGCGACCTTCTGGTTCTCCTGCCGCAGGGCCTTCTCGGCGTTGCGGAGGAACGCGAAATCGCGCTGCGTCACCGAATCGTAAAACGCCTCGAGCGACTCGCGCCCTTTCTCGATCGTGTCCGTGTAAGCGATCAGGTCGTCGTAATAGCCCTGCTCGGCGAGCTTCCGGTTCACGAAGGCCAGGCAGGCCACGGTGGCGAAATCCTTCTCGTTCGCGCGGAAGAGGGCGAACTCTTTCGTGCTCATCTGGATGTTGTAGGCGGTCTCCAGGAGCCGCGTGTATCGGTCGATCGATCGGACCAGGCGCGCGTCGGAACTCGAAAGGAGGATCCCGTAGACCTTGTCTTCGGCCTTCTCCAGCTCCTCGAGCACTTCGTCGAGATCGATCTCGGAGAAATCCTTGAGGTATTCGGCGTAACGGACGAGATTGGGGTACTTCGTGAGAAGGATGTTCTTTTTGAGAGCGATATCAAAAGTATTCTGAAAGTGGGCGTAAAGAGAGACGTTCGGCCCCCGGCCGCCGCCCGCCGACAGGAGCGACGTGCGCAGAGCCTCCTCCCCGCCTTTTTGGACGATCTCGTCGACCAGCGCCGCCTGCTCCAGGTTGGCGGCCTCGAAATCGATGAGCGCCTCCTTCAGCTGCAGCTCGATGAGCCGGAGGATGTTCGGGGATCCCGAAAGATCGATGTCTTTTTTCTGGGCGAGCTCCAGAAGCGACTTGAAATCGGCTTCGAACCCGTTGCCGCCGCCGGCGCGCGCGTCCTCGTACTCGAGGAGGTCCGCCGGATACAGTTTGCGCTTCAGTTTTTCGAGCGCCGCGCGGATGCGTTTGAGGTAATCCAGGGTCCCGCGCCGGCGGTCGGCGAGCTCGCCGTAGTTTTGCACGCTCTTCAGGTAAAGCGTGATGTCTTCGAGGCCGACGATCTTCATCGGATGATCGGAGACGAGATTCAGGTATTCGCCGCCGGAGATCTTGCCCTGGACGAGATAGCTCTTGGCGATGCGCTTCCAAACGGACGGCGGGGCGATTTTTTTGAGCGCGGTCAGCGAGCAGTCGTCCGAACCGCCTTCCGAAAGGACCAGGGAGACGCCGTAGCGGGTCATGATCCGGTCGAGCGCGTCGGCCAGGTTCTGCTGACCCGAAAGGTTCGCGTGAGCGTCCTGGATGTGGATGATGAACGTGCCGGCGGAACCCTGGTGGATTTCTTTCAGCACGACGTTCTCGATCGGCGCCTCGAACCGCATGGGATCGCGCGAGAGGGCTTCCAGCGCGGAGACGACGGGCGGCGGCGCGACGTCCGGAGCCGCATACGACAGCTCCGTCGCGAAGAACGTCAGCGCCAAAATAAGCGCGATGGTCTTTATTGATTTTCTATGACTATACATAGTGTAAATAGCTCGACTGGAAACCGATCCCACGGTTTAACAATTCTTACTGAAAGTATACATTAGTTATTAAAAATTTCAAAGCGGGCCGTCGTTTTTTTGTAGGCCTTAACTGATTGAAACAAATGGACTTAGAGGATGCCCGTGCGAACGCCGTGGAAGAGATACTGCTGAAGATAGCCGGCGTGCGATCCCCAGCGTTTGGCGGCAAAAAAACGGACGCGTTCGGGGCTGACGCGGCGGCCCGAAAAATAGAGTTTCCGCATAACTCGGAGGATCCACACGTCGACGGGAAACGCCTCATATTTCTGAAACCCGTAGAGGAGCACGCAGTCTGCGACCTTGGGCCCGATGCCGGGAAACGCGAGCACGCGTTCCCGCGCTTCCCCGTACGCGGTCTCGCGGATGTGGGAAAGGCTCGCGGGGCTGGCCGCGACGAACTGCGCGGAGCGGGACAGGAACGGCGCGCGGTAACCGAGCCCCAGCTCGCGGAGCGTCCTCTCGTGGACGCGCGCGACCGCGGCGGCCGACGGAAAACCGCCGCCGCCCAGACGCGACGACAGATTGCGCCAGATGTGCCGGATGCGTTTCACGTTATTGTTGGAGGAAAGGATGAAGCAGGCGAGCGCCTCCCAGGGGTCCTGGCGGATGAGCCGCAGGCCCCGGTACTTCTCGAGAGCCGGCAGGAGCCGCGCGTCGCCTTCCAGATGCGCGTAAAGCGGCCCGAGGTCGCGGTCGAGGTCGAAATAAAGCCGCAGCGCCTCTTGCGTCACCGCCCCTTCGGCGCGGAGCCGGCCGCGTTCATGCGCCAGGCGCACGGGCTGCCCGCCGATGCGGCCGCTCCATCCGTCCGGCTCCCGAACGAAACCGAACACCTGCCCCGAATCGAGCGTGGCGTCGAGATTGAAATCACGAGAGGAAATGCGGTAAGATGTTGCCGTACTCGAAACGACAACCCCACCGGGAGGATCCATGGCCCTATCGGACTGGTATTCCAACATCCAATTCTTTCTCCGCTGGCTGCACGTGCTTTTCGGCATCATCTGGATCGGCCATCTCTACTTCTTCAACTTCGTGAACGTCCCGCTCCAGGGCGTACTCGACGACGCGACGAAAAAGCTCGTCAACGCCAAGCTCATCCTCCGGGCCCTCTGGTGGTTCCGCTGGGGAGCCATGGTCACGTTCATCACCGGCTGGCTGATCTTCACGCTGGTCTACATGTACTCGCCGGACGCCGGCTTCGGCCCCACGGCGCTCTTCATGACGCCGGACGGCATCGCCTCCCGCGCGGTCTGGATCCTGTTCGGGATGACGCTGGGAACGATCATGTGGTTCAACGTCTGGTTCGTCATCTGGCCGGCGCAGAAGTCGATGTTCCAGGGCAAGGTCGCGGCCGAGAACCTGCCGGCCGTCCGCAAGAGGGCGCTCCTGGCGTCGCGCCTGAACACGTTCCTTTCGGCGCCGCTGCTCTTCGCGATGCTCGCGCCCCAGGACTACGGCTCGGTGAATCTCGTGACGCTGGTCGCGGTCAGCGCGATCGGCGCGGCCGTCATCTGGCACTTCATCAAAATCTCTTCGAAAGTGGGAACGGGCGTCTAACGCCCGCGTTTAAGGCTGGGGGCCGAACGTAAAATCGGCCTGTTTCGTTTCACGGGGCCCGATCTCGATCGTTTGGGATCGGGTCCCTAATTTTTCATGCCAGGCCTCCAGCACGTACGTCCCCGGAGGCAGTCCCGCGATCTCGAACGAGCCGTCGGCGCCGCTGACCCCGAAGCACGGGTGCGGCAGGACGCCGATCCAGCCGGTCATCCAGGGATGGACGTCGCACTTCATCTGCACCATCACCTCGGGCGCCGTGAATTTCCGGACCTGCTTCATCCCCTGGATCGGGAGGCCGAGATTGAACCCCTTGGAGTTCTTCGCGTAGGAGTGGATGTTGTGGAGGGTCGGGTCCTCGTTCACGAGGGTCACCGGCTGATCGACCTGCACGCCGAGAACGTGAGGCACGTACACGCATCCCCTGTTGCTCATGAGCGCCGGCTGGACCGGGGTCTCGAAGCGATAACCTTCGAGCCCTTCTTTCACGTACACGAACACGTTCTGGAGCCCGCCCGAGTTCACGATCAGGTCTTCCGAGGGAACGCCGTCCTTGTGGAACGCCGCGCACTCCGGATTGCCCTGCACCGAGGTCATCCCCCGCTCCGGCGCCTCGCCGGAAAAGAGCACCCTCCCCTTCACCGTCCCGGCGGACGCCGCGTCCACCGTCCGCGCCGCGGCCGGCGCCGGCGAGGAAACGTCGGCGGCGGGAACGGGCTCTTCGGATTTTTTTCCGCAGCCCGACGACACCAGTACCGCAAACGCGGTCAGGTAAAGCAGGATCTTCGATTGTTTCGGCATCACTCCTCCACTCGGATCGTGAGAATCAAGTCGCCCGGATGGCGGCAGGTCGGACAGACCCGGCCCTGGCGCGACAAACGGAGTTTCTTCCCGGAGTTCACTCCCTGCGGGAGCTTCACGGTGATCTTCTTCCCCTGCGCGTTGAAGCTGACCTCGCCTCCCTTTTGGGCGCGCGCCTTGGACACGCTGAGGGTGGCCGCGACGTCCGAGGAAACCTCCGGCGAAAGCTCCTCTTCCTCCGGCACGCCGCCCCCGCCGAACAGGTCGCCGAAGATGTCGGCGAAGTTCGCCGCGCCCCCGCCGAAACGCATGCGGGCCCGCCCGCCCGCCTGCGCGCCCCCCTGGGCCCCCCGGAACGCGCGGAGGATCTCGTCGAAGTCGAACCCCTGCGCCCCCTGGAAACCCTGGCCGCCGCCGGCGCCCGCGCCCGCGGAAAATCCCGAGCGCTTGTACGCGTCGTATTCCCGGCGCTTCTTCTCGTCGCTGAGGACGTAATAGGCTTCCGAGATTTCCTTGAACTTCTCTTCGGCGGATTTGTTGCCGGGATTGGCGTCGGGGTGATGCTTTTTGGCGAGCTTGCGGTAGGCGCTCTTGATCTCGTCGGCGGAGGCGCTCTCGGAAACGCCGAGGACCTGGTAATAATCTTTCGGGGGCGGCATCGTCGGCCTCCTCAGGCTTCGGGCTTGGCGGCGCGGAGCTGCTCGTCCGTCTCTTTGAAGTCTTCGATGTATTTCTGGATGGAAAGGTTGGCTTCGTAGATCTCGCGGATGCGCTTCTCGGTCTTCACGAACGCGGCGACCAGGTCCGGGTCCAGGTGGTTGCCGGCGAGCGTCTTCAGATAATCCACGCCCTCGTTGTACGTCCAGGCGTTCTTGTAGCAGCGCTTGGAGACGACCGCGTCGAACACGTCGACGACGGCGATGATCCTTCCGAACAGGGGGATTTCCTTGCCCTTGAGCCCGTTCGGATAGCCGGTCCCGTCGAACTTCTCGTGGTGGGAGTAGGCGATCTGCGACACGGTTTTGAGGAGAGGCGAGGTCGAGTTCGCGAACATCCGCCAGCCGATGACGGTGTGCGTCTTCATCATCTCCCACTCCTCGCTGTCGAGCTTCCCCGGCTTCTGGAGGATCTTGTCGGGGATGCCGATCTTGCCGATGTCGTGCATCGGGCTGGCGTAGCGCAGCGTCTCGGTCTCGTCCTTCGAGAGCTTCAGCGCCTTCGCGAGCTCGGTCGCGTAGTCCGAGATGCGCAGGATGTGGTTGCCGGTGTCGGGGTCTTTGTATTCGGCCGCGATCGCGAGATTGAGGATCATCTCGATGTGCGATTCGCGGATCTGGCGGTGGACGAACTCCAGGTCCTCGTAAGCCTTCTTCAGCTTTTCGAGGTCGATGTCGTCGAGGCGGCGGATGAGCCGCCGGCGCTCTTCTTCCTTCTTTTTTCTCCCCGGAATGTAGGCCACTCGGTCGGAGCCTCCGGCCGCGCTAGCGCGCGGCGACTTTCTTTTGGACCTGAACCTTGTCGCGTCCGCCGTAGCGGGAATGCCAGGGCCGGGCGCCCTTGGCGAGCGTGGCGTTGAGCGCCTGGATGTTCTTCACGCCGCGGTCGAGCATCCACGCCTCGAGGGCCTTGCCGCCCTCTTTCGCGTAGACCGGGATGCCGTCCTTCCAGGTCGCGCGGCCGCACAGGACGCCCGCGAAATCCACGCCCGCCTCGATGGCGAGCTCGAGGTTCTCGCGGAAGATCTCGTCCGACACGCCGGCCGACAGGTAGATGAACGGCAGGTTCGCGCACTTGTCCTGGCGCTTGAAGATGGCCTTGGCTTCTTCCCAGTCGTAGGCCTGCTGGGTGCCGTTGTAGGCCTTCGAGCCCTTGAGGTATTTCACGTCGATCGGGATCTCGACCTTGAGGACGTCCACCTTGTACTTGGGTTTGGCGAACTCCTCCATGCTCTTGATGACGATGTCGGGTTTCTTTTTGGCGTACTCGAGCGTGTCGGTCGTGTTGGACTTGGGGTCGTAGCCGACGAACTCGAGGAAGAACGCGATGTCTTCCTGGGCGCACTCGTTGCCGATGCGCTCCATGATCTCCTGCTTCTTGGCGTTGACCTTGGGCTCGTCGAAGGGCGTGTAATAGAGCAGCACCTTCACGCAGTCGGCGCCCTCCTGGCGGAGGCGCTTGGCGGAATAGCCGTCGAGGAAGTCCGGGATGCGGCCTTCCATCGTGGCGTCGTAGCCGGTCTTTTCGTAGGCCAGGAGCAGGCCCGCGTTCTTGGAGCGCTGCTTGGAGGCGGGCAGGCCGAATTCGGGGTCGAGCAGAATGGCGCTCGCGTACGGCGTGAGCACCCGCGTCACGATGGTCTTGAACTCTTCCATCATCGCGCGCGTGACTTCCTTGTCGCTGACGCCCTTGGCCTTGGCGATGGACTTCTGCAGCGACCCGCGCTGGTCCATGGCGGCGGCGGTGATGACGCCCTTCTCGTTCGAAACGTTGTCCATGCTCTTCAATTTGCCTTCGGTGATGCTGACCACGGCTGGACTCCTTTTTAAGCTTTTTGGGTGGACCGAATCGGTTTTCCTATTCTAGCGGACGGCGTCGAAAAGACAACAAAATTAGACGCTGAAGCGGAAGTGCATGATGTCTCCGTCCTGGACGAGGTACTCCTTGCCCTCGAGGCGGAATTTGCCGGCTTCCTTGACCTTCTGCTCCCCGCCGTACTTCACGAAGTCGTCGTACGCCATGACTTCGGCGCGGATGAAGCCCTTCTCGAAATCGGAGTGGATCTTGCCGGCCGCCTGCGGCGCCGTGGCCCCCTTTTCGACGGTCCAGGCGCGGTTTTCCGTCTCGCCGACCGTGAAAAACGTCTGGAGCGCCAGCAGCTTGTGCCCTTCGCGCGCGAGGCTGTCGAGGCCGGACTCGGACAGGTTCATCGCCTGGAGGAACTCCTCGCGCTCCGCGCCTTCGAGCTTCGAGATGTCCTCCTCGATCTTCCCGCTGATCGTGATCATCGCCGAGCCTTCGGCGGCCGCGTGCCGGCGGACGGCCGCGACGTGCGCGTTGTCGGGCTTGCCGAGGTCCTCTTCGGCGACGTTCGCCACGTAGAGCACGGGCTTGTCGGTGATGAAGCGCACGTCCTTGAGGAGCGCCCGCTCTTCGGGGGTGAGCGGGCAGGTGCGCGCGGGCTTGCCGTCGTTGAACGCCTTCTCGTACCGCGAGAGGACGTCGATCGCCGCCTGGGCCTTTTTGTCCGTGCGCGCGAGCTTCTCGAGGCGGGCCTTGTGCTTGGCCAGGACGTCCATGTCCCTCAGGATGAGCTCGGTCTGGATGACCTCGATGTCGCGCAGAGGGTCGATCGTGCCCGACACATGGACGATGTCCGTCCCCTCGAAACAGCGGACGACCTCGAGGATCGCGTCGACTTCGGCGATGTGCGAAAGAAACTGGTTCCCGAGGCCCTCCCCCTGGCTGGCTCCCTTCACGATGCCGGCGATGTCCACGATCTCGACGGACGTCGGGACGACTTTCTTCGCGGGGACGAGCGTCGTCAGCACCTGGAGCCTCGAATCGGGCACCGGGACGATGCCGACGTTGGGGTCGATGGTGGCGAACGGGTAATTGGCCGCGAGGGCCGATCCCCGGGTGAGCGCGTTGAAGATGGTGGATTTACCGACGTTCGGAAGGCCCACGATGCCGCACTTGAATCCCATGGCCGGTGATTATATCACGGATGCGGGCTTTGCGGCCTTGGCGCAGGTCTCGAACACGTCCGCGCCGGTGCCGCGTTCGGGGTAGTTGCTCTTGGCGCGGGCCAGGTGCTTCACGAACACGCTCTCCAGGTCGCGCTTGTGGTAGGGCTGGGCCAGCTCCAGCGCCCGCAGGGCGAACTTCATGACCTGCACCGGTTCGATGCCGGAGATGTCGTCGAAGAACCAGCCGCAGCTCGTGTACATGAAAAGCGAAAATTTCTCGGCCTCGAGCAGGTCCCAGAGCTTCCGCTCCTCCTCCGCGGTCGCCGCGCGCCGCGCGTGGCGGGAGACGAACGCGCGCCGCGAGGCCGGCGAGCCGTCCAGCATCACCGCGATGTAGTCGTTGCGCGCGGCCCAGGGGTCTTTCAGGAATTTCGTCTCGGCCTCGTAAACCTCGTCGACCGCTTCTTTCAGGAAGTCGAACGCGTCGCGCAGCGCCGCGCGCCACTGCTGGTTCCAGCCGTCCTGGGTGTTGATGCGGCAGCCGCAGTCGGAGCGCCAGCGCTCGACACCGTGCGCGCAGCTCCAGGAGCTTTTCTCGTAGATGTCGACCTCCCAGAACGAGCCGTGCCGGTCGAGGAATTCGGCGTAATTGGTCAGCCGCGCGAGCTTGCCGGTCTCGATCTTCTTCAGCCCGTAGGCGACCGCCATCTCGCCGAAGCGGTGGTGGTGGCCGAAACTTTCGCCGTCGGTGGCCGTCGAGACGAGCTGCTCGCGGTCGCGGTGCCCGAACCCGTTCATGAGCCGCTGGACGAGCTGGTCGCCGTTGAAGAGAAGCCCCTGGAACGCGATCGCCCGGGAGATCGGGGCGTCGTAGAAAAACACGTGGAACTGGCGCCCCTGGTCGAGGACGAGACGGTACGGGTGGCGGGGGTCGACGCCCTCGTGGTGCACGTAGTCCCAGCGGGACCCGAATCCCACGTGCCGCACGCGCCGGGCCTGGTGCGGCGCCAGCACAGTAAAAAGGATGCCGTTCTCGGCCAGCACGTTCAGCGTCTCGCGGTCGACGGCCGTCTCCGACAGCCACATCCCCTCGGGTTTCCGCTTGTAGTGGAATTCGAAGTCGCGGATGCCCCAAACGACCTGCGTCACCTTGTCGCGCCGGGACGCCAGCGGCATGATGATGTGGTTGTAGACCTGCGCCATCGCGTTGCCGTGCCCGCCGCGCTTGTGCGCCGACAGGCGGTCGGCCGCGACGATCGAGTGGTAGGTCGCCGGGTCCTTGCGGCGCATCCAGGACAGGAGCGTCGGCCCGATGTCGAAGCTGATGTTCGTGAAATTGTTGACCTCGGCCGAGGTCTCGCCCTTGGCGTTCAGGATCTTCGCGCGCGTGTTGGCGGCGTAGCACTCGCTGGCGATGCGCTCGTTCCAGTCGTGAAACGGCTTGGCCGATTCCTCGACGTCCACTTCGCCGGTCCAGGGGTTTTCGCGAGGGGGCTGATAGAAATGGCCGTGGATGCAGATGTTCTTCTTCATCCGGATAATTGTACCACAGCGTCAGGCTTCGAGGTCCGTCCAGGAGACCCAGGATGAGAGGTTGGGGCGGCCGTCATGGTGCCAGGTGAGCGGCGGCCGCTGCATGCGCCCCGCGCGGCAGACGCGGTTCGCGCCCAGGGCGGCGAGTTTCGCCGCGAGCGCGCGGCGTTCGCGCGCGCCGGCCTCGACCGCGACGGCCTGCAGGTGGCGGCCGAACGGCGCGATCGCGCGGAACACCTCCTCCTCGCGGGAAAAGGACTTCACGTGGACCGCCTGGTTCCCCGAAGAAAACGGGAACTCCCCCGGCGCGTCGTCGTGGTAGACGATCCAGCGGCCGCGCGGCCGGCTCTCCCAGAAGCTGCCCGCGCCGAGGCGCCGCCGCAGGAAACGGACGGCCCGGGCGGCCTTCTCGGCCTCGATCGAGGCCGCGCGGCCGAAGAGGTCGTGCTCGGTGCGGTCGCGCCTCCAGAGGTCCTTCAGCGACGCGGCGACCTGGGCGGCGAATCCGGCCGGGGACGTCTCCCCGCCTTCCTGGGCGAAGACGACCACCGGCGACAGGCATCCGCGCTGGTCGGCCATCCAGACGTCGCGCGCCGTCTTCTTGGCCAGCGCCGGAGCGTTGGCGCGGGTGAGCGCTTCGCGCGCGAACAAGCCGAAGCTCACGCGGTGTCCGTAGCCGTGGAACGACCGACCGGCCGGCACGAGCCGCTTCACGAGGTCGAGCGTCGCGTCGCTGCCGTAGGCGACGATGAGGTCGGCCTCGGCGCAGCCCTTCTCGAGCGTCCCCGGCCCCGCCGGGACGATCGCGTTGGTGCGGGCGAGGTCGGCGTCGGAGCGTTTCAACGATTCGAGGTAGATGTCGAGGATGCCCGGGTCGCGGCTGGAAACTTTCCCGGCGTTGGCGCTTTTGACGAGCATTCCCAGGACGAAGCTGACGATCGCGGGGTTGGGGATGTTGGCGGCGAAGACGTGGAAGATCACCTCGGGCCCCCGCGCGCGGGTGGCCACGCCCCCCTCTCCGGCCGCGCGGAAGCGGTCCAGGACGGCCGGATCGCCGAGCTCGGAGCGCAGGAGCCGCATCAATTTTTTTTCGGTGAGCTCGAGAAAAAGCGAGTCCAGGAGCGCGTTCGAAGCGCCTTCGCTGAACCCCGAGCGCGAGACGAGGCGGCGCACGGCTTTCTTGCGGTAAAAATCGCTCCGGTTCATCCACCGTCGGGAAAGCCGGCCGATCGAGGCGGCGATCGACCGGACGGGACGCGCGTCGAGACGGCGCGCGCGCTCGGCGGCAAGCTGCCGGAGGAGCGCCCTAACCCCGGCCACGGGCGGCTCCTTTCAGGAATTCCTCGTAGCTGAGCGAACAGCCGCGCAGCTCCGCTCCTTTGGCGCGGCCCGCGAACTCGAACCCGCCGGCCCGCTCGCGCCCCAGGTCTTCGGTCTGCACGGCCAGGACCGAGCCGCGGTTGGCGAGATCGAAGTGGCGCAGAACCCCGCGCCGCCCCTTGGCGGCGCGGCGGCCGGTGAGCGGATCGACCGCCACGGCGCGGATCCAGGCCGGTCCCCGGAAGAGGCCGCCCGCCGGCGCGTAGTACTGGCTCGAGAGCTCGGTCATGCCGTACTCGCTCACGCACCGCGCCGGAACGACTCCCAGCCTTCTCTTGCATTCGGCGTACAGCGTTTTTTTTGGCACCTCGTTCGCGCGGCCCTTAAATCCCCCGGTTTCCATGATCCGGCTCCCTTCCGGAAGGCGGATCGGCCCCTTCGAGGCGACGTGGTCGAGGAAACCCTTGAGGGAAAACGCGGTGGCCAGGATGAGGACGGGGCTTCGGGCTTTCCGGAGGTCCGCGTCGAGCCGCGCGTAAAGCGGCGCGCCCTTCTTCACGTAGTATCGGCCTTTCGATCCGGCGAAGCGGCGGTCGACCACGCCCATCATGTGCGACAGCGACGAATCGGGGGCCTCCGCGGGCGCGGACACGAGAAAACAGAACCGAAGCCCGGTCCGTCCGGCCAGGACGTGCGCTTCGAAAGGCGGCGGGATCGCGGCCTCGTACAGCTTCAGCGTGTCAAAAAAATGGACGCCCCGGGCGCCCTCCCCCCGCGTCGTGCCGCTGGTGCGGAATTTTTTCACGGCCGAGGCGACGGGGAACGTCGCGAGGACGAGCTCCTTGAAGCCCGCCGAGGGCATCGCGGGGATTTCGAACCAGTCCCGGACGCTCTTCGGGCTTTTCCCCTCGATCGCGCAAAAACGGCGGTAGTTGTCGTTGCGGCCGAACTGGTAGTCGAAGATGCGCAGCGCGAGGGCCTCGAACGCGCGGTCTGGCGCCGCGCCGGCGTCCGCGTGACCGGCGATGAAGGACAGGATCGCTCCGTCGAGCTCCCTCGTTTCCTTATCCATTCATTCGGGTCGCTTGGAATCGAAATACAGGAAGGCGAGCCAGGCCGTGTAGGCGGCCGAGACGGCGACGGCGGCCCAGTAGGCGGCGGTCTTCGGACCGAGGCCCTGGAATTCCCGCGAGAGGTTGATCGCCGAGAATCCGACGAGCGCCGCGCCGAGCGCGGAAAGGATGTAGAGGAGCGCGTCCGGCCGCTCGTCGACGGTGTCCGCCGCGGAAAGAAACAGCATGCTCATCCCGAAAAGCAGCACCGAGATGACTTTGTCCTGGTAGGGGTAGGAAGGGATGTCGAAGTAAAAATAAAGGCCCGGCGCCTTGAAGCCGGACATGTGAGCGGCCGAGGACGCCAGGAGCCAGGCCGCGCCGGCGTGTAGCCAGAAGCGGGGCGAACGGAAGCCTCTTCTCATGCTCGAATCCCCCTTGCGGAGGATTGTAGCACAATTTCAGCGGATTGCGCCCTCGAGCTCCTCGCGGCGGCGCATCATTTCCCGGCAGAGCCGCGTGTCGTCGTGCACGTTCGCGTCGAGGGCCTCCGGGAACATCCGGAGCTCCTCCTCCTCGAAGTGGTGCTCGACGTTCTCGGTGAGGACCTTGAACTTGGCGGCGAACTCTTTCTGGCCGCTTTCGTCGACGGGGTTCATGTCCTCGAGCTCCTCCACGAGCACGTCGATGACGTGGTGCTCCTGGAGCGATTCGTCGAGGAGCTCCTCGTCCTCCAGCGCCGAGCTGACGGCCGGATAGAAGATCTCCTCTTCCAGCAGCTGGTGGATTTTGAGGCGGTGGGCGATCTGCCGGAAGATTTCCGTCTTCGATTCGAACGGCTCGCTCTCCTCGAATCGCCGGAACATCTCCTTCAGGATCTCGTGGTCCTGGGTGAGGATGAGAATCGGGTTTTCGTGCATGCGCCCTCCCTTGTTGGCCCCAGAATAGCAGGCGGGAGGTTAGCGGAGGATTAGAAGAAGATTAAAACTTCTTAAAACGTCAGCGGAGCTTGTTGTTCGGGTTGCGCGGCGGATCGTTGGAGGCGCGCGGCGTGACCTTGGGGTTCCCGCCGAACTGCGGCGCGAGGTCGGCGTTGAGCTTCGTCGCCGCCGGGTCGATCTCGATCTTCGTGACGATGGCGTCGATCGGGCATTCGGGCACGCAGAGACCGCAGTCGATGCAGACCAGCGGGTCGATGATCATGAACGGCTTGCCCTGATAGTCGCCGGGATGGATGCAGTCGACGGGACAGACTTCGGCGCAGGAGGCGTATTGTTCGCCCAGGCATTTTTCAGTGATCACGTGAGGCATGGATCCTCCTATCAGATGGGATGAAAAGGTCGACTTCGACTATGATATCACTTCGACCGGCGAAGGTTAAGAAAAAACCCTCAGGCGCCGGCGCCGCTCAAAATCTTCCGGATCACGACGCGCAGAGCCTCGAAATCCTTCGCGCCGGAAGGCTTCGGGATGAGGATCCCGCCGGCGGGCGCCCCGCCTCCGATGTCGCCGAGCTCGCGAAGGCCGGTCAGGTACAGCACCGGGATCTTCTTCGTCTCCGGGTCCGCCCCCAGAGCCCGGCCCACCTCGTTGCCCGCGATGCCCGGCATGAGGATATCGAGGATCACGAGGTCCGGCTTCAGGCGTTTCACCGCGGCCAGCGCCTCCTGTCCGCCGAGACAGGATGAGACCTGATAGCCGTGCGCCTTCAGGTCCGTGGATAAAAGCTCGATGTCGTCGGGGTCGTCGTCCGCGATCAGGATCCTTCCGCCCACGCCGTGCCTCCCTTCGGGAAAGAAAGGGGGCCTCGGCCGCATGACGGCGCCGCGGCCCCCTTCCGGTTCCGGTTAGAGCGTTATTTGCCCGCCCAGTTGCCCCAGTTCCAGGGCAACGCGTTGTAAAGGAAACCGCCGACGGAATTCCAGAAACCCTGCCAGGGCGTCACTTCACCCGCCGCATACGCGCTCGAGCACCAGGCCGCCGCCACGATCAACACGAACACGAACATCCACGCTTTCTTCGTCATCACACCCTCCTTCGTTGACTGCCCTTCCCGTATCAACCCGCGCCGAAAAAAACCCGCGGGGCCCTTCCCTGACTTAAACCGAAAAACCGCCCTGGCCGATCTTCTTCAGGATGCGGTCGAATGCGCCGACGACGAGCCGGATGTCCTTCTCGGTGAGGACGAACGGCGGCGTGATCGAAATGACGTTGTGCGCCGGCCCGCAGGCCAGCACCAGGAGCCCGGCCCGGAGAGACTCCAGGACGAACGTCCGCGCCTGCGCGGTGGCGGGCGGCGGTCCCTGCGGCTTTCTGGAACGGCCGCCCGGAGCTCCCCCGAGCGGCTCGTTCAGCTCGAGACCGATCATGAGCCCGGAACCGCGGACGTCGCCGATGAGCGCATGGACCGATTTCAACCTGTGCAATTCGCGGCGGAACGACTCGCCCAGCGTCCGCGAGCGTTCGACGAGCTTCTTGGATTCGATCTCGCGAAGGACGGCGAGGGCCGCCGCCGAGGCCAGCGGATGGCCGAGGAAGGTGCTCGTGTGGATCGCGTCTCCCGAGGAGACGCCCCACGAGCGCATCACTTTGGCCGACCCGACGCAGGCCGAGATCGGCAGGCCGCCGCCCAGCCCCTTGCCGACGCACAGAAGATCCGGCACGATTCCGCTTTTTTCGACCGCGAACATCGCGCCCGTGCGGCCGAAGCCCGTGAACACCTCGTCCGCGATGAGAAGGATCCCCTGCTTGTCGCAGAAATCGCGCAGCGCCTTCAAAAAATCCGGCGGGGCAACCCGGATGCCGCCCCGGCCCTGGATCGGCTCGATGAGCACCGCCCCGACCGGGTGAGGCGAACGCTTGGCTTTTTTGACGAGCCGCTCGACGGCCTTCATCGAGACCTCCGACGCCTTGCCGCCGTGGATCCGCGGATCGGGAAACGGCGCGTGCTGGACGTGCTTGCCGAGCTGCCGCGCGAACGGGGCCTTGAAATCCGCCCGGTCCGTCGCCTGAAGGGCCCCGTAGGAAAGTCCGTGGTAGCCGCCGTCGAACGCGATGAGGCCGCTTTTTTTGGTGTGCATGACGGCCGTCTTCATCGCGGACTCCACGGCCTCGGCGCCGGTCAGCGAAAAAATGGTCTGGCTCAGATTGCCCGGGGTGACCTGGGCGAGGCGCTCGGCGAGCTCGGCCTTCAGCGCGTTCGGGTGGACGTCCCCCATCCCGTGGATCATGATCCGGGATTGCCTTTTGACGGCTTCGACCACGGCCGGCGAGGAATGGCCGATGCCCGCGACCCCGAAACAGCTCGTGAGGTCGAGAAAACGGTTGCCGTCGGCGTCGACGGCGTTCGCGCCCCAGGCGCGCTCGAGAAAAACGGGGAACGAATCGCTCAGGTACGTGATCTGCGGGCATTCGAAACGCCGCAGCGATTCGGCGAGCTTGAGGGATTTCGGGCCGGGCACGGATTTCGTGCGGATGCGCGGGGCCAGATTGGCAGGAAGGACGTCCGTCTTTTTCTTGAAAAACGGAAAGAAGGGCTTGGGTTTGAGCAGCCCCTTCACCGGCGCGTCAATGGTGCGAGGCCTCGAGGAAACGTTCGGCGTCGAGCGCCGCCATGCAGCCCGAACCCGCGGCGGTGACCGCCTGCCGGTACTTGAAGTCCTGCACGTCCCCGCAGGCGAACACGCCGGGCACGTTCGTGAGCGTCCCGTCGTGAACCTTGATGTAGCCCTTGGGGTCGGTTTCGATCTGTCCCTTGAACACTTCGGAATTCGGCGTGTGGCCGATGGCCATGAACACGCCGTCGCAGCGCTTCTCGGACTTCTGCCCGGTCTTCAGATTTTTCAGGACGACGCCGGTCACCTTTTTCTGGGCGGGGTCCTTGATCTCCTCGATCGCGGAGTCCCAGATGAATTCGATTTTCTTGTTCTGGAGCGCGCGGTCCTGCATGATCTTCGACGCCCTGAGCGCCTCGCGCCGGTGGACGATCGTCACCTTGGAAGCGAACTTCGTGAGGAAGCCCGCCTCTTCGACGGCCGAATCGCCGCCGCCGACGACCAGCACTTCCTTGCCCTTGAAGAAAAAGCCGTCGCACGTCGCGCAGGCCGAGACCCCGTAGCCCTGCAGCGCCTTCTCCGACGGCAGGCCCAGCCAGTTCGCCGAAGCGCCGGTCGAGATGATGACGGCGTTCGCGAGATGGTCTTTTCCGTCGGCGGTGACCTTGAACGGGCGCTTCGAGAAATCGACGGCCGTGACGTCCTGCTGGATGAGCTCGGTGCCGAACCGCGCGGCCTGCTTGCGGAAAAGCTCCATCATCTCGGGGCCCTGGATGCCCTGCGGGAAACCGGGATAATTCTCGACCTCGGTCGTCAGCATGAGCTGGCCGCCGGGCTGGCCGCCCTGCACGAGGCCCTCGAAAAGCAGGGGCTTCAGGTTCGCGCGCGCCGCGTAGATCGCCGCGGTGAATCCTGCCGGGCCGGATCCGATGATGATGAGGCTCTGGACGTCGCTCATGGGTCTCCTAAAAATGGAAACGCCCCGCATTCGGGCCGATGCCGGAACGCGGGGCGATT
>DATJEK010000025.1:0-3356 GCA_035496715.1 Candidatus Eiseniibacteriota bacterium | reverse complement strand
CGTGTCGAAGGCACGCGCTTCCGCAAGGCCCTTCTTGGCCAGAACCGTCGTGATCGCCGCGGTGAGAGTGGTCTTGCCGTGGTCGACGTGGCCGATGGTGCCGATGTTGACGTGCGGTTTGGTGCGTTCGAATTTTTCTTTGGACATTGAAAGCCCCCTCTTTATGAGCTCATTCGATGATGACGGAAAAAACTGGAGCTGCGGCCCGGGATTGAACCGGGGACCTTGTGCTTACCATGCACATGCTCTACCAGCTGAGCTACCGCAGCAGGCCGAAACGACTCAGCACAAGCGCAGTTCCCTAACTATAAGCAAAACTTAGTATTTAAGAACGAAAATAATGCACGTAAAAGTTAAGTATAATGATTCCCGAAAGGGTGTCAAGTTTTTTTTGGGCGAAATTCGGCCTGACTATAAAGGAGGGCGGAAGACGAGCAGGAGGACGAGAAAAAAAGCCGTTTTGACCGCATAAAAAACCCGGGACCGGCGGGTATCGAAGAGGAACCGGCTCAAAATTGAGGCCTTAGCGGAAGACAGGCGGGCGGGACAGTCAGGGTCCTTTCCGCAGGCGAGGCGGTACAGGACCGTCGCGTGCGTCAGCGTGCCCAGGACCCAGAGGACGGCCGGCAGGTTCGCCAGGATGAGGCCCAGCGAAACGAACACGAGCCTCTCCCCCCGCTCCCAATATCCGACGCGGCAGGGACGGCCGGCGCTCTCGGAGCGCGCGCGCACGTAGCTGATGACGAAGGATCCCGCGAGGGCGCTCATCGCCAGCGCCGCATAACCGACCGCCGCCCGCTCGAAGAGATAGAAAATGAGGCCCACGAATACGAACGCGTCGCCGTACCGGTCGAGGGTCGAGTCGAGGATCCCGCCGAACGGATTCGAGGCGGCGCCCGAGACGCGGGCGACCGCGCCGTCCAAAAGATCGAGGAGACCTGAGAAGAGAAGAACGCAGCCCGCCTCGAAGAGCATCCCCTTCCAGATCAGAAGACCCGTCACGGCGGCCGAGAGCAATCCCAGATAGGTGATGAAGTCGGCCGAGATTCCGAGCCTGTTCAGGAAGCGGGCGGCGAGGACTTTGGGATTTTGCAGGTGCGGCTCCGGGTTAAGGCTTTAGCGATTCTATGCGGCGCTTCGTGCCGCAACGGGAAGTCCCTACGCGCCTGCGGCGCTCGGGACCATTCGCGACAGAATGATGCGGTCCCTGACGGGACCGCATCAACTGTTACGCGAATGGAGCGGGTGGCGGGAATCGAACCCGCGTAGCGAGTTTGGAAAACTCGAATTCTGCCATTGAACTACACCCGCGAAAGTAAAAACCATTATACACGCGGCTTCCGGACGCGCAAGTCGGTCCGATCAGGCGCGGGAGGCGCGGAATTCGGCGATCACGCGCAGAAAGACGTCGGCATACGCCTCGAGCTTCTTGGCGCCGACGCCATAGAGCGCGGAGAACGCCTCCCTCGTGGCGGGCTTGCGCGCGGCCATGTCGAGCAGGGACTTGTCCGAAAAGACGATGTAGGGCGGCACTCCCGCCTGGTCCGCCAGCTCCTTGCGGAGCTGCCGCAGGGCCTGGAACAGCTCGTCGTCCCCCTGGAGCGGTTCCGCGACTTTCTTGGGAGCCTTCTTCGCTTTCTCGCGCGCCTCGGGGAAGAAACCCATCAGGCGCTCGCCGCCGGAGAGAAGATTTTCGCTTTTGGGAGTGCATTTGAGCGCGCCGTACGCGTCGTGGTCCTGAAATGAATAGCCCTTCTGGATGAACTGGCGGATCAGGAACTGCCACTGGCGGGCCGAAAACTCGGCGCCCGTCCCGTATTCGGCGAGACGGTCGTGCCCGAAGCGGAGGATTTTTTCATTGGACGAGCCGCGCAGAACGTCGATGACGTGACCCGCGCCGAAGCGCTGACCGGTGCGCCGGATGCAGGCCAGGAATTTTTTCGCTGGATCGGTCAAATCGAAATCCGGGGTCTTCGGCCTGGCGCAATTGTCGCAGAGAGCGCAGTTTTCCGCGGCGAGCGTTTCGCCGAAGTATTTCAGGAGAGGGCCCCGGCGGCAGGTCTCGGCCTCGGCGTACTGGATGATCGAGCTCAAATGCATGTTCGCGACCTGCTTCTGCTCGGGGTCGGTCTTCTGTTCGATGAAGAAACGGACGTTCCGGATGTCGCCGTAGCCGAAAAGGAGGAGACAGTGCGCGGGCAGGCCGTCACGGCCGGCGCGCCCCGTCTCCTGGTAATAAGACTCCACGTTCTTCGGAAGATTGTAGTGCAGGACGAAGCGCACGTTCGGCTTGTTGATGCCCATGCCGAAAGCGATCGTGGCGACGATGATCTGGACGTCGTCGCGGATGAAGAGCTCCTGGTTCCTCGTGCGGACCTCGGGCCGGAGCCCCGCGTGATACGGCCTGGCGGAGAAGCCCTCCTTCTCAAGGGAGGCCGCGAGCGTGTCGACCTGGTCGCGGGAAAAACAGTAGACGATTCCCGACTGGTCGGGAAAACGGCGCAGGAAGTCGAGCGTCTGCCGGTGCGCGTCGACCTTCGCGGCGACCTCGTAGAAAAGGTTGTCGCGGTTGAAACTGGCGAGCAGGAGATTCGCGTCCGGGATGCCGAGGCTCGAAAGAATGTCGCGTCGCACGCGCTGCGTCGCCGTGGCGGTCATCGCCAGGCACACGGCGCGCGGAAACCGCCTCCGGACGGCCTCGAGCTGGCGGTACTCGGGACGGAAATCGTGCCCCCACTCCGAGATGCAGTGCGCCTCGTCGATCACGAAAAGATCGACGCGGCAGCCGGACAGGAGCGAGCCGATCTCGGGCTTTAAAAGCGTCTCGGGCGCGAGGAAAAGAATCCGGCTGCGGCCCGAGCGCACGGCGCTCTCGTTCTCGTCGTATTCGTCGGACGAAAGCGAGCTGTTGAAAACGGAGGCGTCGATGCCGAGCGCGCGAAGCTGCCGGACCTGGTCGGTCATGAGAGAGATGAGCGGCGACACGACGACGGTAAGACCCGGAAAGATGAGCGCGGGGATCTGGTAGCAGAGAGACTTTCCCCCGCCGGTCGGCATGATGAGAAGCGTGTCGCGCCGCTCGAGGACGGAGCGGATGCAGTCCTCCTGAAACGACCGAAATGAGTCGTAGCCGAAGACGGATTTGAGAAGCGTTCGCGGAGAATCGGTTTGAATCATGCAGTGATCTTACCCTATAAGACGACGGATGACAGGCTTTTCGTTCGTCAAAAAAGACCACCCCGAAGGATGGTCTTTTTTTCCTTAAATGGTGGGCAGGGAAGGATTCGAACCTTCGAAGGCAAAGCCGCTAGATTTACAGTCTAGTCCATTTGACCGCTTTGGTACCTGCCCGAAAA
>DATJEK010000024.1:0-13766 GCA_035496715.1 Candidatus Eiseniibacteriota bacterium | reverse complement strand
TGATCGAACCGCAGTTTAAAAACTTTTAGGAAGAAGACGTTTTCAATGGGCAAGCCAGTCGATCCGAATTTGAAGCCGACCGAGACGCGGTCGATGCTCCTGAACATCGGCCCTCAGCATCCGGCGATGCACGGCATCGTGCGCATGATCACCGAGCTCGACGGCGAGACCGTCCTGGGCGTGGACATCGAGATCGGCTACCTGCACCGCGCGTTCGAGAAGATGTGCGAGCAGGGCCCCTACAACAACGCCATCCCGTACACCGACCGCCTCAACTACGTCTCGCCGCTCATCAACAACATCGGCTACTGCCTCGCCGTGGAGCGCCTGTTCGGCCTCGACACGACCGACCGCTGCAAATACATCCGCGTCGTGATGAGCGAGATCTCCCGCATCACCGACCACCTGACCTGCATCGGCGCCTCGGCGATGGAGCTCGGGGCGTTCACGGTCTTCCTTTACATGATCAAGGCCCGAGAGCTCCTCTACGAGCTCATCGAGAGCGTGACCGGCGCGCGCCTGACGATTTCCTACGCCCGCATCGGGGGCCTCAAGGCCGACCTGCCGGAGGGGTTCGCTCCCAAGGCGCTGGCCGCGATCAAGGAGACGCGGTCGATCCTGAAGGAGATCGAGGCCCTGCTCGACAAGAACCGCATTTTCGTCGACCGGCTCCGCGACACGGGCGTGACCACGAAGGAGCACGCGGTCGCCTACGGCGTCACCGGCCCGTTCCTGCGCTCCACCGGCGTCGACTACGACGTCCGCAAGGCCCAGCCCTACCTCGTCTATGACCGACTCGATTTCGACGTCCCCGTCGGCGAGCACGGCGACAACCTCGACCGCTATTACGTGCGCATGGAAGAGATGCAGCAGAGCATGCGCATCGTCGAGCAGGCGCTGGCGGCGATGCCGGCCGGACCCGTGATGGTCGACATGCAGGGCCGCGAGATCCCCGCCGCCGCGATGGTCGACGAGGCCAAGATGGGCAGGACGCTCGGATTCAAGCAGGCCGACGTCGTCGCGGATCCCACGCTCGACGGCACGACGAGGTCCTTCCACGAGACCGTGTACGCCAAGGACAAGCGCGTGGCGCTCCCGGCCAAGGAAGACACCTACGGAAACATCGAAGGCCTGATGAACCATTTCAAGCTCGTGATGTACGGCCACGGCCTGCGGCCGCCGAAAGGGGAGTCGTACTTCGCCGTCGAAGGAGCCAACGGCGAGCTCGGATTCTACGTCGTCTCGGACGGCACCGACCGGCCCTACCGCGTGCGCGTGCGCCCGCCGTGCTTCCCGATCATGGCGGCGCTGCCGCAGATCCTCACCGGCGAGATGGTCGCCGACATCATTCCGACGTTCGGTTCCGTGAACATGATCGGCGGGGAGCTGGACCACTAAATGAGCCCCGAAGCCGTCCTCTCCGCGCTCGACCCCCAGGCCCAGAAGATCGTCGCCAAGTACGACCAGAAGCGCGCGGCGACGCTGACCCTCCTGCACCTGGCCCAGGACAAGATCGGCCACGTGACGCCCGAGATCGAAGCCTGGGTCTCCAAGTGGACCGAGGTGCCCGTCGTGCACGTGCATTCGGTCGTGACCTTTTATTCGATGTACCACCAGGCCCCCGTCGGCCGCACGCACATCCGCTTCTGCACCGGCACCTCCTGCATGCTGATGGGCGCCGCCGAGAAGCTGGACTGCCTCAAGAAGAAGCTCGGGATCGAAAACGGCCAGACGACGCCGGACGGCCGCGTCTCGCTCGAAGAGGCCGAGTGCCTCTGCGCCTGCGAGGGCGCGCCGATGATGCAGGTGGGGGACGACTACCATCTCGACCTGACCGAAAAGAAGATCGACGAGATCCTGGGGAAGCTCAAATGACCGAACCCATCCTCTCGCGCAATTTTCAGACCCCCGACGCCTGGAAGATGGCCGTCGCCGAGAAGCGCGGCGCCTACGAGACCGCGCGGAACGTCCTGGCGACGATGAAGCCCGAGGACGTCACGAACGCCGTCCTCGCCGCGAACCTGCGCGGCCTCGGCGGCGCCGGCTTTCCGACGGGGAAGAAATGGCAGTTCCTCCCGAAGGACGGCAAGAAGCCCGTCTACCTCGTGGTCAACGCCGACGAGGGCGAGCCCGGCACGTTCAAGGACCGCTACATCCTCGAGCGAGACCCGCACCTCATGATCGAGGGCATCATCCTGGCCGCGTTCGCGATCGGCTCGAAGAAGGCCTACGTCTACATCCGCGGCGAGTACGTCGAGCCGTTCCGCCGCCTGCAGTCGGCCGTCGACGAGGCGTACGCCAAGGGATATCTCGGCAAGGGCATCTTCGGCACCGCGCTCGAGCTCGACCTCGTGGTCCACCGCGGCGCCGGGGCCTACATCTGCGGCGAAGAGACGGCGCTGCTCAATTCTCTCGAAGGCGGCAAGGGCTATCCGCGGCTCAAGCCGCCGTTTCCGGCCATCGTCGGCCTCTTCGGGTGCCCGACCATCATCAACAACGTCGAAACGCTCGCCTGCGTCCCGTTCATCATGAAAAACGGCGCCGCGTGGTTCGCGGGCCTGGGCTCGGCCGGCAACGGCGGCACGCATCTTTTCTCCATCTCGGGCCACGTCGAGAAGCCGGGCGTCTACGAGCTCCCGATGGGGACCAACCTCAAAGACATGATCTACACGCACGCGGGCGGCGTCCGAGGCGGCCGCGCGCTCAAGGCGGTCATTCCGGGCGGTATCTCGGCCAAGATCCTGACGGCCGCCGAGATCGACGTGAAGATGGACTACGATTCGCTGCGGAACGCCGGCACGATGCTCGGCTCGGCCGGCGTCATGGTGATGGACGACACGACCTGCATGGTCACGGCGCTGCTGTGGGCCGCGAAGTTCTTCGCGCACGAGTCCTGCGGCCAGTGCTCGCCCTGCCGCGAGGGCACGGGCTGGGCCTACAAGATCGTCAAGCGCATCCACAAGGGCGAGGCCACGATCGCGGACCTCGATTCGCTCCTCAAGATCGCCCGCAACATGGAAGGCCGCACCATCTGCGTCTTCGCCGACGCGGCGGCCTGGCCGATCCAGAGCTACATCACGAAGTTCCGCGCCGAATTCGAAGAATACATCCGCTCGAAGGGTCACGGCATCCGGCGCGGCGTCTCCTCCTACACGCCGCAGGGCTCGGCCCCCGCGGTCTCGACGCTCGAATCTTCCGGCGCCCGGCGCCTGGTGAAAGGGAAATAGCATGGCCAACATCACGATCGACGGCAAGGCCCTCACCGTCAAGGACGGCATCACGATCATCGAGGCCATCGACCAGGCCCAGATCGGCCTGCCGCGCTACTGCTACCATCCGGGCCTGTCGATCGCCGGCAACTGCCGCATCTGCCAGGTCGAGGTCGAGAAGATGCCTCGCACGGTGATCGCCTGCAACACGCGCGTCGCCGAGGGCATGGTGATCCACACCAAGACCGAGAAGGCCAAGGAGTCCCAGCAGGTGGTGCTCGAGTTCCTGCTCGCCAACCACCCGCTCGACTGCCCGGTCTGCGACCAGGCGGGGGAGTGCAAGCTGCAGGACTACTACATGGACTACGGCCTGTACGACCCCAAGTTCAACGACGTGAAGGTCAAAAAAGAAAAGAAGGCGGTCTCGGTCGGCCCGACCATCATGCTCGACCAGGAGCGTTGCATCCTCTGCACGCGCTGCGTCCGCTTCGGGGACGAGGTCACGAAGACGCACGACTTCGGCGTGTTCAACCGGGGCGACCACTCCGAGCTCGATATCTATCCGGGCAAGGAGCTGAACAACAAGTATTCCGGCAACGTCGCCGACATCTGCCCGGTGGGGGCCCTCACCGACAAGGATTTCCGCTTCAAGATGCGCGTCTGGTATCTCGGCTCGCAGGATTCGGTCTGCCCGGGCTGCTCGCGCGGCTGCAACATCCAGATCCACTACGAAAAGTCGCGCCCGTATCACTTGAAGACCGAGCGCGTGATGCGCCTCAAACCCCGCGAGAACCAGGACGTCAACAAATGGTGGATGTGCGACGAAGGGCGCTACGGCTATAAACCCATCGACAAGAACAGGTTACAGAAAATCAGGATTTCCCGCTCGACCAACGGCTCCGATCCTTCATGGCTCATGGCGCTCGAAAAGACGGCGACGGTGCTCCGTGCCGCCAAGCCCGGCGCGTGGGGCGTGCTCGCCTCGCCGCAGTCGACCAACGAAGAGCTCCACCTCGTGAAAAAAATCTTCAAGGACCTCCTCAAGATCGAGCAGGTCGCGTTCTTCGCGCCCGGCCAGGAAGGATTCGAAGACGACTTCCTCCTCAAGAAAGACAAGAACCCCAATTCCGCCGGCGCCGCGGAGATCCTGAAGGTTCCGGGCGGCGGCGACCTGACGCCGGTCGTCGAGGCGGCCAAGGCCGGGAAACTCGAAGGGCTTTTCATTTTCTCGCACGACCTGGCGAAGATTTACGGCGCCGAGACGCTCGCCGCGGTGCGCAAGGCGGTGAAGACGGTCGTCTACGAAGGCCCGAACGAAAATCCGACCGCCGAGGCCGCGGACGTGCTCCTGCCGTCCTCCTCGTACGCCGAGAAAGACGGCACCTTCACCAATTTCGAGGGACGCGTCCAGCGGATCCGCCGCGCGGTCGACCCGCTCGGCGTCTCGCGCCCGACGTGGCAGATCCTGGCGGACCTGGGCGCGCTTCTGGGCGCACCCTGGAACTACACCCGCGCGGAGCACGTCTTCAACGATCTCGCCAAGGAAAACGCCGCGTTCAAGGACATGAACTACAAGGCGGTCGGCTCGTCCGGCCTCCTCTGGAGCCGCAAATGAGCGCCGACCTGGCGGGCTTCCTGATCAAGCTGGCGATCGCCGGCGGCTTCTTCGGCATGGTGCTGAACCTGGCCGGCCTTCTCACCTGGGTCGAGCGCAAGCAGAGCGCCGTCATGCAGGACCGGCTCGGCGCCAACCGCGCGCACGTCGTGTTCCCGAAGTGGCTTTTCCCGCTCAACTGGCTCGTGTGGCTCCCCAACCAGCTCGGCCTCTTCCATTCGCTCGCCGACGCCGTGAAGATGTTCCTCAAGGAAGACTTCGTGCCCGACGGCGCGGACAAGTTCCTTCACACGCTCGCGCCGATGATCTCGGTCGTCTTCGCGCTGCTCGCGTTTTCCGCGATCCCGTTCGGCGACGTCTGGCATGTCGGCGGCCGCGACGTCGCCCTGCAGGTCGCCGACGTGAACGCGGGACTGCTCTTCGTGTTCGCGATGATGTCGCTCGGCGTCTACGGCGTGATCCTCGCGGGCTTCTCGTCCAACAACAACTACGCCTACCTGGGCGGCATGCGCGCGGCGTCGCAGATGCTCTCGTACGAGATCACGATGGGGATCTCGATCATGGGCATCGTGCTGAGCTACGGGAGCCTGAGTCTCCAGGAGATCGTGAAACACCAGGGCGGGACGTTCTTCGGCTGGCTGCCGGCGTGGGGGATCTTCGTCCAGCCGCTCGCGTTCTTCCTCTTCATGACGGCCGCGCTCGCCGAGACCAAGCGCGTCCCGTTCGATCTTCCGGAGGGCGAGTCGGAGATCATCGGCTATTTCGTCGAGTACAGCGGGATGAAGTTCGGCATGTTCTTCCTGACCGACCTCGTCGAGACGGTGCTCGTAGCCTGCCTCATGACGACCTTCTTTTTCGGCGGCTGGCAGGTGCCGTACCTTTCCGCCGCGGGCTTTCATTTCCCCTGGGGCGCGGAGATCGCCGTCACGCACGGCGCCTACATCCTCCTGGGCGTCCTTTCCTTCATGATCAAGGTCGCGTTTTTCAACTGGCTCTTCATGCAGATCCGCTGGACGCTGCCGCGGTTCCGCTACGACCAGCTGATGCACCTGGGATGGAAGATCCTTTTCCCGGCGTCGCTCGTGAACGTGCTCGTCACGAGCCTCGTCGTCGCCTGGAGGGCTTCCTAGTGGCGATCCGGACCAAGGTGATGAAGCGCAAAGAAATGACCTGGTGGGACCAGACCTACCTGCCCATGCTGTTCGGGGGGCTGGCGATCACGTCGAAACATTTTTTCGTGAACGGCTTCTACCAGACGCTGCGGCTCTTCGGCCTGCACAAATTCTACAAGGGCTCCGTGACCTTCCAGTATCCGGAGGAGCAGCGCCCGCTCTCGAAGCGCACCCGCACCCGCCACCGACTGACCCAGCGCCCCGACGGGACGCCGCGCTGCGTGGCCTGCATGATGTGCGAGACCGTCTGCCCCGCGCGCTGCATCAACATCGTGGCGGGCGAGCATCCCGACCCCAACATCGAGAAATATCCCGTCTCGTTCGACCTGGACCTGGGGATGTGCGTCTACTGCGGGTTCTGCGTCGAGGTGTGTCCCGAGGACGCGATCCGCATGGACACGCACATCCTGGACACCGCGTCGTATTCGAGGGAGGGGATGAAACTGGACCTGCACAAGATGCTTTCCGCCAAGGGCGCCGCGACGCCCGCCGAGCCCGCCCGCTAAAACGGCTTTTTCTGCCGTTCGATTTCCCGGTTCATGACGTCATAGAAGTACCGGTCCGCCTCGTCGAGGCTCCGGAAAATGCGCTCTTTCGGCAGGAAGCGGATCGTTTCGAAGAGCTTCTGGATCTGGGGCTTGGCGTGGCAGAAGACGAGCTCCGCGCCGATCTTGTCCATGGCCTTCTGCATCGAGAAGAGGACGCCCAGGCCCGCGCTGGAGATGTATTCGACCCGCTCGAGATCGAGGAGGAGGCCCTTCAGCGGGCCCGCGAGGACCGGTTCCACGGCGCGGCGGAACTCGTCGTGCGTGTCGGTGTCGATGGAGCCCTGGGGCGCGACCGTCACGTAGCCTTCCTTGTCGCGACGCCGGTCGATGCGGATCTGCAATCCCGTATCCTCCTCGCGGGTCAGGCCGGCTCGATGCCTTTCTGCCGGTTGATCTCGTCGTTCATGATCTTGTAGAAATACTGGTCCGCCTCCTCGTTCGACTGGAACAGCGTTTCCTTGGGCAGGGCCTTGACGACTTCGAAGAGCTTGGCGATCTGAGGCTTCAGGTTGCAGAAGTAGAGCTCGCCCCCGTTGCCGATCAGGAATTTTTTCGTGGTGAAGAGGACGCCGAGGCCGGCGCTGGAGATGTAATCGACGCGGGAGAGGTCGATCAGCAGGTTCTGCGTCTGCGCGGACAGGAGCGGCTTCAGCTTGTCCTGGAATTCGACGTAGGTGTCGGAATCGATGGGGCCGAACGGGAGAACACGGTAACCTCTTTTCGCGGGATCCGGCTGGACGTCGACGCGCATCATCACCTCCTCGAAGGATTTCCATTATAGCTCCGGCGCCGCCCGCGCGTCTAGCCTGTTTTTGCAATTCATGCTAAAATTCAGCAAGTCATGTCAATTTCGTCGCCAAGCCCGGGAATTTGCTATACTGAGACCATGCAGATCGACGTCGAAGACAACCCCAATTGCGCGGGTTCCGGCCAGTTCGTCTACAGCGAGCTGGGCACGCCGCGCCCCGTCGCCGCGATCCTCGTCGACTCCGCCGGCGAGGAGACCCGCTACGACGTGACCGGGGTGACCGCGGACGGCCTGTTCGAGCGGGCGAACGCCGTCAAGATCGCGGACTCCGGCGCGGGATTCGCCTGGCTGATCTACGGCGGCGCGTGGGGCATCCGCATGCGCCCCGACGCGAACGAGTGGTCCCTGGACGACGACAGCCAGTGGGGCGAGCCGTTCAAGATTTACGGAAGCGAGGAGGACATCGTTTATGCGTAAAGCGGCTCTCCTGGTCCTTTTGCCCGCGCTCTTCCTGGCCGGCGCCGCTTCCGCGGCGACGACTTCGACGATCGTCACGCACGAAGAGGACAAATATTTTTTCCAGAACGGCAGGATGGAGCGCTTCGAAGGCCAGTACGAGAACACGTATTTTTACGACCCCGAGAAAAGCGTGCTCGTCCGCACGCGGATCTACGACTACCGCACGAAAAAGATCACCCCCGACGACACCCATTACCAGATCCAGCGCCAGCTCAACTCCGATCCCGTGAACGCCGCCCGTTACAGCCTGCCGTCCGTGCTCCGCGCGGTCGGCCAGCCCGACCCGGACACGATGGAGATCCTCGTGATCCGCGACGACGCCGTGCAGACCACGGTGTCGCACCCGGGCCGCATCGTCGTCACCAACTGCCGCCGGCTCCGGTAGCGATGGAGACGTCGCTCCCCGCGTACAAAAAATACCTGTTCGTCTGCGAAAACAGCCGCGAAGAGGGCCGCTGCTGCGCGCCGGACGGAAACCGGCTGCGGGAGCTCCTGAAACAATCCGCCAAGGAGAAGGGCCTCGCCGGCCGCGTCCGCGTCAGCCGAGCGGGCTGCCTCGATTCCTGCGCCGAAGGGCCGAACGTGCTCCTCATGCCGGACAATGTCTGGTTCAAGCGCGTGCGCGAGAACGACGTCGAGGCGATCCTCCGGCGCGCCGCGGAGGGCCTCTAGCGTGGACTGGGCGAGGCTGGGCGCGGTTTCGATGTTCGTGACGGTCGCGATGGGGGCTTTCGGCGCGCACGCGCTGAAGGGGCGCCTCGACGCGGCCATGGTCGAGGTCTGGAAGACCGCCGTCCTCTATCAGGGGTTGCACGCGCTGGCGATGCTGCTTCTGGCGGCCCTGGCCGGACGGCCGGCCTCGGGTCCCGTCTCGCCGGCGGGGTGGCTTTTCCTGGCCGGCACCGTCCTTTTTTCGGGAAGCCTGTACGCGCTCGCGCTGACCGGCCAGAAAGCCTGGGGCGCCGTGACGCCCGTCGGCGGCCTGTGCTTTCTCGCCGGCTGGCTCGCGCTCGCGATCGCCAAATAAAAGGAGAAACGCGCCGATGTCCTGGACCCGCGTCGCCCGAAGCTCCGAAATCCCCGAAGGAAAATCGCTTCTCGTTCCGGTGAACGGCGCGCAGATCGCCGTGTTCCGGACCGGCGGCAAGCTCTTCGCGATCGATGCCGTCTGCCCGCACCGCGGCGGGCCGCTCGACGAGGGCGCCGTCGAAAACGGCGAGGTGATCTGCCCCTGGCACGCCTGGTCGTTCAACGTCGAGACCGGCGAATGCACGACCGCCCCCGGCACCAACCAGAAAACCTACCCCGTGAAGGTCCAGGGGGAGGACGTGCTCGTCGATGCCTGAAATCGTCCCCGAGAGGATCGAGCGCTACGCCGAGCTCTGCTCCGCTCCCGAATCGCCTCTCCTCAAGGCGCTCGCCCGGGAGACCCGCGCGAAGACGGAGCTTTCCCGGATGCTCGTCGGCCGCGTGGAAGGGGACTTCCTGCGGCTCCTCGTCCGGCTCTCGGGCGCGCGGAACGTGCTCGAGATCGGGACCTTTACCGGCTACAGCGCGCTGGCGATGGCCGAGGGCCTGCCCGCCGGGGGCCGCCTCGTCACGCTCGACGTCGACAAGAAGACCGCGCAGATCGCCCGGAGCACGTGGAACCGCTCGAGCCACGGCGCGAAGATCGAGCAGAAGCTCGGCAAGGCGCTCGACTCCCTGAAGACGGTCGAGGGCCCGTTCGACCTCGTCTTCATCGACGCCGACAAGTCCAACTACGTGAATTACTGGGAGGCCTGCGTGCCCAAGGACCGCCGCGGCGGCCTGCTCGTCGCCGACAACGTTCTCTGGAGCGGCCGCGTGCTCAGCCCGGCCGACGCCGACGACCGCGCGATCGTCTCCTTCAACGAGCACGTGCGCGCCGACCGGCGCGTCGAGGCGGTTCTCCTGACCGTCCGCGACGGGATGACGCTGGCGTGGAAGAAATGAGATTCGCGGGCTTCTTCCTCATCGGCGTGTTCTTCTTCGCGGCGCCCGCCGGGGCGGCCGCCCCGGAGAAAGACTCCCGCGATTCGGACAGCCGCTTCGGCGTGCTCGAGTTTCTCCCGTGGGACCACGAATGGAACGCGCACCATTACGCCGGCGACAAGGTCGACCGGGCCGCCGTCCTCATGCGCGAAGCAGGCGTCGGCTGGGTGCGCATGGATTTCATCTGGTCCGACGTCGAGCCCGAGAAGGGCCGGTTCGACTTCCGCAAATACGACCGGATCGTCGACGTCCTCTCGGCCGAGGGCGTTCGCGTGCTCGGCCTCCTCGACTACAACGCGGCCTTCGCCGGCGGCGAATGGAACAGCCCGCCCGACCCGAAACTCTTCGCGAATTATGCCCGCGAGGTCGTGCGTCACTTCAAGGACCGCGTGAAGTACTGGGAGGTTTGGAACGAGCCCGACCAGGCGATCTACTGGACGCCGCAGGACGACATGGTCTCCTACACGGCGCTCCTCAAGCGGGTCTATCCGGCGATCAAGGCCGAGGACCCGACCGCCCGCGTGGTGCTCGGCGGCCTGTCGGGCGGCGCGGTGTTCCCGCTGAGGAACGTTTACAAAAACGGGGGAGGGCCGTTCTTCGACATCGTGAACGTCCACCCGTTCGCCGACCCCCTGCGGGGCGACGCGGTCGCGACGATGCGCGGGGTCGTGCGCGGCGCGCAGAAAGTCATGGAGAAAAACGGCGACTCGGCCAAGCCCGTGTGGATCACCGAGATCGGCTGCCCGGGCGTGCGGCCGCCGGCGAAGACCGCGAACTGGTGGCTGGGGGAGAACCCGGACGAGGCGGCCCAGGCCGCCTGGGTGGAAAAAGTTTACGGAAAGTCGCTCGCCTGGCCGGGCGTAGAAAAGGTGTTCTGGGCGTTTTTCCGCGACACGCCGGACCATTTCAAGACGGGGACCGATTATTTCGGGCTCGTGCGGGAGGATTTCAGCAAGAAACCCGCTTTCGAGGCTTATAAGAAGGCCGCGAAGGCAGAGTAGATTTTAGACTTTTTGTACGGGCGGGCCCGGATTTAGAGGTAGGGGTCTTCCTTGCTCAGGTAATTTCGCACGTAGTCGCTCACCCCCTGATCGACGTCGCGGAACGCCGTCGGGCAGCCCGCCTTGCGCAGCTTCGTGAGGTCCGCCGCCGTGTAGTACTGGTACTGGTTCCGGATCGACTCCGGCATGTCGATGTACTCGATTTTTTTCGGTTTTCCCGCCGCCTTGAAGAGCGCGTCCGCCAGCTCGTTCCAGCTCTGCGCCGTCCCCGCCCCCAGGTTGAAGATGCCCTTGCGCGAAGGGTTTTCGTGGAACCAGAGCATCGCGTCGACGATGTCCTTCACGTACACGAAATCCCGCTTCTGGCCGCCGTCCGGGTATTCCGGGCGGTAGGATTTGAAGAGGCGCAGCTTTCCTTCGGCCGTGACCTGCTCGTAGCCCTTGTGGACCATGCTGCGCATGGCGCCCTTGTGGTATTCGTTCGGCCCGTACACGTTGAAGAAGCGGAAGCCCGTGATCTTCTTCTCGAAGCCGTGTTTCAGGACCCAGTTGTCGAAGTCGAGCTTCGACTGGCCGTAGGGATTGAGCGGACGGAGCGCCGACGTGAGGTCGTCGTCGTCCGAAAAGCCTTTTTCGCCCTCGCCGTAAGTAGCGGCGCTCGAGGCGTAGGAGAGGTAGACGTTGTTTTTCAGGCACCATCCGGCGATCCGTTCCGAGTAGCCCGAATTGTTCTCGCGCAGGTAGTTCCGGTCCATCTCGGTGGTGTCGGAGCAGGCGCCCATGTGGAAGATCGCGCGGATCTTTCCGTCGAACATGCCGTCCTCGAGGCGCCAGATGAACTCGTCCGATTCGAGGTAGTCGCGGAACGCGCGCTTCTCGACGTTCTTCCACTTGGCCGACCCCCGGGCCTTCTGGTCGACGAGGAGAAGGTCCTTTTCCCCGAGCTGGTTGAACTTCCAGGCGAGCACGCTTCCGATGAAGCCGGCTCCGCCGGTGACGACGATCATGCGGATCTCCTTTTAAGCCGCTATTCTAGCACCGGACCCTTCTGTTACAATAAATGAATGTTCACGCGCGAGGCGGAATGGATCGGCGGAGTCCTCAGGGATATTCCGCTCGACGGAGGGGTCGTTCTCGACGCGGCGTCGTCCTCGGAAGAGTACCGCTGCGTCGAGCAGCCGTATATCGACTACCGGATCTTCCGGCCCCTGCGCGGCCGCGCCGTGCGGATCGTCTACGCGGACAAGGAGCCCGGCCTCGGCGTCGACGTGGTGGCCGACCTGACGCTGGAGACCCCGGAGACTCTGCGAGCGAAGACCGGCGTCGTCGACGCGGCGCTCTGCGCCAACTTCCTCGAGCACGTCCTCGACCGCGCCGCCGTGCTCCGGAACCTGGCGGCCGTCCTCAGGCCCGGCGGCTGGCTCATCCTCACGGTGCCGCGCCGTTTTCCGATTCATCCGCACCCCATTGACACGGGTTACCGGCCCTCGACCGAGGAACTCGCCGGATTTCTCCGGGAAGGAGGCTTCGAGGTCCTGCGGACGGCGGAAGTGTCCGCCGAATACCCGTGGGCGGCTCCGGGCCTCGCGCTTCGCGTGTTCAACAAATTATGGAGGACTTTCGGCGGAAGGGGCTTCCTTCGCCGCATCGACCCGGGACCGTATTCGGTCTCCTGCGCGCTCGCCCGCAAGCCGTCATGAGCCTGAAAGTCCTGGCGGTCGTCCACGAAGCCTACCCCGGCGCGCCCAGCGCCGCTCTGGACGTCTGCCGTTTCATGAGCGTCCGGCTCAAGGCCGAGTTCAAATTCATCCTCCTCCGCGGCGGGCCCATCAAGGACGATTTCGAGTCCGTCGGGGAAGTGCTCGTCCTCCGCAACGCCTCGTCGCGGGTCACGGGGTTGCGGTCGGGACTGGCGTTCCTGCGCGACCGCCTCGCCGTCGCCGGTCTTTGCGCGCGCTGGCGCCCGTCGGTCCTCTACCTGAGCTCCATCCTGTCCGTGCTGGCCTCGCCCGTCCTGAGGCCGCTGGGCCTTCCGGCGGTCCTGCACGTGTACGAGCTGGACGCGTACTATCCGCTCGTCGAGCGCCGCATGAACGCCTTCAAATCCTGGCCGAAGCTTTATCTGGCCACCTCGGAGGCGGTTTGCCGTCATCTGACGGAAAAAATCGGCGTCGAGCCCTCGAAAGTCGCGCTGGCCTACGGGGCGATCGACGCGGAGCGGGTGCTGCGCCTCGCGGGTGAGACGCCCGCCGAAAACCTGCGCGCCGGATGGGACGCGCTCGTCGGCGGGGCCGGGCGGGACTGGCGCCGCAAGGGCGTCGACCTTTGGCTGAAGGCGGCCGCCGCGATCCGCGCCCGGATGCCCGGAAAGAAGATCCGTTTCGTGTGGATCGGCGAGATTCCGGAGGAGGACCGGGCGCGGCTTCTGGCGGAGGCGGGGGAGACCGGCGATTCGGTCCGTTTCCTCGGCTTTCTCGCGAATCCGTATCCGTTTTACGCCCAGTTCGACGTTTTTTTGATGACCTCGAGGGAAGACCCTCTGCCCCTCGTCGTGATGGAAAGCCTTTTGCTGGAAAAACCCGTGCTTTGCTTCGAGGGCCGCGGCGGCTCGCCCGAAGTCGTTCGTTCGGACGCGGGCGCGTCGGTGCCGTTTCCGGACACGGAACGGATGGCCGGGGAGGCCGCGCGTTTCCTCTCCGACGCGGCCGCGCGGACGGCGGCGGGGAAAACCGGCCGGCGTCGCGTGCTCGAGACGCACGAGGCGGCCGTCCTCGCGAAGACCGTCCGTTCCGCGCTCGAAGGGGCGGCGCGATGACCGCCTCCGGCGGCAAGGTGGCGGTGGTCGTCCCGATCTACAAGACCGGGATGGACCCGGACGAGCAGTTTTCCTTCGACCGCCTCGTCGGCACGCTCGGGAAGCACCCGATCTTTTTCGCGGCTC
>DATJEK010000023.1:0-4956 GCA_035496715.1 Candidatus Eiseniibacteriota bacterium | reverse complement strand
GAGGGAGTCTCGGTGGACCAGGACCTCGACGGGCTGCTGGATCTCGCCGAGCGAAAAAAAATAGACCTCGCGGACCTGCCGAACGTGGCGCGCCTGCGGGCGCGGAAAGAGAAAGAGCAGGCCATCGATTTCGACCTCGCCAACCTCGAGCAGGCGGCGCTCGTCGCCGAGATCGAGAAGCGGGGAGGGCTGGACGAGCTGACCGCGCGCCTGGCGGTGGCCGGCGCGTCCAAAGACCAGAAGGCGTACCAGTCCGCCTGCCTGTCCAACGTGTTCGACGCCGCCCGCCGGCTCGGCATCGAAGGCTCGAAATCGCCGAACCTCGTGCGCTATTCGGAATATCTGGCCCAGTTCTCGGCGCTCGACCTCGACGACGTGATCGACGAGCTCGTCCGGCTCGAGGACCGCGTTTATCTGGCGACGCTCGAGAACGAGGACCAGAAGCTCCTCCGGGCGATCGACCGCTACGCGCGGCTCCTGAGCACTGCCTACCGGATCCAGATGAGCACCAAGGACTTCCTCCTTTTCCGCGCCAACGAGCGGGATTTCGCGACGGTCGCGTGCCTGGCGTTCCTGAACCGGAAGCTCGCCGAACAGGGATATTTCGACGATCTGCTGACCTACCGCGACGTGCTGGAAGAGGGCAAGAAATCCCTCGAGAGTTTCTACGAATCGGTGAGCCGTCGCGACCTCGCGTTCGTCGACAACGCCCGGCGGATCCTGAAGGACGAGAAACTCAAGGTGGCGGTCCTCATCTCCGGCGGCTATCACACGCCGCACCTCAAGTCTCTCTTCAAGGAAAACGGCTATTCGTACGCCGTCCTGACCCCCGTCGTCACGCAGGAGACCAATCAGGCCAAATACGAAAAACTGCTTTTGTCGACGCTCCGCCGGGAGGCGCCCAAGGCCGCCCGGAACGCCTCGAAGGACGGCCGCGCCGGCAGCCTCCTCGAAAAGGATCTTCTGCGCGCCCGCCGCGACGGCGTGCGCTACGAGGAAGCGGCGCACCGTTATCTCGACGTCCTGACGCCGCTGGCCGACGCGGCCCGGCTCACGGTCGAAGCGCCCGAAGTCGCGGCCGCCAGGCAGGTGTTCGACGACCGCAACCGCTCGGCGGCGACCGCCGTCGAACGCACGCTTCCGGCGCTCGAGAGGGTGCCCGCGGCCGCCGAGACTCCCGAGACCGGCGGCGCGCGTCTGGCGGTGGTCCCGCCGACGCAGGTCGTCGGCTTTTTCCCCGGCCTCGGCAGCCGTGACGTCTATCGCAACCTCGGCAGCAAGCTCTACGACTCCGGCTATCCGGAAGTGAGGCGGATCTACAACGAGGCCGCGGAGGCCCTGGGATTCATGCGCGACGGAGTCCCCGACCCCTCACGGCTTTTCTTCTCGGATTCGAATCCCATGCCGAAGGACGCCAAGGAGCGCGGCGGATTCATCGGCGCGGCGTTCGTCGTCCACAATCTGGCCCTGCACGCCTATTTTCTGGAGGAGGCCCGCCGCAGCGGCGTCCCGATCGAGGTGAAGGCGTACACCGGCGAGAGCTTCGGCATCCTCACGGCCGCGATCGCCGCCGGCTCCCTTTCCGTGGGCGACGGCGTGAAGTTCGCGCAGAAGTTCACGCCGTGCCTCCTGGGCTGCGCCGACGAGGAAGTCAACCAGGACTACCACGTGATCGGGCTCAAGACGGACGCGCTCTCGGAAATCCTGCGCGACCTGCGGGAGCGCTTTCCCGAGGACGTCGAGGTGCACAAGTTCTATTCGCAGGGGCCCGAGGAGCAGATCAACATCTACGTTTCCGAGACCGTCAAGCCGGAGTTCGACGCCTACATGCGGCGCGTGTACCCGGGGGCGGAGGTCAAGGAGCTCAAGGCCAAGACGAAGTTCATCGCGCATTCCAAGAAAATGGCCAAGGCGCGCAACGTGCTCGACGAGTTCATCAACGAGAACAACATCTTTTTCCTGACGCCGAGGGTCCCGATCATCTCCAACAACAACCAGGGCATCCTCACCACGAACGTCGACGTGGCGCTCGCCGTGCTGGGGATCGTCGACGAGCCGATGTATTCGAGCGAAACGGCCCGTCTCGCCGACCAGCAGGATGCGGACCTCATCCTCGAGTTCGGCCTCGGCGGGAAGACGCGCTCGCTCATCGAGCAGAATTACGTCGGCACGCCGTACGCCGAGTACACCGGCGAACCCTCCGATTCCGATGCCGGCCTCAAGACGCTCAATCTGGTCTACCGCATCCGCGAGGAGATCGAGAGGCTGAAAGAGTGGTCCCAGGATGCGGATCTCACGAAGTCCCAGTACGAGGTCCTGCGCAATCTCTTCCGCGATCTCCCCAAGGACTCGCCGCAGCAGGCCTACTTCTTCTCGGTGATCTCGAAGATCGTGAAGGAGGAGATGCTGAAGCCCGAGCGCACGCGCCCGGCGGCCTTCTACCGCTATCTGGAGATCATCCAGAACACCTTTCTCGTCCACAACGTGATCGGCTTTCCCGCCGTGGCGGGGGACGCGCTCGTCCTGTCGGCCGTCTTCAAGAAGAGGATCATTTCCAAAGAGCGCGGCGACGACAAGATGGTCGACGTCGAGCTTCTCGTGCTGGACCGCACGGGTCACGAGACGCTGCTGACCTTCCCCAACTACAAATATCCCGAATCGGTGACGTTCGCGTTCAGCAGCCTGACGATCCCCTCCGCGGACCTGGCGCGCAAGACCGCCCGGCTTCTGGAGACGCAGTCGCGCGCCTGGCAGATCTACGAGGACATCCGCCTGTCGATGGGGCTGCCGGACCTCACCTTTTTCACCAACCCGGCCGGCGAGTTCAGCGACGCGGACTACGCCGCGGCGACGATCGCCTACCAGTACGCGCTTTTCAAGGTCGCGCAGCTGCACCGGCCGTCGGTATTCGGACAGAATTTCTATTACGTCACGGGGTCCGACGACATCGGCCGGCTGGCGGCGCTGGCGGCCGGCGACGCGATCACCGTGGAGGAGGCGATCCGACTGGCGCGGGCGATGCGCGCGCATCCGGAAGACCTGGACGAGGTGTTCGGCAAGATCACGTTCAAGGATCCCCGGATCCGCATCATCGATCCGGACACCGGCTATCAAGTCAAGAAAGCCGCGGCCGCCGAGGAGTGCGCCCGCCGCACCGTCTCACAGCCCCGCACGCCTCAGCCGCTGAACCTCAATTTCGAAAGCTGGGTCGTCACGTTCGACCCGGCCAAGCGGTCCGTGCCGCTGGGCAACCAGCCGACGGACCACGTGGTGCACGTCACCGGCGTCGACGACGTCTGGAAGCGGCACACGAACGCTTCGCTCGACCTCCTCGACGACCTTTCGCTTCTTCGCCTCACCGACCAGAACGGTCGCGTCTACAAGTTCGCCGAAGGCCGCGGCACGACGACCGCGAACGTGTACGCCTACGTCCACGCCGGGGAGCGCGTGACGGGTTTCGGCACCGGCGGCAGCGAGTCGCTGACGGTGTTCGTGCTGAAGCCGGGGGAGAGGCAGATCACCGTGCGCAAGATCCTGAGCGAGCGCCTGATCACAGCCCGCTGGGACCGCGAGGGGACCGGCGTCATGCTGCCGCCGTTCGACAAGGCGAAGAAGCAGGCTCTCTACCTCCAGGCCCTGCCCGAGCCCGTGAAGGAGCTTTTCCCGCGCGTGTACGACATCACCGACCGCGACGTCCCGATCCCCCAGGAGTCGCCGGACCACGACAAATACAAGGGGAAATACCGGGAACTGATCTACGACATGAGCTTCGTGCGCGGCATCGAGGTCAGCGATTTTGTCCGGAAGCACAACCCGCCTCCGGCCGTGGTCGCGCGCCTGTACGAGGAAATCTTCCGCGTGCTGCGCGAGCGCATCCATTCGGAACGCCGCGCGCCGGCCCCCAAGACCGACACGCTCGAACCGTCCTATCTGAAGAAGATCGAGGACCGGCTCAAGCTCTCGCGCGAGACTTCGCCGAAGGTCTTCAACGCCCAGCTCCTCGATTCCGAATACATCACGATCAACGGCCAGCGCTACCTGAACATCCGGCCGCTCCTGGCGCGGCTGCGCGAGCATCCGGAGTACAAGGCGGTCCTCGAGCCGCTGTTCCATTCGCTCACGATGGGCGACACCAACACCGAGAACATCAAGATCACGAATCCGGAACCGATCTACCGCGCGATCGAATCGGGCCGCGCGGATTTCACGGCGGAGGAGATCGGAATCAAGTTCCTGGATCCGCGCGCGATCGGTTTCAATTCCGCGGGCGCGGAGACGCGCGACGACCCGATGTACGACAACAAGCCCTGGCACAATTCGCTCGGCAACTATGACCTCATGCACGGGGAGCATTTCACGCTGGCCGTGACGACGTCCGACCAGGGCGCGGACGTGCGGATCGACTTCGACCGCGACAACCCGTACTCGGAATCGTACGCGGGCCTCGACACCTATTTCAAAGACGTGATGACGCAGGCCTGGGGACTCGACCAGCCCGGCTCGACGTTCCTCCGCGACGACCCGTACTGGACGATCCGTTTCGCGTTCATGATGGGCACGCACTTCACCGCGATGCCGCCGTTCCACTTCTCGACCGACGCCGACGGCAAGCTGACCGACGACTACCAGCACCAGCGCCGCCCCGTGGCGATCTACGCCGAAGGCATCAAGTGGCTCAACATGGCGCTCGACATGCTCGAAGGCCGCAAGACGGACCTGTACGGCGTGCCGGTTCCGCCGCTGCCGTACGACACGTCGGCCCGTCCGCGCGCGCCGCCCCAGATGCGGCCGACGGAACCCGGCTCGGAATCCTACTTCGGCGCCCGCCTCGCCACCGAGACCATGGCCCCCGAGCTCATGACCTACATGAACCAGATCCTCTCTCTCGAAGTCGAATCCGCCGCCGCGCGCGCCCACAACGAAGGATGGCTGAAGGGCAAGCAGGCCTCCCTCGCG
>DATJEK010000022.1:0-13253 GCA_035496715.1 Candidatus Eiseniibacteriota bacterium | reverse complement strand
TCCTCGAGCGCGGCCAGCATCGCCTCGCGCAGCGCGGCCAGCGAGTTGAAACGGACGGTGTCGATCGAGGCCAGCCGCTCGCCCATGCGGTCCTCCTGGAGCACGTGCGTCACCCAGTAGGCGAAATCGTTCGGCGGCTCGGGCGTCAGGAACTGGTGCTGCTGGAGGAAATGGTGGGTGTGGTAAAAGACGCTCGATTCCGGCACCACCTCCAGATGATCCTTCAATTCCCGCAGGTTCCTGGCCTTCAGGCCGGTCGTGTAAACGAGGCTGAGCTGCGTCTTGAAGTAAAAAGGTCTCTCGGCTTTGGTCATGGGACGCCTCCTTCGGTTTATGCGTTCAAAAGGGCCTCCAGCAGCCGGTCCACTTCCCGCTGGGAGCGCAGGTAATAGCGCGCGTGCGTCGCCCGGCTCGGGCCGACGCGGACCGTGATCCCGAACCGTCTCATCGCCTTGAACATGTCCTCGTCCGTGCGGTCGTCGCCGATGACAATCGGCAGCGCGCCGCGATGCCGTCTCAGCAGATACGCGGCCGCGAACCCCTTGTGCCATCGGATCTTCGGGACGACTTCCCAGACTTTCTTGCCCTTTTTCCAGACGAGCGGATGGCCCCCGACGCGGGTGTGTCTCCGCAGGTACTCGACGGCCTCGGCGAACGCCGGACGGTGTTCGCGGCCGACGTTCCTGAAATG
Organism: Candidatus Eiseniibacteriota bacterium; assembly: GCA_035496715.1. GTDB lineage: Bacteria > Omnitrophota > Gorgyraeia > 2-02-FULL-51-18 > 2-02-FULL-51-18 > DATJEK01. Next base: position 12,562 of record DATJEK010000022.1, on the reverse strand, counting down.
CAGACCGAGCGTGAGCCCCTTGTCCTCCAGAAGGACCCCCGGCAGGCCGTAAAAATCCGCGCTCATCTTTTCGAAGATCTTCCAGAGCGCGAAGCGCATCTTTCGCGCCCGCCGCGCCTCGGGAGGCGGCCGCAGGCGGCCGCCGGACATCTCGAGCCCGTGATTCCCGACGTACAGCGCGTTCTTGAGGCGGAAAAATCCCTTCAGGTCCCTCAGCGAGCGGCCGCTGATGATGGCCAGGCGGTAATCGGGCCGGCGGGCCAGCTGCCGCAGCAGCTTCTGCGTGCGGTCCCGGAAGCGCACCTCCGAGGGCGTCCGCGCGATCGACACGAGCGTGCCGTCGAAATCCAGGAGGAGAAGCTTCTTCTTCGCGGCGCCCAGCCGGCGGGAGATGCGCGGCCAGTCGCTGCCGAACGGTTTCACGGTCCGACGCCCTCGGCCACCCGAGCCGGCGCCGACGAGACGTCGATCCGCACGGTCGCCAGCTCCTGGATGATGTCCGCCGCCCAGCGGTAGATGTTCCGGTCTTTCAGCAGGTTCCTCATGCGGCGCATCCGCTCCGCCTGCTCGGACTCCGGCATCGCCAGAGCCGCGCGGATCGCGTCCGCCGCCTGCCCGATGTCGTAAGGGTTGATGATGAGCGAATCCTTCAGCTCGCGGGCGGCGCCCGTGAACTGGCTCAGGATCAGCACGCCCCGCTCGTCGTCGCGCGCGGTCACGAACTCCTTGGCGACGAGGTTCATGCCGTCGTGCAGCGACGTCACCATGCAGAGATCCGCGCGGCGGTAGAACGGCGCGATGTCTTTCTGGCTGTGGTGCTTCTTCAGGAGAAGGATCGCTTTCCAGTTCTTCGCGCGGAACCGCGCGTTGATTCGCTCGGTCTCGCGCTCGACTTCGGCGACGAACTCCTGGTACTTGGGGATGAGCGTGCGGCTCGGCGCGCCCAGCTCGACGAACGTGAAGCGCCCGACGTATTCCGGGTTCCTCTCAAGAAAGAGCTCCACGCTGTGAAAGCGCTCGACGATCCCCTTCGTGTAATCCATGCGGTCGACTCCCACGCCGAGGAACTCCGCCGACAGTCCGTAGGGCCTGAGAAGCGTTTCCCGGTCCGGCATCGCGGCCCGCGCGCCCGCGCCGTCGGCCGCGCCGAGGAACGCGATGCTGATCGGAAACGGCTTGACCCAGGTCGTCTGTCCCTCGCGCGTGACCGTGAAGTGCTCGTAGTCGATCCGGGACTCGAGGATCCGGTCGACGGTCTGGAGGAAATTGTTGCAGTGGTACTGGGTGTGGAACCCGATGATATCCGAACCCAGCATGCCGGTCAGGAGCTCTTTCTGCCACGGGCAGATGCCGAAGGATTCGGGGTTGGGCCACGGGATGTGCCAAAAGATCGTCACGCGCGCGTCGGGGCGGCGCGACTTGATGAGCCGCGGCAGGAGCGCAAAGTGGTAGTCCTGGATCAGGACGCAGGGCTCGATCGTGCCTTCGAGCTCCTTGAGAACCGCCTCGGCGAACTTCCGGTTCACCGCCTCGTAGGCGAGCCAGTCGCTTTCACGGAACGTCGGGCGCGTGTGCGCCACGTGGCAGAGCGGCCACAGGCCCTCGTTCGAGAACCCGTAATAATAACCCTCCTCTTCCTCCTTCGTCAGCCAGACGCGCCGGAGCGTGTACTGGGGCTCTTCCGGCGGCACGCGCAGGCGGTCGTTCCCGTCGACCGCTTCCCGGTCGGCGTCGCCGTTTCCCTCGGCGATCCAGGTGCCGCCGCAGGCCTTGAGAACGGGTTCGATCGCGGTCACGAGGCCCGACGCAGGCACCACGACCTCGATCTCCTTGCCTTTTCGCGCGTGCTGGTACGGCTCGCGGTTGGAGACGACGAAAAGCGGGCGGCCGTCCATCTTCACGCGGACGAACTCCTTCAGGCGGTCCGGCGTCCACAGCGAGTCCGACGACTGGCGCAGGCGCGCCTCCTCTTCCGCGGCCTCGCGCGCCTTCGCGAGGCTTACGGCGAGCTTCGAGACTTCGTTCGCGACGGGCCCCAGGAGGCGGACCTCCTCCGGCTTGAGCCGGCCCGGCGCCACCGGATGGCCAAGGCGCACGTCCTTGATCCAGTCGGCCGTGCGGCGGATCGGCGCCATGACGCTCGTGTAGAACACGCCGAGCACCGTCAGCGAGATCAGGACCCCCAGGACGAGAAAGCGGATCGCGTTGCGGAACCAGATGACCGACACGCGCTCGCGGATGTACAGCGTGCGATGAACGAGCATGATCGCGTAGACGGCGTCCCGGTTGGCGTGCGCGGGCGTCGCGTAGATGTGCATCTCTTCGCCGCCGATCCGCAGAAAGCGCCCGTAGGACTCGTTCCACTGGACCGTCTGCGCGGCGAGGCCCCTCAGGATGTCCGGCGTGCGGGCCAGCGGCTCGCGCAGACCCGGAGAGGAGGCGATGAGCGCGCCCTTGGGGTCGTACACGGCGACGCCGGCGAGGTTGTTGCGGCCGGAGAAATCCGCGACGAGCGGCTCGAGATCCTTGAATTTTTTCTCGGAAAGGATGGGTTCGGCGGCCTGCCTCAGCCCCGCCGCCAAAAGCTCGGCCGAGCTCTCGGTTTCGGCCTTCAGCCGGTCGCGCTCCTGCGAAACCTGCCAGAACGACGACAGGGTCAGCACGCAGGCCATCACGACCAGGAGAGATACGATAAGCTTTAAAGTAGCCTGCATGGGTCCCCCCGCGGGTGCGACGGATGGAACGGGCGGAACGGTCCGGAGCGCTTAGCGCGTTCCGGCCCCGTCGCCGCCCAAGACGGCCTTCAGGTCCTTCACGGTCCGACTTTCGACGTTCAGGGTGCGCGTCGGATAAGGAAAAGGGTATCCTTCTTTCCGGAAACGCGCTTGCACGGCCTTGATGAACTCATGTTTCAAAAGATAGTTGTCGACGAATTCCTGGGCGCGGAGGATCACCGAAAACCCGATCGACGATTCGCCCCAGGTGTGAAAGCGCACGAACGACTCGGACTCCTTCACGGCTCCCGGCGTCGAACGCATGACCTGGGTCGCGACCTCGACGAGGATCTTCTCCGCCTTCACCAGATCGCAATCGTAATGCATCGTCATCTCCATCGTGAAGCCGTATTCTTTGTCGGGCAGGTAGAAGTTCTTGATCACGCTGCCCATCAGCTTCGCGTTGGGAATGATGATGATGTTGTTGGCGAGCTCGCGGATGCGCGTGCTGCGCCAGCCGACGTCGATCACGTATCCCTCGAACCCGCCTTCGATCTTCACGAAGTCGCCGGTCCGCACCGGCTTGTCGATGGCGACGTAGAGGCCGGCGAAAAAATTGGAGAGCGTGTCCTGCAGCGCCAGCGCCACCGCCAGCGAGCCGATGCCCAGCGACGCGAGGATCGGCGTGATCGAGATGCCGATCAGGTCGAGAAAGATCAGCGCGCCCAGCCCGATCACGAAGCCGCGGACCAGGCCCTTCATCACGCCCTGCGAGACCGAGCCGAACACCGCCGAGCCGGCTTTCTGCGCCAGGAGCCCCGTGAGCATCCGGTCGGCGAAGAGGACGACGGCCAGGATCACGGTGCCCTGGAGGACGGTCATCGCCGCGTGGTCCGCCTCGACCGGAAGCGGCAGGAGAAAGACGAACATGGCGCCGCCGCTGGCCAGGATCACCAGATTCAGCGGCATGGACAGGGCGCGGACGATGAGATCGTCCCAGGTCACCGCGGTCTTCGCGGCCCAGGCCGCCAGACGCCTGAAGACGATCCGCTTCGCGAGAAAGAGCGCGAGAACGCCCGCGAAAGTCACGGCGGGCGCATAGAGATACGGCGCCAAACGGTTCAGCCAGTCATGAAGCAGTTGCGATGTCATAAGGGAAAGCTCGGCAAGCGGTTCGGTATTTCCGGAATGAGGCTATTATAACATCGCCCCGGCCGTTTTACCCGGAAAAAATGGTAAAATCGCCTCATGGCCACTCCTACGATCATCCTCCACGGCGGCGCCGGCGCCGCGATCCGGGATTCCGTCCGGCGCGAACGCGTCCGGCGCAAGCTCTCGGAATTCGCGGACTCCGCCTACGGCGTCCTGACACGGGGGAACGCGCTCGAAGCGGCCGTTCACGCCGTGCGCCTTTTGGAAGACGACCCCGACTTCAACGCCGGCACCGGCTCGCGCGTGCAGGCCGACGGCCGCGCGCGGCTTTCGGCCTCCGTGATGGACGGGGCGTCCGGCCGGTTCGCCGCGGTGCTCAACGTGGAGAATCTTAAAAACCCCGTCCTCGCGGCGCGCGAGCTCCTGGGCGAGGAATTCCGCGTGCTCGCCGGAGAGGGCGCGGCCGCCTTCGCCCTTTCGCGGGGATTCCGCTCCGAGGACCCCCGCACGCGCGAAGTGCTGGATCGATGGGAAAAATGGCGCAACACCGGCGCCGGGTCCCGCGGATCGGATACGGTCGGCGCCTGCGCGCTCGACGCGGCGGGCCGCCTGGCCGCGGCGACGTCCACGGGCGGACGCGGCTACGAGACTCCCGGCCGCGTCAGCGACAGCGGCACCCCGGCCGCCGATTTCGCGGACCGTTTCTCCGCCGTCTCGGCGACGGGCACCGGCGAGGAGATCCTGGATCAGGGCCTCGCCGTGCGGATCGCGGTCCGCGTCCGCGACGGACTGACGCTCGCGGAGGCGTTCGCGCGGTCCTTCGCCGAGGCCCGCGCGGCCGGCCATTCCTTCGGGGCCGTGGGTCTCGACCGCGACGGACGGATCGCCTGGGAGACGACGACGGAAGCGATTCTTTACGCGTGGAAAAAAGACGGGTCTTCGGGGGACTTTCTCAGCGGGAACGCGGGGTCGGCTTAGGAAGAACGGGAAGCGCCGGCACCGTCCACTCGGCGCTTTTCTGGTCGCGGCCGAAACGGGCCTCGGCCTCCCGGATGATGCGAAGCGCCGACGGGCGGTCCTGCCAGCCCTCCACCCCGGTCTTCTTCTTTTCCAGGTCTTTGTACACCGCGAAGAAATGCTCGACTTCTTTCAGGAGGTGCTGCGGCACGTCCGAAAGCTGGTGGATGTAGCTCCAGAACGGGTCGTGCAGCGGCACACAGAGGATTTTCTCATCGGGCCCTTTTTCGTCCCACATTTTGAAGAGGCCGACCGGCCTCGCCTCGATCATGCAGCCCGGAAACGTGGGTTCCCACACCAGCACGAGCGCGTCCAGCGGATCGCCGTCCTGGGCGAGCGTGTTCGGGATAAAACCGTAGTCGCTCGGGTAATGCACCGCCGAAAACAGCATCCGGTCGAACTTGAGCGCGCGCCGCTCCTTGTCGTACTCGTATTTGTTGCGGCTGCCCTTGGGAATTTCGATGATGACCGTGACGCTGGGCGCCGGGGCCGGCGTCCTTTTGGAGGTTTTCCGTTTCATGGGAGGATTCAGCCCGTGCCGTTCGTTCCGGGGCCGGATTCCATCGCGCGGGCGATCAGCTCCTCGGCCTTCGTCATCTCCATCCAGCGCTTTTCGGAGAAGAATTTCAGCACCGCCAGAAGCGGCAGGACCGCCGAGACGATTCCGAAACCGATGGCCGCCGCGATGCGTCCGGGGACGCTCCACGGCGCGTAGAGGAGGATCGCCATCTGGATGACGGCGAACACGTTCGCCAAGAAGATCATCGCGAAGAGGAGGAGCGTGAAAATCATGCACTCCTGGCGGATGAGCTTGACGGCGCGCACGTACAGCGCCGCCAGCTCGATCCGTGCCAGGCCGATGGTCGTGCGTTTGTACTGCTGCAAAAGCCCGACGGTGACGTCGTAGGCGACGGCGGAGAGCTTTCGCAGAAGTCCCTGGATCATCGCTTGGAATTGCCCAGGACGAAGCCCAAAAGCAGGGCCACGGCGGCCGCGCCGCCGATGTAGGGCCAGGGGTTCTTGCGGACTTCGGTGTCGATGGTCTCGACGGTCTCGGTGAAGCGCTCCTGCCCTTCCTCGATCGAATCCTGCGCGAGGCGCCGGACGTTGCCGAGCACTTCCTTGTTGTTCAGCGCGACCTCGGTGAGAGCTTCCTTGATGCTGGAATATTTTTCACCCAGAAGCCGGCGCAGCTCGTCTTTCTTCTCTTTCGCCGCTTCGTTCAAAAGCTGAAGCGCTTCGTCGATCTTACGGTTGGAATTGAAGGTGGTCTCGGACATGGCTGGTATCTCCTCTTATAGGGAAATCTATTCTACACCGGGAAGAGGGGAATTGCCACGGAAAGATACTTCTTTTGTAACTTATTGTATCTTAATCAGTTACGGATGAACCAGCAAGAGAGGCCGGGAGGCGCTCTCGATCTCGAGGACCGACCCGTATTTGAGCGGAAAACTGCGATGGGCTCCGTCGACGTACACGCGCCCCTCCCGCATGAGGGAACGGAGCCGGACCTTCCGGCCGGACGAGAGGACGCCCCCTTTGAGTTTATAGGGCCCGCGCGCGGCTGCGTGAAGCTCTCCGGCATACAGCTCGCGCGGAAGATACTGATAGCTCGCGGAGTCCAGCGGCAGCCGCCGGCCGCCTCCGGACTGGACGGCGCCGGTCGACCCCGCGGCGGTCGCGAACCAGATGCCCGAGCTTCTCTGCTGCTCGGAGACGCGGCCGATCGAAAGCACATAGTGACTCATCGCCGCCGGGTTCGAGTGCGCGACCAGCACGTCGTTGAGGACGAGCCCGTCCAGGGGCCGGCCGTCCAGACGCAGACGCAGCCGCCGCACCCGCTTCAACGGCGCGCGGCCGGCCAGGAGGGCGTCCAGCGTCTTTCCGAACGAACGCGCGTCCGACGCGCAGAAACGCCCCACGCTGTGATTCGGATCCGAATTCACCCCCAGCACGATCGTGTCGTCGAGGACGCCGTGCGCCGCCTCCAGCAGCGTGCCGTCCCCTCCCACCGACAGGATCCAGTCGAACCGCCCGCGACGGGGGCCTCCGCGGGGCCGCCAGGCATAGCGCAGGCCGCGGGCATCCAGCGCGCGCCTCACGCGGGCGAGCGTCTCGTTGTGGACTCCGTGGGAATGTTTGAAATGGGCGAGGTTGTCGTCGCCGGCGCGGTAGGCGCGGTGGAGGCGCGGGTGACGGTACTCGTTGAAATACGCCTGATAGGCGCTTTGCTTGTAGACGACGAGGATCCGAGGGGGTCGCATCCCTAAAGGACTAACACTTTCCCGAGGGGCGCGTCAACCCCTTTATGGAACGCGGAAGATCAGGCCGCGATCGTGCCGGCCACTCTCTCGAAAGCCGTCGGATCGATCGGCTTCTGCAGGCAGGCACTGGCCCGGATGTTGAAGCGCTCGATAAAGTCCTCGTTCGCCGTCGAGGCGGTCAGGATGACGACCGGCACCGAGGCCAGCTCCGGCATCCCCTTCACCTCCAAGAGGACCTCGAGCCCGGTCCGCTTCGGCAGATACAGATCGAGCAGGATGAGATCCGGCACGTGCGGGCGGCGCATGGCCCGCAGTCGCTCGATCGCGGTCTCGCCGTCCTGGATGATGGTCAGTTTGCCGATGTGCTCGTTTCCGGCGAGCGTCTCGCGGGTCATCTGAATGTCTTCGGAGTTGTCTTCGATCAGAAGGACGTCCAATTTCGTGCTCATGGGCGGGACCCTTTCCGGGTTTGGCGATCCGTGGCGGCACATTTTGAACGAGGTAGAAAAAGACTTTAAGAAGAACTCAAAAGAAATACCCCGAACGGGGTCTTTCCGGAATGAACTTATTATACCACTAAACCCGCTTGATGGCGAGCGTGTGCGTGGAGTGGCCGTAAAAAACTTCCGCGGCTTCCATGATGGTTTCCGAGAGGGTCGGATGCGGGTGCACGGTCTGGGCCAGGTCGCGGACGGTCGCGCCCATTTCCACGGCCAGGACACCCTCGCTGATGAGCTCTCCCGCGCCCGCGCCCACGATCCCGACGCCGAGGACTCTCTCGCTTTCGGGCTCGACGATGAGCTTGGTCAGGCCTTCGGGCTTGTCGGTCGACAGCGCGCGGCCCGAAGCGCCCCAGCTGAACTTGGAAACGCGGACCTCGATGCCCCTGGCCTTCGCGTCGGCCTCGGTCAGCCCGCACCAGGCGACCTCGGGGTCGGTGAAGACGACGGCCGGGATGACGACGTTCTCGAACGAGCTCGTCTCCCCCGTCAGCGTCTCGACGGCGACGCGCGCCTCGCGCGAAGCCTTGTGCGCGAGCATGAGCCCGCCCACGACGTCGCCGATCGCGAAGATCGACGGATCGGAGGTCTGCTGGTTCGAATTGACGCGGACGAAGCCTTTTTCGTCCTTCTGGACCTTCGTGTTCTGCAGGCCGATGTCCGCGCAGTTCGGCACCCGGCCGACCGACACGAGCACGCGGTCGTAGAGCTCGTCGACGCATTTGTTCCCGAGCTCGACCGAGACCTTGATCTGCTTGCCGCTGGTGGCCATCTTGGAGACTTTGGTCCCCAGGCGCACTTCCTTGAAATTTTTTTCCGCGAACTTCATCACCGGACGCGCGAGGTCGGGATCCGCCCCGGCCAGGATCGACGGGAGCGCCTCGACGAGGACCACCCGGCTGCCCATCGTCGCGTACACGGTCCCCAGCTCCATGCCGATGTAGCCGCCGCCCACGATCAGGAGGTCCTTCGGGATGTCTTCGAGCTCGAGCGCCTCGGTCGAGGTCATCACGCGCGGGTTCCCCAGGTCGAACGCCTTGGGAAGCGCCGGCTTGGAGCCCGTGGCGAGGATCGCGTGGTCGTACTGGATGAACTTCTGGCCCTCGGCCGTCTCCACACGGATCGTGTTCGAGTCCTCGAAGTATCCCTTGCCCTGCACGACCTCGACGCCGCGCTTCTGCGCGAGCCCCTGGATGCCCTGCGCGAGCTTCGACAAGACGGATTCTTTCCAGGCGCGCAGCCGGTCGAGATGGATCTTCGGCTCGCCGAACTCGATCCCCCGCTCGGTCGAATATTTGGCTTCGTGGATCATCTTGGCGGCGTGCAAAAACGCCTTCGAAGGGATGCACCCGCGGTTCAGGCACACGCCGCCGAGCCTCTTGTCCTGCTCGACGAGAATCACCTTCTTGCCCTTGTCGGCCGCGTAGAAGGCGGCCGCGTATCCGCCGGGGCCCGCCCCGATCACGACGATTTCGGTTTTGACGTTCTTCATCAGATCTTGACCTCTTCTTCCTTGAAATTTTCGAGCTGCGTGACGACCTCGCGGATAAATCGGGCGCCGTCGGCGCCGTCCACGATGCGATGGTCATAGGAAAGGCACAGGGGCAGCATCGTGCGCGGCTCCACCGCGGACTTGTCCCCGGAGCGCACGACGACGGGCTTAAGGACCCCCCGTCCGACTCCCAGGATCGCGGCTTCGGGAGCGTTCACGATCGGGGTAAAATGCGTTCCGCCGATCGAGCCCAGGTTCGAGATCGTGAAGGTGCCGCCTTTCAGGTCGTCGATCGAGACTTTCCGCTGGCGTGTGCGCTCGGCGAGCTCTCCGAGCTCCTTGGCGATCGCCAGGACGTTTTTCTTGTCGGCGTCGCGCAGGACCGGCACGATCAGCCCCTGCTCGGTGTCGACCGCGACACCGAGATGATAATATTCTTTCAGCACGAGCTCGTGCGCGTCTTCGTCGAGGCTCGAGTTGAACGCCGGCAGCTTCTTGAGCGCCGCGACGCAGGCCTTCATGATGAGGGGCGTGAGCGTGAGCGTGGCGCCTTTTTTGTCGTAGGCGGGCGCGTGTTTCTTGCGAAGCGCCATGAGCGCCGTGATGTCGGCCTCGTCGAACTGCGTCACGTGCGGGATCGTCGTCCAGGACTCGGTCATCTTCTGCCCGATCTTCTGCCTGAGCGACGAGACGGGCTTGCGCTGGACCGGGCCCCACTTCGCGAAATCGATTTTTTCGCGGGGCGGCGCGGGTTTCGCGGAGGCCGGGGCCGCGGCCGCGGGACCGGCGCCGGCGCGCGACTGCAAATGCTGGATGTAGGCCTTGAGGTCCCCCATCGAAATCCTCCCGCCGGACTCGGTGCCGCGAACGCGGGTCAGGTCGATACCCAGGTCCTGGGCGATCTTGCGGATCGTGGGCGACGCGGGAGGAGGCATGCCCGAAGGGGACGAATAGCGGTAGTCACCGTCGGATGCTTGCGCTTGCGCCGATGCCCCGGGCTCTGCAGATCGCGCGGGCATCGGCGCCTGGCCGGGTTGAGCTGCGGCAGCCGGAGTCGAAGAAACAGCTGCCGCAGGGGAATTTCCGGCCAGGCCGGCAGATTTACCGGGCTGGGTTCCGGATTCATTCAGGGCGACGATCGGGGTGCCGACCGAGACCTTCTGGCCGACCGTGACGTAGATTTTCGTGACGACGCCCGCCTGGGTCGAGGGGATCGGCGCGACGGCCTTTTCGTTTTCGAGCTCGATCAGCGTCTGGTCCTTGGCGACGGTATCGCCTTCCTTCACGAAAATGCTGACGACCGAGCCCGAGTCCGAGCCTTCGCCTAGATTGGGAATCCGGATATCCATGGGTTTTTCCTTAGAGACAGACCGGGTGAACTTTTTCGGGATCGACCCCGAGGTCCTTGACCGCCTTGGACACGGTCTTCGCGTCGACCTTGCCGGCGCGGTGCAGCGCGTAAAGCGTCGCGACGACGGTGGATTCGGCGTCGACTTCGAAGAAGCGCCGCAGGTTCGGGCGGGTGTCGCTGCGCCCGAAGCCGTCGGTCCCCAGCGTCGTGAGGCCTCCCGGCACCCAGGGCGCGATCTGGTCGGGAACGATCTTCATGTTGTCGGAAACCGCGACGAAAACGCCGTCCTGACCGGCGAGCGCGTTCTCGAGATAGGACTTTTTCGGCGCCGACTCGGGGTGCAACCGGTTCCACCGCTGGGCCTCGAGCGCCTCGGAACGCAGCTTCTTGTAGTTGGTCGCGCTCCAGACGTCGGCCGAGACGTCGTAGCGTTCGGCGAGGATGGCCTGCGCGCGGAGCGCCTCGCGCAGGATCGAACCGCTGCCGAGGATCTGCGCGCGGTGCTTCTTCCCCGTCTCGCCGGCGCGGAACTTGTAGAGGCCGTTCAGGATGCCCTCTTCACAGCCGTCCGGCATCGAGGGCATCGCGTAATTCTCGTTGTGCACGGAAACGTAGTAGAAGATCTCTTCCTGGTCGACGTACATCCGCTTGAGTCCGTCGCGGATGATCACGGCGACTTCGTAGGCGAACGCGGGCTCGTACGCCATGATCGACGGGATCGTGCTGGCCAAAAGGTGGCTGTGCCCGTCCTGGTGCTGGAGGCCCTCGCCGTTCAAGGTGGTGCGGCCGGCGGTGCCGCCGAGGAGGAAGCCCTTCGCGCGGATGTCGCCGGCCAGCCACATGAGGTCGCCCACGCGCTGGAAGCCGAACATCGAATAGTAGATGTAGAACGGGATCATCGGCACGCCGATGTTGGCGTACGAGGTGCCGGCGGCGATGAACGAGGCCATCGAGCCCGCTTCGTTGATGCCTTCCTCGAGGATCTGGCCGTCCTTGGCCTCCTGGTAATAAAGGAGGGTCTCCCGGTCGACCGGCTCGTAGAGCTGGCCCTTGGGCGAATAGATGCCGATCTGGCGGAAGAGCGCGTCCATGCCGAACGTGCGCGCCTCGTCCGGGATGATCGGGACGACCTGGCGGCCGATCTTCGGATGCCGCAGGAGCTTGGTGAGGATCCGGACGAACGCCATCGTCGTCGAGACCTCGGCGTCGGAGCCCTTCCAGAATTCCTCGTAGTAGCCGGCGTCCGGGAGCTCGAGCGCGACGGGTTTCACGCGGCGCGACGGCACGAAGCCGCCGAGCGCCTTGCGGCGCTCCAGCAGGTACTTCATCTCGGGCGAATCCTGCGGCGGGCGGTAGAACGGCGTGTCCGCGATCTCCTCGTCGCTGATGGGGACGTTGAAGCGGGCGCGGAATTCGCGCAGCTCCTTCTCGTTCAATTTTTTCTGCTGGTGCGTGACGTTGCGGCCCTCGCCCGCCTCGCCGAGGCCGTAGCCTTTGATGGTCTTGGCGAGGATCACCGTCGGCTGGCCCTTGTGCTCCATGGCCGCCTTGTACGCCGCGTACACCTTCTTCGGGTCGTGGCCGCCGCGGATCATCTTGTGGATCTGCTCGTCGCTCAGGTGGTTCACCATCTTGGCGAGCTCAGGGTATTTCCCGAAGAAATGCTTGCGGGTGTAGCTGCCCGGCTCGACCGAATATTTCTGGTAGTCGCCGTCGACGCATTCCTCCATCCGCTTCATGAGGAGCCCGGTCGTGTCGGCCTTGAGGAGCGCGTCCCAGTCCGAGCCCCAGATCACCTTGATCACGTTCCAGCCGGCGCCGCGGAAAAGGCTCTCGAGCTCCTGGATGATCTTGCCGTTGCCGCGCACCGGGCCGTCGAGGCGCTGGAGGTTGCAGTTCACCACCCACACGAGGTTGTCGAGGTTCTCGCGGCCCGCGACGGTGAGGGCGCCCAGCGACTCCGGCTCGTCGGACTCGCCGTCGCCGACGAAGCACCAGATGCGCGAGGCGGCCGTGTCGTCCAGGCGGCGGTGGTGGAGGTAGCGGTTGAAGCGGGCGTGGTAGATGGCAGT
>DATJEK010000021.1:0-4852 GCA_035496715.1 Candidatus Eiseniibacteriota bacterium | reverse complement strand
CGACTTGACGAGGTACCGGAGAGAAACCGGGAAGAGGACGAGGTAGAGCGTGACGAGCAGCTTCTCCGCGATCAGCGGCGGAACGATCGACAGCAGGGCGCCGAGGACGAGGTTCGAGGTCCAGTACGGGTCGAGATCGTTCGTGAGATCGAAATGCTTGCGCAGGTCCGTCCGCGACGGGTCGTGATACTGGCGGATGACCTCGGCATTGAACAGATGGGATCCGCCGTCCTGGGTGGGAAAAAAAGGAAAAAACCAGAGGGGGAGGAGATAGAGGAGGATCAGAGCGATGAAAACAATCTTTTCGTGCTCGACGACCGCTTTGGCCGCGAGCGGAAAGGGGCTCGATCCGGCGTCAGCAGGGGTCCCGGCCCCGAAAAAGCGAGGAAAACGCATGGCCCGATTGTAACCCATTCTCCGGCCGATGGCAAACGCGCCCCGGCGATTAAAGAAAATTAAGATTGTTTTAATCCGTTTTTAATCCGCGCGGGTTATAATTTGATCCGGGAATGGTTCGGAAGCCGAAAGGAGGGGGTCCATGAGAAAGGCGCTCTTTTTTTTCATTGCAGGTCTTCTGATTTCCCAGGCGGCGTGGGCGGCGGGCGCCCAGACGATCGCGGGCCACGTCATCGGCCTCGACATCATCCGCAAGGCCATTTACGTTTCGCACGAGAATTCCGGCGAAGAGCGGGGCGACAACAAATTCGTCTGGGACGACCAGGTTCCCGGCCGGGAATACCTCGAATCCTCGAGCATCGGCGACGAGATCCGCTTCGAGGCCGAGCGACGTGAAGGCGACTGGAAGGTGACGCGCGTTCCGGCGCCGGCTAAAGCCGAAGCTCCGTTCGATCCCCAGTTTTCGACCCTCCCGCCGAGCGTCGTTCCGCCGGCCGTCGAGACGGCGGCCGTTACGGATACTCCGCCGCCCGCTCCGGCTTTGCCGCCGGCGGCTCTAGCGTCCCCTTCGCCGTCTGTGCCGCCGCCGGCGCCGTCCGCGACAGCCGCGCCCGCGCCGAGCGCGATCTTCCAGCCGCCGCCCGCCGCTCCCTCCCTCGGTCAATTCGCCGTGGAGGAGGCCCCGTTACCCGCGCCCGCGCCTCCGCCCCTGGCCGCGGCCGCGAAGGCACCTGCCGCCGTACCCCGCACAAACATCCGGCCGAACAATGAACGCCCCGCGCCCGTCGTGCGGCGGGAACCGCTTCCCGCCGAGACCGCCGCTCCGCGCGGAAGGAATCCGGTACTCGGATTCCTCACGGATTCCGTGAACGGCGCCGCCCGTTCGGTGGACGGGGCCCTCAGCCACGTCTTGAGGAGACGTTCCTAAAAAATCCGCTTTTCAGACGGGCCGGTGCGGGGTAGAGTAGCGTCATGAAGTCCGGCGCCGTCTTAGTCTTCGCTCTTCTCCTTTTCGCCCGCGCCGCGGGCGCGGAGGCGCCGGCGTCCCAGCTCAAAATCTTCGTCTCCGAACAAAAGCTCGTCTTGCTGCGTGACGGCCGCGCGGTGAAGGAATATCCGGTCTCGACGTCGAAATTCGGGACCGGAAACCGCCAGCTCAGTCAGAAGACGCCCACCGGCCGGCACACGATCGCCCGCAAGATCGGCGCCGGCTCTCCCGCGATGACGGTGTTTCGCAACCGCGTCCGGACCGCCGAGACGGCGAAGGTCAATCGCTCGCGCCGGCCTTCGGGGGACGACCTGATCACGACGCGCATCCTCTGGCTGAGGGGACTCGAGCCGGGCGTCAACAGCGGGAAACGGGTCGACTCGTTCCACCGCCTGATCTACATCCACGGCACGCCGGACGAAGGCCTCATCGGCACGCCCGCCTCTCACGGATGCATCCGGATGAAGAACCGCGACGTGGTCGACCTTTTCGATCGCGTCGAGCCCGGCACGCCGGTCGAGATCGTTCCATGAAAGATTCCGTCCTGGCGAAGCGCCTGAAAACCGGCATCCGGGCGATCCCCGACTTTCCCAAGGAGGGGATTTTGTTCCGTGACATCACCCCCCTCCTGCAGGACCCCCGGCTTTTTCGCGCCGCGGTCCGCGGCTTCGCGGGGCTCGCCGAGGGACGGATCGACCATATCGTCTCCATCGAGTCGCGCGGCTTCATCCTGGGGGCCGCCCTGGCTTACGCGCTCGGCGCCGGCTTCATCCCGGTCCGCAAGGAAGGGAAGCTGCCGCATAAAAAACTCTCCATGTCCTATGAGCTCGAATACAACACGTCGGTCGTCGAGATCCACGCGGACGCCGTGCGCAAAGGGGAGAAGGTCGTCATCGTGGACGACGTACTGGCGACCGGCGGGACGGCCCGCGCCGCAGTGGACCTCCTCGGCCGTCTGGGCGCGGACATCGTCGGGATCTGGTTCCTCATCGAACTCGACGGACTGAAGGGACGGCGGCGCCTGGCGGGTCACCCGGTGCGCTCGCTGGTCACTTTCGCTTGAAGCCGGGCGTCCGCGTTTGCGAAACGCGCGGCAAAATAGTAGACTAATCTCATGAGCGAAGAATCGCGAAAAGCGCTGGTCATGGGAGCCGCCGCCCTGCCGGTCATGATCGTCGTCGCCGCGCTCTGGCTCCTTTCGGCCTCCTGGTTTCTCCCCGTCGAGTATCTGCCGGAGCTTTCTTCGTGGGGCCGGCAATTCGTCCTGTTCGGTCAATTCGGTTCCTGGAGCGTGCTCGTGAGCGCGCTGATGCTCACGGCGGAAGGGTCTTATCTGCGTCGAGTGAGCGGCCTGGGCATATCCTGGTCGCTTTTGGCGGTTTTCGCGGCCAATCTGGGCGCTTCCTTCCTGGGGCTCTGCCTGCAGAGGCGGGCGCCCGCCCTGTTTTCGGCCCTGCCGCAGTCGCCGCCCCTGTCTTATCTGGCGCTGGCGCCGGGTTTTCTCTTCGTTTCGGCCGTGCAAGCCCTTTTTTTTCTTCCTCTTCTTTTCGTCAAGAAGACGACTCCGCGCCTCTTCCTCGCCGAGATCGGAAAGATGAGTCTGCGAGGACAGGCGGTCGTTCTGGCGGGAATGACGGCCGTCGATCTGCCTCGTTTGCTGGGATGGCGATGACCAAAATTCTCTTTCTGGCCGCCGGCAGTCTCGCGGGAGGTTTTTCGCGTTATTACCTCGCGGGCTTCGCTCAGCGCTGCTTCGGGAGCTCGTTCCCGTACGGGACACTCGTCGTCAATCTGGCGGGATGCTTCCTCATCGGTTTTTTGAGCGCGGTCGCGGACGAAAAATTTTTGCTGGGGCCGGAGGGACGCGTCCTGATGATGACGGGTTTTTGCGGCGCTTTCACGACTTTTTCGACATTCATGCTCGAGACGGGAAATCTGTTGAAGGACGGCGAGCTGTTCAGGGCGTTCCTGAACGTGGCGCTGAGCCTGGCCGCCGGTTTCATCGTCTTCAAAATCGGCGTCGTGATCGGAGAGGTCGTCTGAGGGGGGACGCATGAAACTGCCGGCCGAAGGAAAACTGCTGAGAATCTTTGTCGGGGAATCCGACCGATGGCAGGGGAAACCGCTGTACGAGGAAATCGTCCTTCTCGCGCGCAGGGAAGGGATGGCCGGTGCCACGGCGATCAAGGGGTTCCTCGGCTTCGGGCGCAACAGCCGCATCCACACGGCGAAAATCCTCCGCCTGTCGGAGGACCTGCCCGTGATCGTCGAGATCGTGGACAGCGAAGAAAAAATCGACCGGTTCCTTCCGCACCTCGACGGCATGGTGCGCGAAGGCCTCGCCACCCTCGAAAAGGCGAACGTCGTTCTTTACCGCGCCGGGAGCGCCGAGTGAAGGCGCCGCGGATCGCGGCCTTGCTGGCCGCCTGCCTGTTCTTCGCCGCGCCGTCCTTCGCGTCGATGCGCAAACTGTCGGACGCGCCGGTCCCGCGGCTCATCCAGCCGACGGACCGGGCGCAGCTCACCGCCGAAGGCATCCGCTTCCGCTGGTCGGCCGAAGGCAATTCTTCCGCCGAGTATTACGACTTCCGCCTGTATGAAGGGGTGCAGGCGGTCGAATCGGGGCTGATCCTCAAAGAGCGCGTCCCGCGCGATCGTTCGGAGTGGATCGTGCCCGCGGACAAATTCAAACCCGGCCAGACCTACGCCTGGACCGTGCGGCAGGTCGGAACCCGCCGGAGCAAACCCGGCTATTCGATTTTCAAGGTCGCCTCCTGAGCGATGACTCACCGCCACCCGTATCATTCGCCCGTACGCCGCGGCCTGTATTCCGCGGCGCTCGTCGTTCTCGTCATGGCGACGGGGACCTTCGGCATCCACCGGATCGAGAAGCTCTCCTACGTCGATTCGTTTTATTTCATGAGCATGATCGCGACGGCACAGGGACCCGCGTTCGCTCCGCAGACGGCGGCGGGAAAGATCTTTACCTCGCTCATGGCCTTTCTCTCGGTCGGGTCGGTCGTCGCGGCGCTCGGTTTTCTTTTCGGCCCTTTCTTCGGGCTGCTCTGGAGGATCGGCGTGGTCAAATTCGAAGAGGAGATCGCCCTGCTGAAAAAGGAGAAAAAGTGATGGTCATCGAGAAAGGAGCCGCATGCCCGAGCGCACTCTGAAGAAACTGTCCCGCGCGAAAGTCCGCGTGTTCAAAATCAAAAACCGGCGCGGCTACGCGGCGGTCTGCCTGAACAATCTCACCGAGGGACGGTCCGCCTCGGAGGCCGTCGCGCGTCTCACGCATCCCTTGAGACGAATGGGCTACCGGCTGAATTGAGCCTCCGTACCGTCACCGCCGCAAGGATGCGGCGGATCGACGAGAGTGCCGTCCGCGACTACGGCATTCCCGCGCTGATCCTGATGGAAAATGCGGGCCTCGCCTGCGCCGACGAGGCGTTCCGACTCGTCCGGCCGCTG
>DATJEK010000020.1:0-7617 GCA_035496715.1 Candidatus Eiseniibacteriota bacterium | reverse complement strand
GTCATCGCGGTTCTCGGCCCCGGTATCTTCAACATCATGGCGATCATCGGGCTCACGAGCTGGATGGGGACCGCGCGCCTGGTCCGCGCGGAGGTCTTGAGCCTGAAAGAGAGGGAGTTTGTCCTCGCGGCGCGCGCGCTCGGGGCGGGACCGGCGCGACTCATGTTCCGGCACCTCGTGCCGAACGCCCTGGCGCCGGTGATCGTGAACGCGGTGCTGGGAGTCTCGAGCGCGGTGCTTCTCGAAAGCGGCCTCAGCTTTCTCGGCATCGGCGTCCAGCCGCCCGCGCCCAGCTGGGGCAACATCCTGACCGACGGGAAGGCGACGCTCGGGTACGCCTGGTGGCTTACCGCGTTTCCGGGCGCGATGATCTTTTTGACGGTGCTCGCGGCCAACGTGGCGGGCGAAAGCCTTCACGCGTCGCTGAGAGGGGAGCGCCATGCCGCCTCTCCTTGAAATCAAGGACCTTTCGGTCGCTTTCGGCGGCGCGACGGCGCTGAGCCGCGCCGGGTTTTCCGTCGACGACGGCTCGTTCACCGCTCTCGTGGGCGAGTCGGGTTCCGGCAAAAGCGTGACGGCGCTTTCGATCTGCCGGCTCCTGTGGAAGGCGCGCGTCGGAGGCTCCGCGCTTTGGGCCCCTCCCGGAGCGACCGCGCGCGATTTGCTGAGGCTGCCGGAAGCGGATCTCCGGGCGATCCGGGGAGGGGAGATCTCGTACGTTTTTCAAGACCCCGCCTCGTCGTTCAATCCGCTCCTGACGGTCGGCGAGCAGGTGGGCGAAGCTTTCCGGACCCATCGCGGAGGTTCGCCGGCCGAAGTCCGGCAGAAGGCGCTGCGAGGCCTGGAGGAGGCGCGCATTCGTGACGCCGAGAGGGTCTATCGCAGTTACCCGCATGAACTTTCGGGCGGCCTCAAGCAGAGGGCGATGATCGCGATGGCGCTGATCGCGGGCCCGCGGCTCCTGGTCGCGGACGAACCGACGACCGCTCTGGACGTCACGACGGAAGCCGAAATCCTCGAGCTTTTGGCGGAGATCCGCCGCGAAAAGGCCCTGACCGTCCTTTTTATCACGCACGACCTCCCGCTCGCCGCGGCGTATGCGGGTCGTATCGTCGTCATGGAAAAGGGGCGGGTGGTCGAATGCATGGACAAGGACGGCGGGGGCTTCCGACCCGGGAACGCTTACACAAAAAGACTTTTCGGCGTCGACCTGGCCCGCTCCGTCCCCAAGCAAAGAATCGGAGCCTAGATGCTCGAAGCCCGCGGTCTCGTCAAACGCTTCCCCTCCCGGCATGTCACGGCCCTCGACGGCGTTTCTTTCCGCCTCGAGAAGGGGAAGACGCTCGGGATCGTGGGAGAATCCGGCTCCGGCAAGTCGACGCTCGCAAAAATCGCGTTGGGGCTCCTCCGGCCCGACGCGGGGGAAGTATTTTTTGAAGGCGAGCCCGTTTTTGCGCTGGGAGGCGGGGCGCTCAAACGTTTCCGCCGTCGGGTGCAGGCGGTGTTCCAGGAACCCTTTCTGTCCCTCAACCCGCGCATGAAGGTCGGAGAAATCCTCAAGGAACCCTTCGAGATCCACGGGCTCGCCGGCGGGGATCGGGAGGGGATCGCGCGGCTTCTGCGCGCGGTGGAGCTGGACCCCGGGTTCGCTAGCCGCTATCCGCGCGAACTCTCCGGAGGCGAATGCCAGCGCGTGGCCATCTCCCGCGCCCTGAGCCTCGATCCGGCCGTGATCGTCTGTGACGAGGCCGTCTCCGCGCTCGACGCGCTGGTGCAGGTCCAGATCCTGAACCTGCTCCTGAAACTTCAGGAGGAACGGCAGGTTTCCTACCTTTTCATCTCCCATGCGCTCAAGGTCGTCCGGCACATGAGTGACGACGTGCTGGTTCTCAAAGACGGCCTGACCTGCGAGAGCGGCCCCCGCGAGGCCGTATTCGCCTCCCCGAAGCACCCCTACACCCGCACGCTGCTGCGGGCGGCGGGTTTCTGAAAGCGCTTGCCAAAGTCCTCACCGAGAGCTTATAATAATTCTTTTCCGGTCGTCTAATCCGTAACCTCTGACATCCGAACGACTTAAATGAAAAAACTCCTCACATTTATCATGGCCGGCGGCAAGGGGGAGCGGCTATCTCCCCTGACGAAGGACCGTGCCAAGCCGGCCGTCCCGTTTGGGGGGATCTACCGGATCATCGATTTCACGCTCTCCAACTGCATCAATTCCGGCATCCGCCGCATCCATATCCTCGTCCAGTACAAGTCGATGTCGCTGGCGCGACACATCCGCATGGGCTGGAACGTCCTGAACGCGGAAGTCGGCGAGTACATCGACGTGGTGCCCGCCCAGCAGCGCATCGACGACCACTGGTATCAGGGGACCGCGGACGCGATCTACCAGAATATCTATTCGATCCAGATCGAAAACCCGGATCAGGTGCTGATTCTCGCCGGCGACCACGTTTACAAGATGAATTACGCCGAGATGCTCGAGAATCACCGCGAGTCGAAGGCCGATGTGACGATCGGCGTCGTGCCCCTGCCCGTGGAAGAGTCCTCGCAGGTGGGTGTGATGGAGGTCGGACCCGACAACGTGATCGCGGGCTTCGAGGAGAAGCCGAAATCGAATCCGAAGACCGTTCCCGGAGATCCCTCGAAGATCTACGGTTCGATGGGTATCTACATCTTCGACCGCAAGGTGCTCGAGCAGGAGCTCGCGGAAGACGCCCGCAGCGAGGACAGCGCGCACGACTTCGGGAAAAACATCATCCCGAAGATGATTCAGGAGGGAAAGCGCCGCGTCGTCGCCCACAACTTCGTCGATATGAACAAAAAAGACGCGCTTTACTGGCGCGACGTGGGGACGCTGGACGCCTACTACGAGGCGAACATGGACCTGATCCAGGTCGTTCCTCAGTTCAACCTTTACGACCGCGACTGGCCGATCCGCACCTACCAGCTCCAGTACCCGCCGGCGAAGTTCGTCTTCGCGCAGGCGTTCGGCGGCCGCCGGGGCATGGCCCTCGACTCGATCGTCGGCGACGGGTGCATCATCTCGGGCGGGACCGTTCAGAAGTCCATCCTTTCGCCGAACGTCCGCGTCAACAGCTACGCCGACATCGAGGACTCGATTCTGCTCGAAGGCGTCGACGTCGGCCGCTACGCCAAAATCCGGAACGCCATTCTCGACAAGCACGTGAAGGTGATGCCCAACGCCCAGATCGGCTACAATCTCGAAGAGGACCGCAAGCGGGGATTTACGATCACTCCCAAGGGCCTCGTGTGCGTCGACAAGAACGTCGTCGTGGAGGCCGCCTCGTGACGGATACCCTCAGGATCGGCGCGATCGAGATGAAATCCCGTCTCATCGTCGGCACCGGGAAGTACGAGAATTTCGGACAGATGGAGGCGGCGCTCGCGATCTCCGGCGCGGAGATGGTGACCGTCGCCGTGCGGCGCATCAACCTCGACCGCGCGAAAGAATCGCTTCTGGATTTCGTGGATCCGAAGAAATACATCCTCCTGCCGAACACGGCCGGATGCTACACGAAGGAAGACGCATTGCGCACCGCGCGTCTGGGCCGCGCGGCCGGGCTGTCGAGCCTCGTGAAGCTCGAGGTGATCGGCGATGAGCGCACGCTCATGCCCGACGTCCTGTCTTTGCTTGAGGCGACGAAGGAGCTGGTAAAAGAAGGTTTTACCGTGATGCCCTACACGAACGACGACCCCGTGATGGCCAAGCGCCTGGAAGACGCCGGCGCGGCCTGCGTCATGCCTCTGGCGGCGCCGATCGGGTCGGGACAGGGGATCCTGAACCGCCTCAACATCCGCCTCATCCTCGAGAAGGTGAAGATCCCGGTGATCGTCGACGCCGGCGTGGGCACGGCTTCGGACGCGGCGATCGCCATGGAACTCGGCGCCGACGGCGTCCTCATGAACACCGCGATCGCGGGCGCGAAGGATCCCGTGAAGATGGCCGAGGCGATGAAGCTCGCCGTCCGCTCCGGCCGGCTCGCCTTCGAGGCGGGGAGAATTGAAAAGAAAATGCACGCCAACGCGTCGAGCCCCATCGTGGGACTCGTGCCGGCGATCGAATAACAGCAGCTGAAAAGGGAAGTCATGAAAAAGAAGAGTTCGCAGGGGAATAGGAACTACAAGATCGCCGTCATGGGCGGCGACGGCACGGGCCCCGAAGTGACCGCGGAGGCGCTGAAAGTCCTCACCGCGTCCTCGAAGAAGAACGGATTCAAACTCGACCTCACGCACCTGGATTACGGCGGAGAGCGCTACCTGAAGACCGGAGTCGTTCTCACCGACAAGGAAATGGCGGGCATGAAGAAGTTCGACGCCATCCTCCTCGGCGCCGTCGGCCATCCCGACGTGAAGCCGGGCATCATCGAAAAGGGCCTGCTGCTGAAGACCCGTTTCGGCCTCGAGCAGTACATCAACCTGCGCCCGGTGAAGCTCTATCCCGGCGTGTGGACTCCTCTGAAGGACAAGGGTCCCGAGGACATCGACTTCGTGGTCGTGCGCGAGAACAACGAAGGCCTTTACGTGGGCGAGGGCAGCTTCAAGAACAAAGGCACCAAGAGAGAAGTCGCGACCCAGATCTCCCGCAACACGTACAAAGGCGTCGAGCGCTGTCTGCGCTACGCGTTCGAGCTGACCCGCAAGCGCAACAAGCGCAAAAAGCTCACACTCTGCGGCAAGACCAACGTGCTGACCTATGCCTGGGACCTTTGGTGGAGGGTCTTCCAGGACATGGCGAAGGAGTATCCCGACGTCACGACCGACTACACGCACGTCGACGCGACCTGCATGTGGATGGTGAAGAACCCCGAGTGGTTCGACGTGATCGTCACGGACAACATGTTCGGCGACATCATCACCGACCTGGGCGCGATGATCCAGGGCGGCATGGGCATTGCGGCGGGCGGCAACATCAACCCCCAGGGGGTCTCGATGTTCGAGCCCATCGGCGGCTCGGCCCCGAAGTACACGGGCAAGAACGTGATCAACCCGCTCGCGGCGATCTGCGCGGCCGCCATGATGATGGACCATCTCGGAGAAACCGAGGCGGCCCAGGAAATCGAGCGGTCGGTCATGAATGTCACGGCCCACAAGCTCAAGTCGCTGTCTGCCGGCAAAATGGGCTATGGCACCCGCGAAGTCGGCGACCTCGTCGCCGAACAGCTCATGGAGCGGTCGGCGCGATGAGAAAAAAAGCCGCCTACACCGTCGCCGTCATGGGCGCCACCGGCGCCGTCGGCGAAGAGATGATCAAGATCCTCGCGGAGCGCAAGTTTCCCGTCAAGAAGCTCGTCCTTCTGGCGTCCGCGCGTTCCGCGGGAAAGAGCTACCGCTTCGGCGACCGGGATGTCGTCGTCCAGGAGCTGAAAGAGGACTCGTTCGCAGGCGTCGACATCGTGCTGGCGTCGGCCGGCGGGTCGATCTCGAAGAAATTCGCGCCGCTCGCCGTCGCCGCGGGAGCCGTCGTGATCGACAACACGAGCGCCTACCGGATGGATCCCGAGGTCCCGCTCGTGGTACCCGAGATCAATCCCCGCGACATCAAGAAGCACAAGGGGATCATTGCCAACCCCAACTGCTCGACGATCATCATGCTGGTCCCGCTTTTCCCGATCCACAAGGACAACAAGATCAAGAAGATCATCGTCTCGACCTACCAGGCGGCCTCGGGCGCCGGAGCCAAGGCAATGAAGGAGCTCGAGACCCAGTCCCGCGAGGTCCTGGAAGGGAAGCCCGCCACCAAGGAGGTCTTCCCGCATCAGATCGCGTTCAATCTCTTCTCGCACAACAGCTCGATCAAGGACGACGGCTACAACGAAGAAGAGCTCAAAATGATGAAAGAGACGAAGAAGATTTTCCACAGCGAAAAGATCAAGGTCACGGCGACCACCGTCCGCGTCCCCGTTTTCCGGGCGCACTCGGAGGCGATCTACGTCGAGCTGACCCGTGAGCCCGATCTCGCCCGCGTCCGCCAGCTTCTGGCGCAGGCCCCCGGGGTGAGCGTCGTGGACGATCGTGACAAGAACCACTTTCCGATGCCGATCGAGGCCGCCGGCAAGGACGACGTCTTCGTCGGCCGGATCCGCAGCGATTCGACCTCTCCCAAGGGGATGTGGCTCTTCGTGGCCGGCGACCAGCTCCGCAAGGGCGCGGCCCTGAACGCCGTGCAAATCGCGGAGATCCTTTGCGGACGGTCCGCCTCTTAATCGGTTTCGACGGTACCCGTTACGAAGGCTGGCAGAGCCAGCGCAAGGACCGGACGATCCAGGAGATTTTCGAGAAGATCCTGCTCCGTCTTTTCAAGGAAAGGACGGACTTGGTCTCCTCGTCCCGGACCGACAGCGGCGTTCACGCGCTGGGCCTCGTGGCCCACTTCAAGACCGCCAGCCGCCTCTCCGACCGCAAGATCAAGGACGCGCTGAACTTCTACCTGCCCCGCGACATCCTGGTTCGGGCGGCGAAAACGGTCGACAACCGGTTTCACGCCCGATTCTCCGCCAAATCCAAACTCTACCGTTATGACATCTGGCGAAGCGCCACCCGGCCCCTCCGAGAGGGACCCTACGCCCTTTGGCATCCAGGCCCACTCGATCTCCCTCTCATGAGGAAGGCCTCGCGTCACCTCCTGGGGACGCATGATTTCAGCGCCTTCCAGGACGGCGGCGACCAGGGGAGAGGCGCCGTCCGGACCATCAGGTCGATCCGAATCGCCGCAAAGGGGCCTCTCGTGCGTATCGAGGTCAAGGGAAACGGTTTTTTACGCCACATGGTCCGGATCATCGTCGGAACTCTGATCGAGGTCGGTCGACGGAAGCTCCCTCCGGAAGCTCTTCCCGGCATCATCGCCTCCAAAAAACGCCCCAGCGCGGGCCCTACCGCGAAATCGCACGGCCTCACCCTCGTCAAGGTTCAGTACTAAACCCTCTTCGTTAGACAACAAAATACAACTTATAGTGTCTAAGAAGTTAAAAAACACTATATGAGGTTTTTATATTAGAATTTATAAGCTTTTAATAACATGCTTAGTATTGATAAAAATATATTGACAGAACATAAGACATCATATAAACTTCGTTTACTTTTGATATGCGGGTGTTGACCCCGGCATGTCAAAGGCGAGTCGAGAGACGGCAAGATAACCCGGAATAACGTCGGTAGGTGCTGCGGTGGAAAATGGCGACGGCGTCTTTACGGTCCAGGAACTGGCGACTTACCTGCGGATGAGGCCGCTGACGATTTACAAGCACGCCTCGGCAGGGAAGCTCCCCGGCTTCAAAGTCGGATCGCACTGGCGCTTCAAGAGAAAGACGATCGACAAGTGGATTCAGGCTCAAGAAAAATCTAATATCAACCAAAATAGTTTAATAAATCAATAGCCCAAGCCAAAAGCTTGGGTTTTTATATTTAGGATTATATGGATTCTATCGAAATCAAAAAAACGGTACTTCAACTTTTATCGAAGCACCTCAGGGTGAATGAAAATCTGTTGCTGCCGGAGAAAAGGTTAACTCAGGACTTGGGTGCAGACTCGATGAGCCGGGTCGAGTGTGTTATGTATTTGGAGGAGAAATTTAATATAACTGTGAGCGACGA
>DATJEK010000019.1:0-7576 GCA_035496715.1 Candidatus Eiseniibacteriota bacterium | reverse complement strand
TCGAAGCGCTCTCCAGGGGCGGGGCGCTCATCCTGGGCAACCGCATGTCCCGCCCCGAAGGGATGCCTCTGGTCCGGCGGCTGACCAACCGTTTCATGTCCTCGATCCTCTCCGCTCTCGCCGGACAACGCGTTCCCGATTCCCAGTGCGGATACCGGGCGCTTTCCCGGGAGCTCGTCTCCCGGCTGCGCCTGCGGACCGACCGCTTCGAAATCGAGTCCGAGATGCTTCTCGAGGCCTCGCGGATGGGGTTCCGCGTCAGCTCGGTGCCGGTCCGGTGCGTTTACGCGGACGAGAAAAGTCAGGTGAATCCCTTCCGCGACACTCTCCGGTTCCTGCGCTTTCTCGCTCTCTATCCGGGCCGCCGCTGAAGGCGGACCGCGAGGAGCCTTGACGGCCCCCGCCCGATGAATTAAAGTCTAACGGACAACGGGAGGCGGATGCCCTTAACGGGCATGAAAAGGGAAGGCCGTGAAAATCGGCCGCGGTCCCGCCGCTGTGATCCGGTTTTGCAAAACGCTTCGACAATCGCCACTGGCCTCGGGCCGGGAAGGCGTCGAGGCGACGGAAAGCCAGAAGACCTGCCCCTCCCACAACCGTCCACGCACTTTTTTCCGAGGCAGAAAAAATGCAACCACGCGCCGGCCGCGCTTTCGCCGCGGCATTGATCATTTTCCTCCTGTCCCCTCCGCTCGCCCACGCGTCCGATTCCGAGACCGACCCGCAGAAGAAAAAGAAGGCGGGGCCGGTCGAAACGTTCCTCACGCTGCCGGCCAAGACCGTGCAGGACACCGGGCGTCTCCTCGAGAGCCGCATCTTCAATCTCGGGGAGATCGTGGTGTCGGGTTCCAGGCTCTCGTCCGATCGGAACGCGGAGGTCGCGACGGATCTGCCGCAAAACATCACGGTCATGGGCCCGGCGCAGCTCGAGCGGGGAGGTCCCGGACAGGTGCCCGGCCTCCTCGTCCAGCAGGAGGGGGTCTCCTACACGGACGATCTCGGCGGAGGGCTCGCGGCCCGGGTCGATCTGCGGGGGTTCGGCGGGGAGGGCAAGCAGGCGCTCGTCTTGCTGGACGGATTGCGGGCGGTCGAACCCGTCGACAACTCGGTGACGTGGCAGCTGTATCCCGTCGAATTTATGAAACAAATCGAGATCCGCCGCGGCGGCGGCTCGACGGTTTACGGGGAGGGGGCCCTGTCGGGGACGATCCTTCTCCAGACGAAAGGGCCCACCGAGAAGCTCCATCTCGCGACCGAGAGCGCGTTGGGCGATTTCGGCACGCGCAAACATTTCGCGGAGGTCTCCGGCACGGTCGGCGGCACCGGTTTCTACGCGGGGGCGCACGACCTGGAGACGGACGGATACCGGCGCAATTCGGATCACGAGGGCGTGTCGACTCTCCTCAAGGCGGACCGCGAATTCAGCGACGTCCTGAAATCGGGGAATTCGTTTTATTTCACCCAGCAGCAGACCGGGATCGCGGGACCCCTGACCGCGACGGAGATGCTTCGGGACCGCCGTCAGCAGGATCCGGACGGGCATCCGGGCGACGAGTTTCGCGACCGGCTGCTGCAGGATGAGTGGAAGACGAGCCTTTATCTGGAAAGGCCGGGCATCGAGCTGACGAACGTCACCGGCTACCGGCACCGGAACCAGGACTCGACGCAGACTTTTTCGAGCGGCACGAGCATGAACGCCATCACGACGGACACGTATTCGGACGTGCTGCAGGCGGAGTGGTCCCTGGAAGGGGAGCGGGCCTGGGTGGGCCGCTATCGCAGCGATGTCTCGGCCGGCGTCGAATGGTCGACCGACGACATCCACAACCCGAGCCTCTTCGATTTCGGAGGCGGTTTCTCTTTTCCGGGCGACAGCGCGATCGACCGGCGCACGCTGGGCGGGTTCGTGCAGGAACGCGTCCATCTGGGCGACCGGATCATTCTCGAAGCCGGCTCTCGGTGGGACCGCATCGACTGGGATATTTACGACCTTCTGGCCCCGAACGACCAGCGGCGGAAGAAGGCGGACGCCATGAGCCCGAAGATCGGCGTCGAATACAAGCTCTTCGAGCCGCTCGCGCTTTATGCCAGCGCCTCCAACTCATTCAAGGTGCCGGACGCGGCGACACTGATCTTCGACACGCCCGGCGTGGCGGTCTCGAATCCCGACATCGACCCCCAGCTGGCGCGTCACCGGGAGGCGGGCCTGCGGTACGCGCATCCGGTGTTCGGTTCGATCCGGGGAGATCTCTTCTACGTGGAGACGAAAAAAGAGATCCTGTTCAACGCGGCCTCGTTCAAAAACGAGAACTTCGACACGATCCGCAGCGGCGCGGAGGCCGCCGCGGAAACCGCGCCGTGCGACCGGCTCCAGCTCTTCGCCAACTACACGTACACCCGCGCCGAGTTCGACAACGGGGCCTTCGACGGAAAGGCGGTCCCCCTGGTTCCCGAATCGAAATGGACCGGCGGGTTCGTTCTGGGTCCGTTCGCCGGCGTGACCGTTTCCGCTCAGGCCGTCGGACATTACGGCCAGTTCGCGCTGAACGATTTCTCCAACCGGTTTCCGATAAACGATTACTGGACACTGGGCGGCCGCCTGTCTTATCATCGAAACGGATGGGAAATCTTCGTCCGCGCCGAGAATCTGCTGGGGGAGGAATACAGCTCTTTCGTCACTTCCAACGCGGCCGGCGTCCTCAATTTCAACCCCGCGCCTCAGAGCTACGTGGAGGGCGGATTCCGGATCGAGCTCTAGGGAAGGAGCGTTGGTGAAGCCCATGAAGCCCCTTCACGCCGCGGCGGTCCTCTCGCTGGCGGTGCACGCGCTGGCGGTTTCGCCCGTCGGCATCGACGCTTTGTTTCGCTGGGCGAAACCGGACGTCCCGGTGATCGACCTTTCCCTGGTGGCGTCTCCTTCCGCGGAGACCGCTCCCGTACGCCTTTCGAAGACCGCCCTGGCGGCGACTCCGCGGCCGCTGGCTTATCCCGAGTTCAAAAAACCCGCGAAAATCCCGACGGTTTCCGAGGCGAAGGCGGCGAACCGGGCCGCCGCTTCGCCCGCACCGGTCTTGACGGCGGAACCGCGGGCCGCGTCCCCGGCGGTGATGGCCGAGGCTCGGCGAGCGGTCCCGGCGAAGGCCGCCGACCCCGCTCCGCGTCCGTCCGCGCCGGTCGTGGCGAAGGCCTCCGATCTGCTGGCCGAGCCGAAAAAGGCGAGGATCTTCGTCGGTTATTTCGGCGGCATCCGCGAAAAAATAAACGACCTCGTGCGCAGGCGCTATTCGCGCGAAAACGCGGGGGAGGGGACCGTCACGCTTTATTTCGTCCTTCGCTCCGACGGCCGCTTGGAGCGCGCGGGCGTGCTCGACCGGCAGTCGGACTGCCCCGCTTCGGTGAAGGAGTTCGCCGTGAAGTGCCTGCGCGACGCCGCGCCGTTCGATCCGTTTCCCGCGGGACTCGAAGCCGACCGGATCGCGTTCAACCTGACCGTCCTCTTCCAGGACCTCTAAGCGAACGTGGCCAAGAAGAATCGATCGGTCTCCCGGCGCGCGTCCGCGCCCGTTCCCCCGCAGGCTCCGGTCCCGCGGCAGGCGGATCCGGCGTTCTGGGTGGTCCTCGCGCTCGGGCTCCTGGTGCGCGGGGCGTATTTCTTCAGCAGCCGCCAGAGCCCCTTTTTCGAACCCGTTCTGCTCGATCCCCGGTACTATCACGACTGGGCGCTTCGCATCGCCCGGGGGGACTGGACGGGAGGGGCGGGCGTTTTTTACGGCTTGCCGCTTTATCCGTATTTTCTCGCGGTGTGCTACCGGCTGACGGACGCCTCGATCGAAGCCGTCAAGTGGATCCAGATCCTTCTCGGCGTCGTCACGCTCGGTTTCATCTACAAAACCGCGGAGAAGATGGCGTCCCGAGGGGCGGCGATCGCCGCGGGCGTCCTCGGCGCCGTCTACGGCCCGCTCTTCTTCCACGAGGGGATGCTGATCTCCGAGGCGCTCAGCCTGCCGCTGTACGCGGCGTCGTTTTATTTTGCCTGCCGGTTCGCGGAGAAGCCCTCGGTCCGCCTGGGCGCGGGCCTGGGTCTCTTGTTCGGCCTCGCGGCCCTGACGAAGGCGGGAATCCTGCCCTTCGCGTTCGGCATCGCCGCCTGGGCGGCGTTCCGCGCCGTCCGCCGCCGGGAGGCGCTCCTGCCCGCCGCCGCGGTCGTGTTGACGATGCTGGCCGCGATCGCTCCCGTCACGGCCCACAATTTTATCCTCGGCCGGGATACGGTCCTCCTGACGTCGCACGCGGGGTTCAATTTCTACATCGGCAACAACGAGGAGGCCGAGGGGGTTTTCAAGCCTCCGAAGGGAACCGGCTCCAACGTCGAGGCGCAGATCGAGGACTCGCGCGCGATCGCGGAGAAGGAGCTGGGCCGGACGCTGAAGCCTTCGGAGGTTTCGAAGTACTGGTCCGGCCGCGCCAAGGAATTCATCCGCAACCATCCCGCGCAATTCCTCCGCTTGACGGCGAAGAAGTTCGCGCTTTTTTTCGACGTGAACGAAATCTCGGACCTCAACGGTTACGCGTTCGAAAAGACGCTGAACCCGTTCCTGCGCTATCCGTGGGTCGACTTCGGCGCGCTCGGCCCGCTTTTTTTTCTGGGCCTTGCGGCGGCGCTCCTGTCGCGGGCGCGCCACGCGGCGCTCGCGCTGGCGTGGGTCTCGAGCTACCTGGCCGGCAGCGTCGCCTTTTTCATCAACGCGCGCTACCGCGTGCCCATGCTGCCCGCGTTTCTCGTCCTGGCGGGCATCGGGATCGCCGAGCTCCAGCGGTTGTGGGCGGGGAGCGGGCGGGTCGCCTGGCGCAGGACCGCGTTTTACGCGCTGGTCCTCGTTCTTTCGGTGTGGCTGACCCGGCTTGGATTCGTGGGACAGAACGTCGCGGTCGACCTTTACAACATCGGGGACATCTATCTCGAAAAGAAGGATTTTTCCCGCGCGCTGGATTATTACCGCAAGGCGGAAGGGCTGATGCCCGATTCGCCCCGCATCGAGCTCGGGATGGGGGTCGCCCTGACCGGTCTCGGCCGCCCGGATGAGGCTAAAGAGCACTATCTCCGCTGTCTGGCCAAGGAACCCAACCCCCAGGCCTGTAACAATCTCGGGCTCTGGTATCACGCCCGGGGGGAGGAGGACGAGGCGGAACGGCTCTTCCTGCAGGCTGTGGAACTCAGACCCCGGGGCGCCCAAGCCTACAACAACCTCGGAATGGTTTACGGGGGCAGGCGGGAATGGGAGAAGGCCGAAAAAATGTTCCGGAAGTCGATCGAGCTTAACCCTTCCAGCGCAAGAGCTTATACAAATTTAGGGATGGTGCTCTATCATAACGGAAACCACGAGGAAGGCGTCGCGCTGTGGAAAAAGGCGCTCGAGATCGATCCCAATTTCAGCGACGCGAAGCGAGCGCTCGAGCTCAGCGGATCGGCGTCGTAACCCGCCTGAAAGCTTTTGACAGTCCCTCCGACTTAAGTCTATAATAATCGTCTACTTTTTTAACCAAGCCAAATCCAGGAGGTTTTTGAACATGGCAATTCGAGTGGGTATCAACGGTTTCGGCAGGATCGGTCGCAACGTGTTCCGCGCCGGCGTGAACAACAAGGACATCGAGTTCGTCGGCGTGAACGATCTCCCCATTCCGCTCGAGTCGCACGCCTACCTCCTGAAGCACGATTCCATCCTCGGCAACTTCGAGGGCAGCGTCAAGGTCGAGGGGGACGCGCTGAACGTCAACGGGAAGCTTCTCAAGGTGATGACTTATAAGGACCCCGCGCAGATCCCGTGGGGCGACATGGGAGTGGACATCGTCGTCGAGTCGACCGGCGTCTTTACCGACAAGGAAAAGGCCGAGGTTCACATGACGAAGGGCGGCGCCAAGAAAGTCATCATCTCCGCGCCCGCCAAGAACGAGGACATCACGATCGTCCTGGGCGTCAATCAGGAGAAATACGATCCCGCCAAGCACCACGTGATCTCGAACGCCTCGTGCACGACCAACTGCCTGGCTCCGATCGCGAAGGTCCTCCTGGACAAGTTCGGCATCAAGCGCGGGCTCATGACGACGATCCATTCGTACACCAACGACCAGCGCGTGCTCGACCTCGGCCACAAGGATCTGCGCCGTTCGCGCGCGGCCGCGCTTTCGATGATCCCGACCTCCACCGGCGCCGCCAAGGCGATCGGCCTGGTCGTCCCCGAGCTGAAGGGGAAGATGGACGGCGTCGCGATCCGCGTCCCGACCCCGAACGTCTCCGTCGTCGACCTCACCTGCGAGCTCCTGAAGGAAACCACGAAGGAAGAGATCAACGCCGCGTTCAAGGAGTTTTCCCAGGGCAGGATGAAGGGCATCCTCGAAGTCAGCACGGAGCCGCTCGTTTCGCGCGACTTCAACAACAACCCGGCCTCCTCGATCGTCGACGCCGAGCTCACCAACGTCATCGACAAGAACTTCGTCAAGGTGTTCAGCTGGTACGACAACGAGTGGGGCTATTCGAACCGCGTGATCGACCTCTGCGTGTTCGTCGGAAAGACCCTGCCCGTCGAAGCCCGCCGCTAAGGCCGTCCGAGACATGAAAAAGACGATCCGCGATCTCGACCTGCGCAACAAGCGCACGTTGATCCGCGTCGACTTCAACGTCCCGCTCGACAAGGACCTGAAGATCACGGACGACAACCGCATCCGCGCCTCGCTCCCGACGATCCAGTACGCCCTCGAACACGGCGCCAAAGTCGTTCTGATGAGCCATCTCGGCCGCCCGGAGGGGAAGCCGGTTTCGTCGATGAGCCTCTCGCCGGCCGCCAAGCGCCTGTCGGAGCTCCTCAAGACGGAAGTCCTGCAGTGCTCGGACAACACGGGTCCGCGCGTCAAGGAAGAGCTCAAGCGCCTCGACGGCGGCTGCCAGGTGGCGCTTCTCGAGAACCTGCGTTTCAGCCCCGGCGAGGAGAAGAACGATCCCGCGTTCGCGCGCGCGCTCGCCGAAAACGGCGAGGTCTTCGTCAACGACGCGTTCGGCTCCAGCCACCGCGCCCACGCCTCGATCGAGGGGATCACGAAGTATCTTCCGTCCGGCGCCGGCTTCCTGCTTGAAAAGGAGATCCAGTATCTCGGCGACGCGATCCAGCACCCGCAGAAACCTTTCGTCGCGATTCTCGGCGGCTCCAAGGTCTCGGACAAGATCGGGGTCGTGGAGAACCTCATCGACAAGGTCGACAGGATCCTCATCGGCGGCGCGATGGCCTACACGTTCATGAAGGTGAAAGGGCTGTCGATCGGCAAGTCGCGGTTCGAAAAGGACAAGCTCGAGCTCGCCAAGCAGATCCTCGAAAAAGCCGCGGCCAAGAAAGTGCAGCTCCTCCTGCCGGTCGACAATTACGCCGTCGAGCGTTTCAGCGAAACGGCGCCGTCGCGCATCGTGGAGAACGGGATCCCCGAGGGCTGGGAAGGCGTCGACATCGGGCCCAAGACGGCACAGCTTTTCCGCAACGCGCTGGATGACGCGAAGACCGTCGTTTGGAACGGGCCCATGGGCGTTTTT
>DATJEK010000018.1:0-7736 GCA_035496715.1 Candidatus Eiseniibacteriota bacterium | reverse complement strand
AATCACGTAAACTATGAGTATTCGGCAATTCGGAATCAATCGGCCGAGGCGAGAAATGCCCGATTATAAAAACTTTAAAAAGCGCCGCGAAGAAGGATTTACGCTCCTTGAAATCATGATCGTGCTGATCATCATCGGCGTGTTGGCCGCGCTGGCGATTCCGATCTACGTGCACAACGTCGAACAGTCCTATAAACAAGAGGCGTACATGACGCTGACGGTGGTCCGCGAATCGCAACTGCGTTATCACACCGGGCACAACGCCTATTCGTCGGCCTACTCGCTCATGGACTACGATCCGACGGACACGACGCTGGATCCGCCGGGCATGGTGCGACACTTCGATTACGCGGCTCCGACCGCGGCGGCGGCCACGTGGTCGGTGGTGGCCACGCGGAACGCGAGCGGCCGGGGGGCGGGGGTTCCGGCTTACACGGTGACCATCGACCAGACGGGCGCGATCACGTCGTCCTATTGAACGGTTTGAGAACGGGCAGCGGGCTGCTGCACATAAAAGGGGAAGACACCATGAAGAGAACGAGAGGGAACGGCGGTTTTACGCTCCTGGAAATTCTGATTGTGCTGATCATCATCGGCGTGTTGGCTGCGCTGGCGATCCCGATCTACGTGTCGACTGTCGAAAAGTCGAGAAAACAGGAGGCCTACCGCGTCCTCTCCAGCGTCCGCGAAGCCCAGCTTCGCTATCGCACCGCGAACGCCGCCTACTCTTCGAGCTATACTTCGCTCGATTTCGACCCGACAGACACGGCGTCGGATCCTCCGGGCATGGCGCGTCACTTCACGTACGCGGCCCCCACGGCGGCGGCGGCGACCTGGTCGGTCATCGCCACGCGCAACGCGACTGACCGTCCGAGCGGCGTTCCCGCTTACACGGTGACCATTGACCAGACCGGAACGATCACGTCGACGTATTGATTTTTTTCATAAGGGATAAGGGTATGCGATCAATCACAACACTCGGGAAGAGTGAACGCAACGAAAGGGGAAATCCGATGAGGAAACTGACGAGAAAGAACCAAAAGGGTTTCACGCTCCTTGAAATCCTGATTGTGCTGATTATCATCGGCGTGTTGGCCGCGCTGGCGATTCCGATCTACGTGTCGACCGTCGAAAAATCGAGAAAACAGGAAGCCTATCAGACGCTCTCCGCCGTCCGCGAGGCGCAGCTGCGTTACCGTACCGCCAACGCGGCTTACGCGTCGAGCTATACGGCTCTCGACTACGACCCGACCGACGTCACCTCGGATCCTCCGGGCATGGTTCGGCACTTCACGTACGCGGCCCCCACGGCGGCCGCCGCCACGTGGTCCGTCGTCGCCACCCGCAACGCGACCGACCGTCCGACCGGTGTTCCCGCCTATACGGTGACCATCGATCAGACCGGAACGATCACGTCGACCTACTAAGACAGACCGACCCAAAGCTTCCTGCGGCGGCCGTGCGAACGGCCGTCGCAGGCGCTTCGTCGGCCGGAGGGACGTGATGCGAATCGCAATCTCGCGGCGGGGGGTCACCCTCACCGAGCTCATGGTCGTCCTGACCATCCTGGGCGTCGTCGCAGGCCTGGCGGTTCCCAACTATTTCCGCACTCTCGAAGTTTCCCGCTCCAATGAAGCCCGCGCCAACCTGAACGTCATTCACATGGGCCAGAAAATTTACAAGCTCAACAACAACCGCTACTGGCCGGGCGGCGGCGGCACCGACACGACGCTCTCGAACATCAATTCGAACCTGAACATCGACATCACGACCACTTTCTACACGCTTTCCGTGACGTCAGGGGCGGGGACCGGAGCCGCCGCGACGTATTCGGCCACAGCCTCGCGTGGCAACACCGGAGCCAAGACCTTCACGATCACTCAGGCCGGAACGATCACCGAATCGGGCAGCTATGGTTGAGATTCCCCGGCGGCGTCTCGCGGTCCCGCGGGCGGGCGCGCTGGCCGTTCTGACCGCCCTCCTTCTTATTCCGGCCGCCGCCTTCGCGGCGACGACCGAGCAGGTCACCCGATCCACCGAGTATCCCTCGCCGTTCGGCAAATACAATCTTCTCGGCGCCGCCAAAACACTGACGGTCGGCGTCGTCGCCACCGGCGCCGGCGCTCCCGCGAACGCCGCGCAGGGGGTTCTCACCGTCAGCGGCGCGCTGTCCGTCAACACCGGCAACGTGGAAATCGACGAGGTGTTGAGGGTGGACGGGGACACGTTTCGGGTTTATCCGCATTCGGCCTGGGGCGGGACGCACTGGCTGGGTATCGGCGTGGACTCGGCCACGCTCATCGGCGCGCCCGGAGACCTGCATCCGCGCGTGGAGATGGAGGTCAACGGCAACGTCTACTGCAAACGGTTCCGCGCGGCCCCCGGAAACAACTATTCGGACGATCTTCTTTATTTCGGCGTCACGGCCGACGGGCTCTGGGTCGAGCTCGGCTCCAAAGCCGGCTTTCGTGAAATCTGGGGGATCGCGGGCGGTTACTCGGACGCCGAGAGCGCGGCCCGGTTCAACGGCAGCCCCAAGATCGTCCTCAACTACTACTCCACGGATCCCGCCAACGTCACGACGACCGGCAACGTCGGGATCGGCACCGTGAATCCGACGTACAAGCTGCAGATCGGCGACCTGGGGTCGAACCTGAAAGCGATCGGGCATTCCTGGCAGGTCTTCAGTTCCCGGGAATTCAAGACCGATATCCACCCCTTGTCGGCGCCGGAAAAGCGCGACTTGTACCGGAAGCTCGGAGAGATGGACGTGGTCCGCTTCCGTTACCGGGACGACCGGCCGTCGGACCGCCAGCGCCTGGGCGTCATCGCCGAGGTGGCCCCGCGCGAGGTTTTGAGCCACGACGACACCACGCTGAGCCTGTCGGACTCGATCGGCTTCGTCGTCGCCTCGATTCAGAGCCTGCGCTCGGAACAAAAGGACCTGGAGGCCGAGGTCGCCAGGCTGGAGGCCGAGGTCGCGCGAATGGAAAAAAGGGGGGCTCGATGAAGTCCCTCCCGCTCGTCTTCGCCGCCGGAATCCTCCTCTGGGCGGTCTCCGCGTCCGCCGAGGACGCGACGGTCACGACCTACTATTCGACGCCGAACACGAGCTACAAGAACCTGTACGTCTCGGACGACCTCACCGTCGGCACCGCCGGATCCGGCGCGGTGACGCTGAACGGCACGAACACCGGCGGCGCGCCGGACGTGCTGCACCTGCGCAACAACCAGCTCGGCGCGTGGCAGGGAGGCTCTTCGGGCGGCGATCTGGTGATCAACGGAAACCTCAACGTGCGCAACACCGGGGGCTCGAGCCTCTTTTTCGTCAACGCCGCCACCAACCGCGTCGGCGTGGGGACGACGACTCCGCGGGTCCCGCTCGAGGTCCTGGGGGACATCAAGGGGATGATCGTCGCCGCGCATTACGACACGGTCGACTACGCCCAGCCGTGGGCCGACATGTTCGCCCAGTACAACACGGTCGACAACAAGGATTCCAACGTCACCAACGGCCCCGGCTCGCGGTTGTCGGCGACGTACCAGGATTTCACGGGATATCACTTCTGCACGCAACACCTCGACGGAAACCCCCTCGTTTTCCAGACCATCGCCAAGCCCGGCATCACGACCGGACAAGGGAAGGGGCAGGTCGTCATCCGCGGAATCCAGATCGACGGCGACAACGATCTCATTTTCATCGTCGGCGAGGCCGTCGCGGCCTACGGCACGGACCTGCCCGTCGCGCGCGCCAACGCCTTCAGCCCGCTCGCGTCGTCGCGTCTCTATAAAAAGGACATCGAGGTCCTGACGCCGTCGGATTACTCCGCCGTCCTCGATTCGCTGGCCCGCGCCGACGTCGTGCGCTATCTGTACAAGGGCGAGTCGGACGCGAACCGCCCTCATACGGGATTTCTCGCGGAAGACGCGCCGGCACAGGTCGTCACTTCCGGCCGTAAAGCGGTGAGTCTCGGCGACGAGATGGGATTCCTCCTGGCCGCGACGAAGGCGCTCCGCCTCGAAACGGACGACCTGAAGCGCAGAACCGAAAGGCTCAAGCCGTGCGAAACGAAACGCTGATCCGGACGCTCGCCGCGGGCGCCGTTTTCGCGGCCGTTCTGACGCAGGCGGCCGCCGCGTTCGCCGACGACGTGGTCATCACGTCGTATTACCCGATCCCGTACGGCGAATACAAGAAGGCGACCGCCGAAACGGTGGCCGGGGGCACGTCCACCGTGTCCTCCAAGACCGAAATCAACGGCGACGCCAGCGTCAGCGGAAACGTCACGATCACCAACAGCCTCGTCCGTGTCGCGCCCAACACGGGTCCGTACGGCCTGGACGGCCTGCGGATCACCACCGCCGGCTACGTCTCGATCGGCGACAACGACGCCTCCACGGCGCTGTTCCGGGCCCACACGGTGCTGGCGGGCCGGGAGCTTTACGCGCTCGATTACGACTCGGGGCTGCCCGTGCGCAAGTACGGTCTCGCGAGAGGCTTTCTCGATATCACGCAGGTCGGCAACCTTCAGAAGAAGGCGCAGTTCGCGGCGAAACTCGACAACGGCACGCCCGACAACTTCGCGGACGACACGGTCTATGCGCCGATGCGCGTGGACGGGCATTACATCCGTTTCGGCGAGAAAATGGCCGATTATCCCAATTACACCCCCCAGGGCAACATGAACAACGTCCTGATCGGGACGCAGACCCTCGACACGACCGGCCTCACGGTCCCGCAGGACCGGGTCTTTCTGCAGGTGGGCGCGCCCGGCGACGGCACCGAGGCCCGCGGGGATTTCACGACGTTCAGCTCCCGCGAATACAAAAAAGACATTGTTCCGCTCGCCGGACCCGATCTCCAGGCCGCCCTGGCGGACGCGCAGAAGATCCGCGTCGTCCGCTACCGGCTGAAAGGGGACAAGCCGGGGGAGAAACCCCGGCTCGGCCTCATCGCGGAGGAGGTGCCCGACGCGATGGCCACCGCCGACCGCCGGGCGATACCGCTTTCCGACGCGATGGGGTACCTGACGGCCGCTCTCAAGGGACTTCAGGCCCGCAACGAGGCGCTCAAAACGAGGATCGCAGAGCTTGAAAAGAGAAAAGCCGCGCTGGAGCGCGTCTAACGAGAACGGTTTCACGCTGCTCGAGGTCACCCTCGCCGCGCTTCTCCTGGTGGGCGTGATCGCGGGCCTGTTCGGCTCGTTCGTCAGCGCCAATCGCTGGATCCAGCCCCAGAACAATGTGGGCTACAACGTGGCCCGCGAAAGGCTCGAATGGCTTTACGAGGCCGTGCGGCAGGACTGGTGGAACTCCGGAGGCCGGCCGCTCTCGGCGGGCACCTACAGTGAAGGGGCTTTCGCCTACGACGGCGTGAACTACACCCGGTCTTACACCGTCACGTCCGTCGACGCCAACGGAGACGCGACCGAGGATTACCGGCGCGTCCAGGTGACCGTCTCGTGGTGATCCGGCGCCGGGCGGGTCTCACGCTGACCGAAGCGATCCTCGCGACCCTCCTCTTGTCGGTTATTTTTCTCGGAGCCACCAGCGCGCTCGTGAGCGCGATGGCCCTCTTCAATTCCCTCCAGAACAACCGAGGCCGGCTCGACGCGACCATCGCGCTCGAGCACATGGCCCGAAAGATCGCGCTGTCCAACCGGGTGGTCGTCGACCAGGGCGGCGCGCAGCTCAAGCTCCGCTGGGATTTCGCGACCGGGACGTTCGCGCTGAACGGCGCCGGCGCGGGCACGCCCTCCGACCTCACGGACGACACCTGGGTCAAGTACCGCATCATCGGCAACCAGCTTCGCTGGCGCAACGACGCCGCCGAATCCCCGGACGTGGGCGCGGGCGACCCGGAGCTCGAGCCGGGCCTCACGCTCCAGAGCGGCTCGATCTTCACGCTGGTCAATCCCACGGGGATCCTCGAAGGCAGCGCGGACCCGAACGTCGTCGGAGTCCCCACGGTGGTCGAGATCAATCTCGTCGCCCAATCGGGCACCCCGGCGTCCGACGTGACGCTCAACACGGACGTCGCCGCCGGCGCGATGACGAAGAGCCAATGAGGCGCGGGCGCGGCGAACGCGGCATGGTCATGACGGTCGCGATCCTGGCGGTGACGATGATCGCCCTTCTGGCGGCGTACGTCCTTACCGTCGCCTACAATCACCGCCGCCTCGCGCAATCGGTCGGCGGAGTCCGCATGCGGGCCGCTATGTACGCGCAGGCCGGCGTCGTCGACGCCCAGTGGCGCCTGCGGACCGACCCGGGCGGCACGTTCGCCGCGGGAGGAACCGCCTACGATCCGCCGGCCTACAGCCTCGACGTGAACGGCGACGGCACGAACGACGTCAGCGTCGACATCAGCGCCGTCACCGACGGACCGGATGGGAACACGCGCCGCATCGTGGCGACCGGCACGCAATAATTTGATTGCAAGTTTCGGGCTTTTTATATACTGTTTAGGTTAATCAAAGGAGACCCGACCGCAGACATGGGCAGAAGAGGTTGGATCGCTTTCCTCGCCACGGCCGTCACGGCCATTTTCGGCGCGTCCTTGTTCCTTATGCACAATTCCAAGGAATCCGAAAGGAAGCTCCGTGTCCAGAAAGAGCTCGAGCTCTCCAACCGCATGGTGGAGCTGACCGAAAAGCAGACCGCCATCTCGGACCTCACGAAACAGAAAGCCGACCTCGAGGACAAGCTGAACGCCCGCATCGCCAAGCTCGAGGAGACGCTGCGCCAGTCGGGCGACGAGTTGAAAACGCACGCCGACCGCATCGACGAGCTTTCCGCCGAGAACGACTCCCTCAAGAAAGACATCCAGTCGAAAGAAAAGAGCATCGCGTCGCTGCGCCAAAAAATCGAACAGCTCGAAAACGACAAGCTCGACCTGCTGTCGAGCCTGCAAAAGGCCAAAGAGGCGCAGGCCGC
The DNA here is from genome assembly GCA_035496715.1 of Candidatus Eiseniibacteriota bacterium. Classification (GTDB taxonomy): domain Bacteria; phylum Omnitrophota; class Gorgyraeia; order 2-02-FULL-51-18; family 2-02-FULL-51-18; genus DATJEK01. The sequence goes on along the minus strand of DATJEK010000018.1, from coordinate 800 downwards.
CGCGCCCGCCGAGGCGGCCGACTCGTCGCCCGAGCCGGCCTACGGCGAAGGGAAGGCGATCCCCGAGATCGACCCGGTCAAGCTCGGCAAGATCATCGTCCAGCACACGAGCGGACGGGCCGCGGAGATCCAGCACGTCGACAAAGTCTACGGCTTCGTCGTCATCAACGCCGGCTGGCACGACGGCGTGCGCGAAAAGACGGTGCTCAACATCATCCGCAACAAAAAGCTCGTCGGCAAGGCCGTCGTCCAGAAAGTCCGCGACCGCCTTTCCGCGGCGATCGTCCTGCCCGAGTGGTCCAAGGGCGACATCGAGCCCGGCGACATCGTCAGCAAGTACTGACCGGCCCCCCGGCCCTTCTTCCTCTATACACCCCGCGCGCGTGAGGTTATAATAAGGCCCTCATGACCAAAAAATACGTCCTCAAGAGCGCCCCGCACGAAGTCTCGTTTTCCATCGATTACCGGAAAGAGCTGAACGACGAGCAGCATGCCGTCGTCACCGGAGCCGACGGCGCGTGCCTGGTCCTGGCGGGGGCCGGAAGCGGCAAGACGCGCACGCTGATCTACCGCGTCGCCTACCTGCTCGAGAAGGGCGCCCGTCCCGAGGAGATCCTGCTCGTCACGTTCACCAACAAGGCCTCGCTCGAAATGCGCACGCGGGTCGAGGCGCTCCTGCAGACCCAGTCCAAGGGCCTCTGGTGCGGGACGTTCCACCACATCGGCAACCGCGTGCTCAGGATGTACGGCAAAGAGGCGGGACTCGATCCGGGCTTCGGCATCCTCGACGGCGAGGACAG
>DATJEK010000017.1:0-3575 GCA_035496715.1 Candidatus Eiseniibacteriota bacterium | reverse complement strand
TCGCGGCCAAGAACCTCGTCGGCTCCGCCACGCGCACCGTCGGCGTCGTCCTCCCCCATTTCTCGGGGATCTTTTTCAGCGATTACTACTCCAAAGTGCTTGCCGGAGTCGCCGACGCGGTGCTCGAGGCCGGTTACCGGTTCAAACTGGTGATGCTCCGGCACGCGGAGGGGCCGCGCTGGGACCGCCACGATTTCCGTTCGGCCGAAGGCGTGGACGCGCTGGTCGTCACGCACTGGCCCAACTTCTTTTCGAAGGCCTCCGCGATCAACCGCCTCACCCTCCCCTGTGTCGTCGTCAACGACGCGGAACCCGGCGTGAGGGCCCATTTCGCCGGTTCGGACAACCGGATGGGCGGCTATCTGGCGGCCCAACACCTGTGCGCGATGGGCCACCGGCGCGTGCTCCTCGTCACGGGGCCGGAATGGTCGAGCGACAGCCGCCTTCGCGTCGAGGGCTTCCGGGCGTTCTTCCGCGAAGCGGGCGTACGGGCGCAAATCGAGGCGGTTTCCGGGGCGTTTCACGAAAGCGACGCCGCGCACGCGGTGGGCGAGTTCTTTTCGCGGAAAAAGGGGTTCACCGCGGTCTTCGCTTGCAACGACCTCATGGCCTGCGGCGCGCTCGCCCGTCTCGCCCAGATGGGCATCGACTGTCCGTCGCGGGTCTCGGTCGTGGGTTACGACGACGACGCGCGGGCCGCCTCAGCCGCGCCGCCGCTGACGACCGTGCGCGTCCCCCTTTACGAGATCGCGCGCGAGTCCGTCCGCCGCCTCATCGACAGGCTCGAGGGGCGGGACGACCGGGACCGCTTCTTCCGCTCTCCCACGGTCATGCCCGTCGAGCTCGTCGTCCGCCAATCGGTCCGGCCCCTCCGCGCGGACAAAATGAAGAAGGAGAAATAATATGGTCCTCCACGGTTTCGCGCGCCCCGTCGCGGCGGCGCTCGTCCTTTCCCTGTCTTTTCCCTTCCCCGCGGGAGCTTCGGCCGTAAACCCTTCCCAGGACCGTTTCCGGCGGGAAGCCGCTTATTTCGAGGTGCAGAATCTGGCCCGCAGGCAAAGCGGCGCGCAGTCGCTCGTCGACGCGAAGAACGCCACGCTCCAGCTGTCGGTCTCGTCGGCCACCGCGCCGGCCGGCGGCCTGGTCGACAGCTACGACGAGTCCGGCCGGCTCGTGTACCGGGAAGAATATTCCGGGGGATATCTGACGCACACCTACGACTTCGCCTACGACGCGGCCGGACGCCTCGACACGCAGATCGTCACCGACTACGCGCCGGGCCCCGTCCTGACCCGTCAATCCGTCTTCTTTTACGACGACGCCGAACGCCTCGTCTCCAAGATGGACTACGACTACCGTTTTCGCCTCATCGGAGAGCTCGATTACACGTACGATTCCCGGGGACGCGTCGAGACGAAGACCGTCCGCGAGTTCGACGGCCAGGGCCGTTCGCGGCGAGACACGGTGACCTCCTACGAGGCGGGAAAACCGGTTTACGTTCTGAAAAAGGAATACGCGGCGGGCGTCCTGTCCGTTTCGACGCTCTCGGAAGCCGGCAAGCTGGTCTGGAAAGCGGGATACGACGCGTCTGCCAACCCTCTGACCAAGGAATGGTACGTCACCGACGCCGTATCCGGCACCCAGGTCCTCGCGCGCCGGGCCGAGATGGCCCCCTCGGGCTCCGCCGCCAAAATCACGTCCTTCGACCGCTCCGGCGCGGCGACCGCCGTCTACCTGCCCCCCGCTCTGGACGACGGCCCGCCGATCGCCTCATGGTTCTCCCGGAACCAGGCGGCGAACGGCACGGGCCTCATCGTGAGTCATCCCGACGAGCCGGGCTTCATCTACCACGAGGGGATCCAGCAGGAGTGGGCAAAAATCTACGCGAATACGCAGGCGTACACTTACGACCAGGCGCTGGCGGGCATCGCCATGGCGGACGCCGGAAACCTGACGGGCGCCGGCCGGATCTTCGATTATTTTTACGGGCAGTGGCAGGCCGAGGGCGCGGCGTTCACGGGTTTCTGGACCGCCTACAACGTCGATCCCGCTTTTCCCTGGAAACGCTACGAATGGCGCAAGGGCATGGGCGAAAACGCCTGGATGGCGCTCTTCTGCCTGCGATACGCCGAAAAGGCCGCCGATCCGGCGGAGCGCGCGAAGGCGCAGACCCTCGCCGCCGCGATCGGGCGCTGGATGACCTCCCTCCCCCACCGCGACGGCGCCGTGGCGATGTCGCCGGACAACCCGTCCGGCAATCCGAATTACGGGAAAATCTACTCGACGGAAAACAACCTGGATTATTACGCGGTGATGAGGGCTCTGGCGCTTTCGCCTTCCGTGAGCGACGCCGACCGGCTGATTTTTTCGGCGCAGGCGGCCGGCGTGAAGGACTGGCTGAAGACGCGGGCCTACGATCCCGCGGCGGGGCTTTTCAAGCGCGGAGGCAAGGTCAACTCGGCGGGCGGGTTCGACTGGGACCCCGTCGGGAGCATGGACGTGAACGCCTGGGCCGTGTCGGCGGTGGGCCTCGAGACTCTCGAGAACGAATTCGGGATCCGCATCGAGGATTTTCTGAAGAAGAACGAGGCCCGCTACCTCGTCCGGGACGACAACACGTTCGGGGGTCCGGCGCTCGAGGCGAAGGGGTTCGACTTCTCGGACGCCGCCAATGCCGCCGCGGTCAAGCGGACCGGCATGAAATGGGTCGAGGGCACCAACCAGATGGTCCTGGCCTACCGGCTGGCCGGAGATTATTTCGCCGGCAGGGACGCGGCCAAGAGCGCCTATTACCGCATGCTCGCGGATTTCTTTTCGGCGCGCAACCCGGAGAACGCGGTCGTGGCGGACGGGACCCTGAGCCACGTGTACGCCGACCGCTCGGGCGTCCAGATCTATTCCGGGACCGGCAACTGGAAAACCGGCCCCGGAGCGTCCGCCGCCTCGGCGGGCTGGGTCTACTTTTCCCGCGCGGGGCTCAATCCTTTCTCCCCGCGCTAGTTCAGATTTTTTTCTCGGCCAGCTCGCCGATGACCGGCAGCTTGAACGTTTCGCCCTGATAGGCCTTGACCATCAGCACCACCCAGAGGATCAGCTCGGCGATGTAGAGGACCGGCAGCATCGCCCAGCCGATCACCGGGATGACCGTGAACGCGATCGAGAGCACGGTGAACGACAGGAACGTCACGATCGACTGGAACGCGTGAAAGCGGACGAACTTGTTCTCCTTCTCGATCAGGAAAAAAATCAGCCCGGTGATCCAGCCGAGCGAATAGCTCAACAGCGCCGCCAGATTGGCCTGCAGTCCCGTCGAGGTCTTGCCGAGGTCTTTGGTTTCCACGAATCCTCCTTGTTTTGGTTTTATGAGCTGGGCTTTCCGCCCTTTTCCTGGATCTCCTTCAAGACGCGCTGATACTCCGCGTCCCCTTTCGCGCGCGCTTCGAAAAGCCGCTGGCGCAGGTCGGTCATGTTGCCGCCGCGAAACGCCGAAAGCTTCTCGGCGGCTCTCGCCGGGTCCGAGCTTCCGTAATACTTGTCCAATCCCTTCTGCAGGTTGTCCGCGGCCGCTTTTCCGC
>DATJEK010000016.1:0-3719 GCA_035496715.1 Candidatus Eiseniibacteriota bacterium | reverse complement strand
AGGAAATAGCGCATGCAGGGCTTGTTGAACACCCTCTGCATCTCGGACTGCTTCAGCTCGTCGCGGCTGAAGACGACGAGATTGGCCGGCCGGTAGCGCTTCAGCACGGTTTCGATGAATTTCTTGCCGAACGAGCCGGTGCCGCCGGTGATGAGGACGTTCTTTCCGTTCAGGTTCATTTTGATTTCTCCCGGGTCAGTTCGTAGGTGTTCTGGATGTGACGAAACTTCTGCTGCGTGAAAAAGCGGATCGAATCGGGGTTGCGCGGGCTGACGTTGGCCAGGAACCGCTTCACCCCGCGGTGCTTCGCCAGGAGCGCGGCGAGCGCCTCGCGCCCGTAACCCCGGCCGCGCAGCGCCTTGAAAATGAAGAGACCGATCTCGTCGTTCTTCGAGAGATAGACGGCCCCGGCGAATCCGCCCGACCGCTCTTTCAGGAGATACCACGCCTTGTAGGGCTTCGAGCGGACGAACGCGAGATGGCGGGCCATCGAGGGAAGCTTTTTGTGGCTGATGTTGACGCGCGACTCGCGCTCGGCGAGCAGCCTGTAAAGGACGGCGGGCGCCTCCTTGACGGCGTAAACGCTGACGAGGGAAATGCGGCGCTCAGACATAGTCGCCCCCCTTCACGCCTTCGCCCAGGCCGATGGCCCGGCGCGCCCGGCGCCCCTCGATGCGCGCCAGATGCCGCGGGTGGACCCCCTGCTTTCTCTTCCCGGGACGAAGGACCGCGATGTTCTTTCCCTCGCTCAACGTCTCGCCCTTGCGGATCGGCCGGATCGCCTGCACGGCGCGCTGGGCGTAGGCCTTGAGCTCCGTCTCTTCCGGCAGCACGGCCTTCTTCCCGTCGCCGAGCGCCCGGCGGCAGTCGCGGACGGCGCGGACGAGCGCCTTCAGTTCGGGCGGCGTGATCGCGAACGCGTGGTCCGGCCCCGCGAGCCCGCGGTTCAGCGTGAAATGTTTCTCGACGATCGTCGCCCCGAGCGCGACGGCCGCGACGGGAGCCGTCAGAGGATCGAGCGAGTGGTCGGAAAGGCCTGTCGGCACGCCGTAACGCCCCAGGAGCGCGGGGATGGCTCTCAGGTTCAGCGCGTCCGGAGGCGCCGGATATTTCGCGGTGCACTGGAGAAGGGCGAGATCCCGGCCGCCGTGACGACGGAACCAGGAAACGGCCCAGTCGATGTCCTCGAGCGTCGCGGCGCCCGTCGAAAGGACGAGCGGCTTGCCGCTTTCGGCCGCCAGCTCGATCAGGCGGGGAAACGTGATTTCATAGGAGGCGATCTTGTGGACGCGCACGTGCGGATCGACGGCGCGGAAGTCCGCCTCGGAAAACGCGGAGGCCATGAACTCGATTCCGCGCCGCCTGCAATGCGCCGCGAGGACCGGGATCATGTCGTAGGGCATCGCCATCCGTCGGAAGATCTCCCGGATCGGGGCGCGGATGCCGTTCTTGGAAAGGTAATCGCTCGTCCCCGCGTTGGGGACGTAGACCGTGTCGGCCCGGAAGACCTGAAATTTGACCGCGTCGGCGCCCGCGTCCCGGGCGGCGTCGATCATCGTCCGCGCGGCGGTCAGGCCGGCGGCTCGGGTGCTGCGCTTCCAGTTGGACCCCGCCTCGGCGATCACGAACACGCCTCCGGGGGCCCGCCTCAAGAACGCGGGAATCGGTCGCATGGCGGATATCCTAGCCTTTTGACGCTTTATCTGTCAATGCTTGTCACCAGGGGTCAAATTTAACTCAGGCCGCCGGAAGAACTGATAGCGGTATTCGAAATTCCCCTCGGTAAACGTGTAATCGTAAACCGGCCGGTAGCCGGCGCGGGAGAGGTAGTCCGCGATCCGCGGGTCCGGGACGTTGTTCACCCAGACGAGATCGAATTTCTGGTCCTCGAGATAGTCGCCGAGGCTCTTCCCTTTCTTTTCGAGCTCCCGCCAGAGCAGGTCCTCGTTCCAGGTCATGCGCGCCAGGACGCCGGGAGGACTGTAGAAGCGCCGCCCCTCGGCGGCGTTGAAGACGCGCTCGCCCGAGCGCGCGTGATCGCGCAGCCACAGATAGCCCTTGAACGAGCGCTCGTGAGCCGAGAGATAATCCTCCGCCTCGCCCGCCCTTCCGGCGATGAACGGCAGCGCGTACCGGATGCGGTAGGCGAAAATCCCGGCATGAAGCAGGAGGATCCCCGAAAGGACGGAAACGGCCGCCGCCCGGAGAATCCCCTTCCGCGAGGACAGGCGGTCGATCGCCACGGCCGCGCCGACGCAGAGAAACGGCGCCACCGAAAGAAAGAACCGGGTCATCTGCGACTGGGAATAGATGAACGCGGTGTTCGCGAACGCGAAAAACGCGAGCTCGACGCTCTCCCGCCTCGCTCCGCGCGCGAAAAAAAGCGTGAACGGAACGAACGCCAGAAACGCGGGCCCGATCATCTCGCCGCCGTAGGGCCCGGGGTGAAACGTGAGGTTCCATCCCAGAAGCAGGAAGCCCGCGAGCCCTCGGCCGCCGCCCAGGATCTCCGGCCCGCTCCCGACGTGCTCGAGATGAAACACGATCCCGTTGCCGCCGAAAATTCCGGCGAGAAAGGGGTACACCGGATTGCCCGTAAGCGACCAGCTGCGCAGGTACCAGACGCCCGCGACCGCGAACGCCGAAAGCGAAAAGACCCCGAGAGAGCGGAAACGCCGCCGCGACCCGGCCAGCCAGAAAAGCGCCAGGATCGCCGCCGGACCCAGCCCGAGGATCTTCGTGGCCGCCGCGCCTCCCGCGAAAATTCCGGAAAGGAGCGCCGCGCCCGTTTCCGGCATGGACTTCTTGAGCAGATAGAGATAAAACGCCGCCAGCACGAAAAACGCGTACGAGAGGTCCACGTACGCGTGCCCCGACTGCGCGAACGCGGCCGGGATGAAAAGAAACAGGGTTCCGGCCGTCGCCCCGGCCCGCGCGCCCCAGAAACGCCTCGTCAAAAAAAAGGTCGCCGCCGCCGTCAGCGGATAAAAAATCCAGTGAAACAGCTTCGCGAGCGCCGCGCCCTGCAGAGAGAGTCCGAGCGCGTAAAAAAGCTCGCTCTGCGCCGGCCACAGCGATTCATAGGTGTGCGGCAGGTACGCCAGTCTCCCCGCGCCAAGATAGATCCGCGGGTAGGCCAGGTGGTACGCCAGGTCGTCGTTGCCGACGGGCGGGGCGACGGCCTGGATCCACGATGCCGAGACGGCGAAGAGGGCCGCCACCGCGAGCGCCGCGGGAATGCCTCGGAGGTCGGGCGAAGGCCGAAGGAGCGGCCGGGGGTGCGCCAGGACCGCGCTCAGGGAAGCGAGACCGAGCGCGAGAATAAAAAAGCGCCGCTCGAAGAGACCCGAAAACCCCAGGACGAGCAGCGCGACCGAAAACAGGACGAATCCGGCCGCCGTCGAAAAAACCGCTTCTTCCCCGCGCGACCAGCCGCCGCGGTCCATGCGCATCGCCCGGAAGGAGGCTTCGCCGAGAAGGTAAAGAATCCCGCCGACCGCCGCCAGCCACGCGGTCGCCGCGAACGGCCCGAACGGGCCCGCGCTCACGTATTCCATGCGCGGCCCGCAAGTTTGGCACCGATGACGATCCACGCGTACCAGGCGAAAACGCCGGCGATCCAGAGCGCCGCCGCGATCCGCGAAAGCGCTCTCCTCACGCGGGCCTCCCCGGCGGGGCGGCCCCGACGATCCCTTCGAGGAGGCCCGTGAATTTGGACG
>DATJEK010000015.1:0-2484 GCA_035496715.1 Candidatus Eiseniibacteriota bacterium | reverse complement strand
ATAATTCTCCACGTCCGAGGTGAGCATGAGCTGGCCGCCGGGCTGGCCGCCCTTGGCGAGACCTTCGAAAAGCAGGGGCTTCAGATTCGCGCGCGCCGCGTAGATCGCGGCGGTGAATCCGGCCGGACCCGAACCGATGATGATGACGTTCCTGGCTTCCGACATGGCTGCTTCCTTAAAAAAAAGCCGCTCTTTCGCGGATTACGAAAGAGCGGCGTTGCGAATCTGGGCCGAAAAAACGGTCAGGCGCCGTCGCTCCCGATGGCCTCGACGGGGCAGCCCTCTTTGGCTTCCTTGCAAAGGGCCTCCTCTTCCGGCGTGACGGGCTGCTTCTTCACGTACGAGTAACCGCCGCTCTGGTTCCGATCAAAATTGGAAGGCGCGGTCTGCCGGCACAGGTCGCAATCGATGCACTGCGTATCGACATAAAACGCGCCGGCCGCGTTGTCCGCGTATTTATTTTCTTTATTCGCCATTGATTCCTCCTAAAACCTTATGCGGGAAAGATTACCAAGATTGTCCGGGGCTGTCAATTCAAAAGGACCGCTTAGGGCAGGTCGCTGGAACCCATGAGGTATTCGTCGACGGCCCGGGCGGCTCCGCGGCCTTCGTTGATGGCCCAGACGATCAGGCTCTGCCCGCGCCTCATGTCGCCGGCCGCGAACACGCCCTTGATGTTCGTCGAAAACTTGCCGTGCTCGGCCTTGGCGTTCGAGCGCTCGTCCTGCTCCACGCCGAGCCCCTTGAGGACGGTTTCCTCGGGACCCAGGAACCCCATCGCCAGGAGGACCAGCTGCGCGGGCAGCGTCTTCTCGGATCCCGGGATTTCCTTGGGAAAGAAACGTCCCTTGTCGTCCTTCTGCCATTCGATGCGCACGATCTCGACGCCGGCGACGCGCCCCTTGCCGTCGTCCAGGAAACGCTTGGCCGTGACGAGATACTGGCGCGGGTCGGCGCCGAACACCGCGGCCGCCTCCTCCTGGCCGTAATCGAGGCGGTAGACCTTGGGCCACTGCGGCCAGGGGTTGTCCGAAGCGCGATGCTCGGGGGGCTTCGGGAGGATTTCGAGCTGGATGAGGCTCTTGCACTGGTGGCGCATCGAGGTGCCGACGCAGTCGGTTCCCGTGTCCCCGCCGCCGATCACGACGACGTCGCGGCCCTCGGCCGAGATGAAATTGGGGCGCTTTTTTCCGTCCAGAAGGCTTTCGGTGTTGGCCTGCAGGAACTCCATCGCGAAGTGGACCCCATCGAGCTTCCGGCCGTCGACCGGAAGATCGCGGGGCTTGGTCGCGCCGCCGCAGAGCACCGCCGCGTCGTAGACGTACGCGAGGCCTCCCGACATGCCGGCCGCGAAATTGCGGCCGGTGGGGCCCAGCACGATCACCGTGCCGCCGGTCATGTACTCGCATCCGTGGTCGCCGATCCCCTCGACCACGGTGTTCACGACGAACTTCACGCCTTCGGCCGCCAGGAGATCCACGCGGCGCTGGACGATGGCCTTGTCGAGCTTGGGGTTCGGGATGCCGTACATCAGAAGACCGCCGATCCGGTCCGCCCTCTCGAACACCGTGACCGTGTGGCCGGCGCGGTTGAGCTGCGCGGCCGCGGCCAGGCCCGCGGGGCCGGATCCGACGACGGCGACTTTTTTGCCGGTACGCTTGTCCGGAGGCTGGGGGACGACCCACCCCTCCTCGAATCCCTTGTCGATGATCGAGGCTTCGATGTTCTTGATGGTCACCGCGGGCTCGCTGATCCCCAGGACGCAGGAACCTTCGCAGGGCGCCGGGCAGACGCGGCCCGTGAACTCGGGAAAATTGTTGGTCTTGTGGAGCCGGTCGAGCGCCTCGCGCCAGAGGCCGCGGTAGACGAGGTCGTTCCATTCGGGGATCAGGTTGTTGACCGGGCATCCCTCGGCCATGCCGGCCAGGAGACCCCCCGTGTGACAGAACGGGACGCCGCAGTCCATGCAGCGCGCGCCCTGCTGCTGGAGCTTTTGCTCCGGCAGATGGAGATGGAACTCCTTCCAGTCGCGGATGCGCTCTTTCGGGGAGCGGTCCTGCGGAAGCTCGCGGGAAATCTCCTTGAAGCCGGTGGGTTTGCCCATCAGTTTCCGCCTACGCGGGCCAGGTCGCGCACGTTTTCCTGGAACGCGGCCATGATCGCCTCTTCGCCGGTGAGTCCGGCGCTCTGGACCTTCTCGAGGCACTGGAGCACGCGCTTGTAGTCCTTGGGGATCACGCGAACGAATTTCGGGAGCGTCTCGTTCCAGCGCGCGAGGATCTCGCGGGCGCGCGTCGAGCCGGTCAGCTCGGCGTGGCGCTCGATCATCTTCTTGACCCCGGCGACCTCGGAGGCGCAGTCGGCCAGGCGGCCGGTCTCGACCATCTGCTTGTTGCAGTGCCTGTCGAAATCGCCCGCCGCGTCGTAGACGTACGCGAGGCCTCCCGACATGCCGGCCGCGAAATTGCGGCCGGTGGGGCCCAG
>DATJEK010000014.1:0-4637 GCA_035496715.1 Candidatus Eiseniibacteriota bacterium | reverse complement strand
TCGCATCGTTCGCCATCCTGGCCTCGTTCCTGGCCGTCACCCCGGCCGTCGTCCGCGCCGAGGACGACCACGCCGTCGCCAACAAGCTCGAGCGCGACACCAAGAAGGCGCAGAAGGAAGCCGAGAAGGCGGCCAAGAAGGCCAAGAAGGACGCCGAGAAGGCCCAGAAGGAAGCGGAGAAGGCCGCGAAGAAGGCCAAGAAGGACGCGGAGCGCCAGGCCAAGGAAATGAAAAAGAACCTCAGCTGATCCGGCTCGAAAACGCAGGGAGGATTATGACGGAGCCTAAGAAGGGCATCGGCGGGTGGCTGTTGGTCTACGTCACCCTGACGATCATCGCGCTGCCGCTCGTCGTTTTCGTCCAGTCGCGCTATCTGGGAAATCCCTGGTTCCTCCTGCGGCTGGCGCCGACCGTCGCCGCTTTTGCCGGGGCGGTGCTGTTGATCATGAGGAAGCCGGCGGGCCTGGCGATCACCCGGGGTTATCTCGCGTACTGCGTGGGGCTTTTCATCTACCAGATCCAAAACGCGCTGTCCCATCCGGAGCTTCGGGCGGGGGCGAGCCTCGATCCGGTCCTCTCGAAAGGGCTGGGGCTGGCGATCGTGATTCTCTGGCTCGTTTACTTTCACCGGTCGAAGCGCGTGCGAGGGCTTTTCGATAAAACCCGTTAAACCTTCCATGCCCGGGCGCCGTCCAAGGAGTGGACGATGCCTTTTCGGGAGGGCGCTGTGATGAAGCGATTCTTGGGCTTGATGGTTTTGCTGGTTTGCTGCGCGGGGACCGGCCGCGCTCTCGGGGCGGACGAGCACCCGCTGGTCCTGAAGGCGCGGCAGGCCAACCCCGGGCGCTACCAGTTCGCCGTGCAGAGCGGCGCGCGGATCGGGGTGACGGCCGACGGCCGGTCTTTTTATATTTTGTGGTATCCCAAGGGCGCGGTGCCGGGAAAGACCCCCGTCATCGCGACGATCCACGGTCACGGAAGCTACGCGTTCGACGAATTTTTCCTCTGGAAGAAAGCGGCCGAGGAGAAGGGCTACGGCATTCTCGCCGTCCAGTGGTGGCTCGGCGAAGGGCAGCGCTATCAGGATTACCTGTCCCCCGAAGAAGTCTACCGGGTCATCGAGGAGGTCTTCCGGGGCGAGGGCCGCGCGGCGGGCACGGCGCTTTTCCACGGGTTCAGCCGCGGCTCGGCCAATTCCTACGCGGTCGCGGCTTACGACAACACGCGGGGCGGCAAGTATTTCTCGCTCTTCATCGCCAACGCCGGCAAGCCCGGCCTGGATTTTCCGTCCAACGTCGAGATCGCGCGGGGCGATTTCGGCGAGCGCCCGCTCTCGGGCACGCGCTGGGTGACCTACGCGGGGGCCAGGGACAAGCATCCGGACCGGGACGGCTACCGGGGGATGCGGGAGGCCGGGGAATGGATCCGCCGCTTCGGCGGCACCGTGGTCGACGCGATCGAGGACCCGGAGGGGGACCACGGCGGTTTCCATCGCAACCCCGGCAACATCTCCCGGGCTCTCGACTCGTTCCGCAACTAGCGGGGCGGGCGAGACCCGCAGGCCCAAACAACCTTAAGCAGGATTCAGCGCTCCCCGGCATATTCGAGCCGCCCTTTTTTCCCGCCCTCCCGTGTGGTAATTTATCGGGACATCACCGATACGAGAGGAACCCCATGCGCTTCGCGATCGCCCGCTTTTCTGCCCTTTTGATTTTGACCGTTTCGTTCGCCTCCCAGGCTTCCGCCCAGCCCGTGACCGAGACCCTCGAGACCGGCACCGTCACGTCGGTCACCCAGATGCCCGCGTTCAACGCCGGCAACGAGGCCGTCAACCTCGGCACGGTCGACCGGCTGAACGTGCTTTCCGATTTCCAGAACCCCGTCCAGACCGTCATCCCGCAGGAGTTCAACCTCACGGTGGACGGCGACCTCTTCATCCTGCCCGGCGGGCTCATCTACGCCGTCGAGAACGGCGTCGTGAAGCAGATCACGATCGTGGACGGCAAGCCCGTGTCCGGCGACACGGCCGTCACCGTCGCGGACCTCTCGACCCTCTCGACGTTTCAGGCGCCGGCCGCGCCGGACGCTTCCGCTTCCGTCGGCGGCACGATCTCGCTCGGCGGCTCCGCCACGATCACGGGCGGCTCGGTGATCTCGATCGCCTCCATCGAAACGCTTTCCCGGGGGCCGGCCGACACGCCCGCTCCCGCGCCCGATTCCGCGCTCGCTTCCGGTGCCGTGGTCTCCGTTTCCGTTTCCACCGACGACGCCAAGACCGACGACCTCCTTCTCCTCGAGAAGATCCGCCGCGACCAGCTCGTCCAGGCCGAGGCCGAGCACAACGAGCTCGAGCGCCTGATCCAGGCCGCGCGCCGCAAGGGCGACGCCGAGGAAATCGAGAGGCTGACGAGGCTCCTGCGCTCCGCCTGACGCCGCGCGTCCATCGCTTCCGCCCTCGGCCTCCGGGCCGGGGGCGATTTTTTTTGGAAACGACCGGTTCTATGGACGGACCCTCGATGGATTTGATAGAGTGAGACTGCGCGGGGACGTCGAACCGCGCCGGAGGAGAGGAATGGGCAAAGGGTCGGGCCGGAACCGTCAGAAGGACATCGCGCGATTGATCCGCGGGAAGCGGCGCAATGAAGCCGCCCGGCTCAAAGGCGCGGGCCGGGAAGGCAAATCCAAATGACCTCCGTCGCCGACCGCGAGATCGTCAGCACGCGGCTCCTCGCCGCGCCGCGGGAAAAGGTCTTCGCCGCCTTCAGCGATCCGAAAGCGCTCGCGGCGTGGTGGGGGCCGAAGGGGTTCACGAACCGTTTCCGGACGTTCGAATTCAAACCGGGCGGGACCTGGCTTTTCGAGATGATCGGCCCGACGGGCACGGTCTACGAGAACGAGTCCAGATTCGTCGAGATCGTCCGCCCCGAGCGGATCGTCTTCGACCACCTGCGCACCCACCACCGGTTCCTCATGACGATCACGCTCGCCGACGAGGTGGGGAAGACGCGGATCGTCTGGCGGATGACGTTCGAGACGCCCGCGGAGCGCGAGAAGGTGAAGGCGTTCGTGCCGGAGGCGAACGAGCAGAACTTCGACCGCCTCGAGGCGCACCTCTCCCTCAAGTGAAACCGGACCCGTTCATCGAGTCGCAGGAAGCCAACCTCTCCATCCACATTTTCTCCGTTTCGGCGGCCATGGTGGGCGTGTGCCTGACCGTGATCGGCATCTTCAGCGTCATCCGGTCCTTTTCGAAAGTCGGAACCGTCGGCGACGACATCACGGGCATCGACGCCGTCTTGTTTCTGGCGGCTTGCCTGATCTCCTATGTCGCGATGAAGACGCGAGACCGCGCTCGGCGCCTGCGGCTGGAGCGATGCGCCGACACGCTGTTTCTGGCGGGGCTGGCGCTCATGGTGGTGATCTGCATGTTCCTCGTCTACGTCTTGAACCAGAGGGGCTGAGGACGGTGAGCGCTCTCGCGGCGGTCTTCAAATTCTGGTCGATCCAGGGCGAGGCCGTGAGGATGGCCCGGGAGGAAGGGGCCGGGGCGGACGCGATCGAGGGAAGCGTGAAACTCTACGACGCGATGACGCTCCGCCGTCTCCTTCTCGAGCGGCGGCCCGCCCGGATCCTCGAGGTGGGTAGCTTCCTCGGGCTCTCGGCGCGCTGGATCCTCGAGGTGACGCGCCCCTGGGGCGCCACGCTGACCGCGGTCGATCCGAACGTCGCGCACCGGGGTTTCGCGCGGCCTCTGGACGCCGCCCGCCGCCTGAACCGCGAGTTCCTGCCGTCGAGGCTCGAGTTCGTGGAACGGCGCTTCGGCCCGGAGGCGGCGGCCGAAGACCCGCGGCTCAAACGGCCGTTCGATTTCGTCTTCATCGACGGCGACCACCGCTACGAGGCGGTGCGGTCGGATTTCGAGACGGCCTCGGCGCTCCTGTCGCCCGGCGGCACGATCACTTTTCACGACGCGATGAGCAGCGACTCGGTGTGGCGCCTCCTCGGGGAGATCGGATCGCAGGGCGTCGTCCGCGTCCACGGCGCGCGGCTGGCGGGACCCGGGACGTTCCGCGCGGTCCGGCGCTCGGGGCTCGCGTCCCTGGTCCGCCGGCTCAATCTGAGAGCCGTCCTCATGGACGGGATCGGCGAGTTCCGCCGGAGCTGAACGGAAGACGGCCGAACCGCCTCCGGCGATTTTGTTGGATTCGAAGCGCCGGACGACGATAAACTGAAAGCGCTTTCGGTTTGAGCCAAGGAGGGGAGCCGTGAACGGCGAAGCGCTTGAACGGGAAATCCCCTGCGCCTGCGGAGAGGCGGCCCATACCCCGGTTCGGCCGGTCTCCGGCAATTGGGGACCGGTGCGCCTCGCGGAGTGCGCCCGCTGCGGCCTGACCCGCGACGTCACGGATTACCCGGACCGGAACATTTTCTACGTGACGGACGGCATCTACAAGGCGCCGGACGAGGAGACGTTCGAGGCCCAGCTCAAAGGATGCGAGCGTTACGTGAATTTCCTCGAGCGGCGCGCCGGCCGGCCGGGACGCGCTCTCGAAGTCGGCTGCAACTCGGGATACCTGCTCAAAAGACTCTCGGAAAAGGGATGGAGCGTCTGCGGGATCGATTTGAACTCCGCCAAC
>DATJEK010000013.1:0-7144 GCA_035496715.1 Candidatus Eiseniibacteriota bacterium | reverse complement strand
TCCATAAATCTTATCACCCGTTAGCATCCTTTAAGAACTTAAGGCAAAAAAAAGAGCCCCCGGGGGTTTCCCGGGGGCTGGGAAATGCGGTTTTGGAGTTTTAGAACACGTACTCCGGTTCGAGAATGGGCTTGTAATCCTCGGGGAGCGGAAACGGGAAGGTGGCGATCTCAAAAATGCCGGATCCGGTGCGGACCAGCGTCATGCCCAGGCCCTTCGCGAGGCCGAGAGTCATGCCGGCGAACGCGTTGTCTTCCTTGCTCGTGTCGTACACGTTTTTGGGGAGTTCGACCCAGCCGGTCAGGGTGTTGGCGACGCCTCGGCCGAGCTTCGTGAACGCGTCCTGGGCGAAACAAGTGGAGCTGACCAGGAGAAACAAACCGGCGAGAAAACCCGCCGCGCCGCCTTTGATGAGGGCTTTGCCCATACTTCAAAACCTCCTAAATAGAGAAACGAATCCGTTTAATTTTTTTCTGCGGTCAGTGTAGTTGAAAGGCTGGGGGCTGTCAATAAGAAAGTAAGTAAATTCCTCCCGAACGCTGTCAAAAGGAAGTTCTTTACAAGGCCGAAACCCCGAGCTAGAATCAACTCAAATTCAGAGGTGGTCCTCATGTACGAAGGTTTCTACTCTCTACAGCAAAAGCCTTTTGCGATCACCTCCAACCCCTCTTTCCTCTATCTCAGCCAAAGGCACAAAGAAGCGCTGTCCCACCTCACCTACGGCATCCGCGAGCGCGTGGGTTTCATCGAAATCACCGGCGAGGTCGGCACCGGCAAAACGACGATCTGCCGCGCGCTCCTGAACCAGTTCGACGACCGCACGAAATCCGCTTTCATCTTCAATTCGAATCTGACCGAGCTTCAGCTCATGCAGACGATCGTCGAGGATCTCGGGATCCGCACGGACAAAAAAGGCAAGGGCGGCCTTTTTTCCGAGCTGAACCGTTTCCTGATCGAGCAGCTTTCCCAGCACAACAACGTCGTTTTGATCATCGACGAGGCGCAGAACCTGTCCAACAAGATGCTCGAGCAGGTCCGCATGCTTTCGAACCTCGAGGCGGGCAACCACAAGCTTCTCCAGATCGTGCTCGTCGGCCAGCCGGAACTCCGCGACAAGCTGAAACTCCCTTCGCTGCGCCAGCTCAGGCAGCGGATCGCGGTGCGCTGCCACATCGAGGCTCTTTCGTACGAGGACGTGACGCTCTACATCGCCCACCGGCTCAAGCTGGCCGGAGCCAACGGGTCCGGACCCGCTTTTGACAACGAGGCGTTTCAGGAGATTTTCAAGTACTCCGGGGGCATCCCCCGGCTCATCAACATGCTCTGCGACAAGGCCCTGCTGACGGGCTACGTCCTGGAGAAGCGATCCATCGACGGAGACATCATCCGCCAGTGCATCCGCGAAATAGAAGGAGGTCCCTCCGACCATGAGCATCATCAATGACGCGCTGCGCAAAGCGCAGAAAAACGATCCCCGGCAGGGCGAGCCGCTCGGCCGCAACCTCGAGGTCCACATCGACAAACGCCGCAGCGGAATGAACTGGGGGCCGGTGTTCATCCTGCTGGTCCTGCTCCTCATCACCGCTCCGATCCTGGCGCCGGTGTTCTCGGTGCCGTTCAAGAAAGGCGGCGAGCAGATCGCCCCCCGGCAGATCGCCGCGGGCCCGTCCGTCGCCTTGCAGGCCGAGCCGGTGCAGCTGGCGTCGCTTCCCTCGCAGGACACCCGGCAGGCGCAGTTCGGCATCGAAGAAGCTCCCCTTCTCGTGCATCCGGGCCTCTATCCCCGTCCGAACCTGATCCTGAGCGGCGTCGTTTTCTCGACGCCGAAGGATTCCTACTGCATCATCAACGACCGGGTGGTCAAGGTGGGAGAATCGGTGCAGGGAGCTCGGGTGACGGGAGTGTCGCCGGACGAGGTCAAACTGGATTATCAGGGAGAGACGATCGTCCTCCCGGTTCAGACGGCCTAGTCGTTCAGCCTTTTCTCTTCTGCAGGGCCTCGGTGATCGCGCCGGCGGGGACGTCGTTGACGACGACGACCTTGCCGAGCGACACCGGCAGGATGAAGCGGTTCATGCCGGCCTCGGCCTTCTTGTCGTAGCCGATCGCTTTCCAGAGGGCGTCCAGAGTCATTCCTTTGTAGTACAGCGGCAGCTTGAATTTGATCAGCGTTTTCTCGAGCCGCCCGGTCAATCCCCTGTCTTTCAGCACGCCCAGCGCGGCCGCCAGGTCGCAGGCGACCAGCATGCCGATCGCCACCGCCTCCCCATGGGTGTACTGCCGCGAAAAGCGCGAAGCCGCCTCGATCGCGTGCCCCGCCGTGTGTCCGAAATTCAGGACGATCCGGACGTCCTTCTTGTCCAGCTCGTCCTTCTCGACGACTTTCGCCTTGATGCGGGCGCAAAGTGCGATGACCGTCTCGAGCGTGCGGGGCCGCCGCGCGCCCTCGATCCCCTGGCGCTCGAGGAGCAGAAAAAGACCCGCGTCCTTGATGATCCCGTACTTGATGACCTCGGCGAAACCGTCGCTCCAGTGGCGCTCGGGCAGCGTCTGCAGGACTTCCGTGTCGCTCAGGACCGCCGCCGGCTGATAGATGGTGCCGAGCAGATTTTTCCCTTCGGGCAGGTCGATCCCCGTCTTCCCTCCGATCGCGGAGTCCACCTGCGCGGTGAGGGTCGTGGGGATCTGGACGTACGGCACGCCCCGGCGGTACACCGAGGCGGCAAAGCCCGTCAGATCCCCGATCACGCCTCCGCCGAGCGCGGCCAGGAGGACGGAACGGCTCTTCCCGCCGCGCGCGGCGAGCTCGCGGATCAGCTTGGAATAAACGGCCTGGGATTTCGCGGCTTCCGAGCTTTTCGAGGGAGGAACGAGAAACGTGGAGTGGGAAAGCCCTTCCCGGGTTAGAGAATCGCAGAGGGCGGGCGCGTGCCGCGAGGCCACTTCGTGCTGGGAAACCACGACCACGTGGCGGTCCCTGCCCGCGGCCTGGCGGATCAGCCGCCCGGCCTCACGGAGCAGCCCCTGCCCGATGTGGATCGGGTACGAGCGCTCGCCGAGCGAAACGCGGATCGACCGCATCAGCCGACGAGGCTTCCCGCCGGAAGGTCCTTCTCGGGAGACAGGATGGTCAGCGACGCGCCGTCCTTGGCCGCCAGGAGCATGCCCCTGGACTCGACGCCGCGGATGACGGCCGTTTCGAGATTGTTCACGACGACGACGCTTTTTCCGAGGAGCGCCTCGCGGGTGTAGAACGCCTTGATGCCGGCGACGATCTCTTTCTTCTCGGTGCCGACGTCGATCGTGAGCTTCCAGATCCGGTCGGCGCCCGGGACTTCCTGCACGTCGAGGATCTTGGCGGTCCGCAGCTCGATTTTCTTGAAATCGGCGAGCGCGATCTTGCCGCCCGCCGGTTCGGCGGCGGTCATTTCTTCTCGGCTTTCCCGGCCGGCTTCGCGGCGGGCGCCTTGGCTCCGGCGGCGGCTCCGGCGGCGGCTCCGGCGGCGGGCGCTCCGGCGCCGGTCACGGCATCACCGGCGGCCTTCGTCTCTTTCTTGACCTTCAGTTTCTGCTGCTTCACCTTCGGCAGGCCGAGGACCGTCTTCTGCTCGTCCCAGAGGGACTTGTCCTTCAACACGTTCAGCCGCTCGTAACGCTTCAGGACGGAACGGTGCTTCTTGCCTTTTCCGCCGCTGCGGAGACTCGAATGGATCGACATCGACTTTTAACCCCTTTTGTTGTCCGTGTTATCGCCTTCTCAAAAAACGGTCCTTGTACCTCGTGCCAAAAATCCTCAGGTCCTTTTTCGCGTCTTCCATGCTGGCGTACTGACCGACGCAGACCTGGTAGTAATCGCCGCTGGGGATCACGATCGACCAGTACCCGCTGCGGCGAAGCGCGGCGACTTCTTTTTCCGCGAGGTCGCGCTTCTTGTACGTCACCAGCTGTATCGTATACGGCTTCGCCGAATCGGCGGCCGCGGGCGCAGGCGCGGCGACCGTCGCCGGATTAACCGGCTGCGCCGGTGAGACCGCGGGCCCCTGTCCCGACGGCCGGACGGTCTGAGACGGCTGCGAAACCCGGATCGCCGCCGGAGCCGGCGCCGAAGGACGCGCGGTCTGGGCCGCTGCCGCGCCCGGGGGCGCGTAAGCGGTCAGAGACTTGCCCCGCACCACCCCGAGAAAGAAGATCACGCAGGCCGCCAGGATGCCCAAAATAGCGGCCAGGATGATGTGCTCCATCGAGGTGCTGAAAAGAATCGGCTTCTGGTTTTTCGGGATTGCCGGAAGTCGTTCTGCTGGCTTGTCTTGCGGCGAAAACGAGAAGAGTTCCTGCTGAGTCTCTTGCTGTTTTGGCTCTGCCATGGGGAACGAGTATAGCACGATCAGGCTTTCACTGCCAGCGCGCCTTGAAAACCGGGCCGCCCGACCCGAAAACGGTGAGTGTATTTCGGAAATACTCGAGCCGCACTCCGCGCCAGCGGTCCGCGCGGCGGATCATCCTCGCTCGCAGCTCCTTGGGGACCTTCTCGAAGCGCATTTCCGGCAGAAGGATCTGCACGTTCACCTTCACCACCTTCCCCTTCTCCATGCGCAGGCCGCCGCCGAGCAGCACGTCCTCCGAATCGAAACGGGTCAGATGCGCCTCCACCGCGTCCGCGCTCTCGATGAGCAGCAGTTCCGCGCGCGAAACATAGATCGGGTCCGAGTAAACGTCTTTGGAGGCCCACCGGAAGAGCGACGATTTCTGGTACAGCCCTTCCAGGATCGCGACGTCGTTGAGCTCCAGATGGACGCGGCTGCGGTCCCCTTTCACGAACGCGACCTTCTCGAAAAGAATCCTGCCCTGTCCCGCCGCCAGGAGGGTCTTGCCTCCTTCGGCTTCCAGCGAAAGGAGTCCGAAGCGGACGTCCTTCCAGCGGGTGATGTGCACGTCCAGGAGCTGGACGGGGAACCCTGCGCGGCGGCTGACGATTTCGGAAACGATGCGGTCGACGCCCGGCCCCTGAAGTCCCGCGTAGTAGGTGAACGCGGCGGCGAAGATGAGGACGGCCGCGAAGGCCAGGGTGATCGGGACCGCCAGCGGGTCCTTTTGGCGGGCGCGCATGGGCGTTATTTTTTGCGGCGGGGCGCCCTGGCGGACGGCCGGACGTCCGAGGGGCAGGAGTAGGCCACGGTCGAGGACGTGCGGTGCGCTTTCAACGAGCCGGTGCGGACCAGATCCTCGAGGGCGAGACGCACGGCCGCGAGCGGCTCGCTGATCCAGGTGGCGACGCCGCGGGGCGTGTCGATGCTGCCCTGGTTCTCCGTGAAGAAAGACATGATCTTGCGGCGAATGCGTGCGCGCGAAGCGGATCCGCCCTTCGTCTCAGGGGCCATGACGGAGCAGCCTTTCCACACCCTCGCGCTTGATCACGCGGTCGAACGCCTCCACGACCCGCGGGTCGAACTGGGTGCCGCTGTTTTTGTGGATCTCGGTCATCGCGTCTTCGAGGGAGGAGCGGTCCCGGTAGGGCCGTCCGGTGATGATCGCCTCGAACGCGTTGATCACGGACAGGATGCGCGCGCCCACGGGGATCCCCTCCCCCTTCAGCCCCTCGGGATAGCCGGTGCCGTCGAATTTCTCGCGCGAATACAGGATGATCGGGACGACCGGCTTCAGGCTCTCGAAAGACTGGACGATTTTCGCGCCCTTGATCGGGTGGTCGCGCAGGAGCTGGTACTCCTCGCCGGTCAGACGCGTCGGCTTCTTGAGGATTTCGTCGGGGATGCCGACGCGCGCCGTGTCCTTGAGCAAGGTGGCGTAATGCAGCGCCTGCGTGTCCTCGTCCGACAGATGAAGCTCCTGGGCCATCTTCAGCGCGACGCGCAGAAAGACTTCGGGAGCCACCACGTTGTTGACGCGGGTCCCGAGGATGACGGCCAGAGACTGGATCGTGCCCAGCGTCACGCGCTTCTGCTCTTCGTAGAGCTGCGCGTTCTTGATCGCGATGACGGCTTCCTCCGCGAGGGTCGTGAGGATCTCCTGATCGAAGTGCGTGAATTCCCGGCCGTCTTTCTTGTACAGGACGGTCATGACGCCCATCACGTCCTCGTCGATGAGCGGCAGGCAGATGAACTTGCGGCGGAGCACGGTACGCGCCGTTTTCGCCACGAGACCTTCCACGCCGGCCCCCATCGGGATGCGACGGTTGCTCTGGCGGTGCTTCGGGAAGCCGACGAGCGCCTTGCAGACGAGCGTGACCCGGGCACGCCGCCCGTGCGGCCGCTCCACGAGGTGGATCGAGCAGCGGTTGGCCCGCAAAACCTGAGCCGTGAGATGCGCCAGCCTCGAGATCAGCTCGTCCAGATTCAGGGTCGAATTGATGATGCGGTGCACGGTGTGCACCGTCGAAAGCGCGATGGCGCGCGGACGGATCGTCGCCGAAAGGCGCTTCAGCTCCTCGCCTTTGGCGCAGACCTCCACCACCAGCCCCAGGTTCTCGGCCAGAAGCCGCAGCAGGGACTCGGAGACGCCCTTCCGGACGTCGCTCAGGCCCAGGAAGCCGACGGTGCGCTCCCCCGAGCGGATCGGCACGCAGTAATGGAGGGTGCCTCCGGGCGTCCGGAAAAGGTGCGGTTTCGGGTCCTTGCCGTGCCGGCGCAGGACGGCGTAGAGCTGCGGCGCATGACGGAATTTTTTGAGCCGGGGATCGCTCCAGATTTCGTAGGAAGACTCGAGCGAAACGCGGAAGGCATGCACGTTGTCCGTCACCTTGAACGAGACCCACCAGACGGGATTGCCGGCCAGCGTGTCGAACGAGTCGCGGAGCCGGCGGAGGCTTTCGTTCCGGCGGACGCACTCGAAGAAATCGCGGTCGTTGAGGACGGAGCTTTTCACGGGTTCAGACCTTCTCGAACGGCTCGAAGAATTTGCGGTATTCGTCCTGGGCGTAGCGGTCGGTCATGCCGGCGATGTAGTCGCAGACCACGCGCTCGACCCCCTCGGCCTTGAGCCGCTTCTGGCTTCCCGGCGGCAGCTGCTGCGGTCTCGAGACGTACACCTCGAAAAGAGCCCGGATGAAGCGGCGCGCCTTGTCGCTCATGCGCACGACGCGGTAGTGGCGGTAGAGCTTCGCCTTCAGGAAATCCCTGAGCTCCTGCCT
>DATJEK010000012.1:0-11597 GCA_035496715.1 Candidatus Eiseniibacteriota bacterium | reverse complement strand
CGCGCCGAGCACGTCGCCGAGATGGTCGAGCCGCAGGACGACGCTCTTCTCGGGACGAAGCGGCGCGTTCGAGCGCGGGCGCCGGCGGAAAAAGAGCCGGCCGGCGGCGTCGAACAGGGAGACGGGGGCGATGTACCGTTTCTTTCGGAAAACATAGGTCATCTCCGGAGGATGATATCATTTCCGGACGAAATTGGCGAATCCCGCGGACGGATGCTATACTGGTGCGTCTTTCGGAGGCATGCGCTTGAAAAAAACACGGGGCAAACCCTTTTTCCATCCCCAATCGCTGGTCGACCGCGGCGCGCGAGTCGGCGGCGGCACCCGCGTCTGGGCGTTCGCCCACGTGATGGCGGGAGCCGTCGTCGGCGCGGACGGGAACGTCGGCGACCACAGCTTCGTCGAATCCGGCGCCCGCCTGGGCGACCGCGTCACGCTGAAAAACGGCGTGTCCGTCTGGGACGGCGTCACGGTCGAGGACGACGTCTTCATCGGGCCGAACGCGGCGTTCACGAACGACCCGCGGCCCGTCAGCCGCCGCCAGAACCCTTTCGTCCCGACGCTCTTGAAGAAAGGCGCCTGCGTGGGGGCCAACGCCACCGTCGTGTGCGGCGTCACCGTGGGACGCTACGCGTTCGTCGGAGCCGGCGCGGTCGTCACGCGCGACCTGCCCGACCATTCCCTCGCCTACGGCAACCCGGCGAGGGTCCAAGGCTATGCCTGCGAGTGCCGCGCGGCGCTGGTCTTTCGCTCGGGCCGCGCCGCCTGCCGAGCCTGCGGGCTCCGTTTCCGGAAGACCGGGGCTTCGGTCCGGCGCGCGTCCTGATGGCCCGGATCCTGACCTGCCCGATCGCGTTCAACGAGGAGAAAAAGATCGGCTCCGTCGTGAAACGCTTCGCGGGGATCCCGGTGAAGACCGATCTTTTGGTTATCGACGACGCCTCCACCGACGGCACGCGCCGCGTCGCGGAGTCGCTGGGCGCCGCCGTTCTCACGCAGCCGCGCCAGTCCGGCGTGGGAGCCGGGATCCGCGCGGCGATCCGCCACGCGCGGGCCCAGGGCTATGACGTCCTCGTCATCATGGCCGGCAACGACAAGGACCGGCCCGACGAGATCGGACGCCTCGTCCGGCCGATCCTCGAGGAAGGCTGCGATTTCGTGCAGGGCTCGCGCTATCTCGAAGGCGGACATTTCGGAAACATGCCGCTTTACCGGCGCCTGGCCACGCGGCTGCATCCGATGCTTTTTTCTCTCGCGGCCGGGCGGCGCATCACCGACAGCACGAACGGCTTCCGAGCGATGCGCCTTTCGGTCTTCGACGACGCGCGAATCGACCTCGACCAGCGCTGGCTCGACCAGTACGAACTCGAGCCTTACGTTTTTTTCAAGTTCATCCGGCTCGGCTACAAAGTGAAGGAAGCGCCCGTGACCAAAATCTATCCCCCGAAGGAGATCGGCTACACCAAGATGAAACCCGTCACCGGCTGGTGGAGCATCCTGCGGCCGATCTTCCTGCTCGGTCTGGGGCTCAAAAAATGAACGGCCCCGTCCCCTTCTTCGACCTCTCGGCGCAGAACAAGACGCTGAAAGCCGAGCTCAACGCCGCCTGGAAGCGCACGGTCGACAGCCGCGAATTCATCCTGGGCAAGGACCTCAAGGCGTTCGAGGAGGCCTTCGCCGACTTCTGCGGCGTGAAGCACGCCGTCGGCGTCAGCTCGGGGCTCGACGCGCTCACACTGAGCCTCAAGGCGATCGGCGTGGGCCCCGGCGACGAAGTCGTCGTCCCGGCCAACACCTTCATCGCGACGGCGCTCGCCGTCTCGCAGACCGGCGCGAAGCCGGTCCTCTGCGACGTGGACGAAGAGCACCTCCTGATGGACGTCCCCAACGCCCGCAAAGCCATCACCAAGAAGACGAAGGCGCTCATCCCCGTCCACCTCTACGGCCAGCCGTGCGACATGGAAGGACTGCTCAACCTCGCCAAGGGCATGGACGTAAAAATCGTGGAAGACGCCTGCCAGGCGCACGGCGCCCATCAGGGCGGCCGGCACTGCGGGGCGTTCGGCGAGGCGGGCGCGTTCAGTTTCTACCCGGGGAAAAATCTGGGAGCGTTCGGAGACGGCGGGCTCGTGACGACCGACGACGACGCGATCCACGAGAAGCTCCTGCTCCACCGCAACTACGGGTCCGTCGTGAAATACCGGCACGTCGTCCAGGGCCACAACATGCGCCTGGACACCCTGCAGGCCGCGATCCTGAGCGTCAAGCTCAAGCGCCTCCCCGCCTGGAACAAGCGCCGCAACGCGATCGCCCACCGCTACGCGCACGAGCTCAAGGGCGTGCCGGGGATCGTCCTGCCCAAGGACCGCGAGGGATCGTTCAGCGCGTACCATCTCTACATCCTGCGCTCGGCGCGCCGCGACGAGCTGAAGGCCTTTCTCGAGAAAAACGGCGTCGGGACGGGCATCCATTATCCGGTCCCCATCCACCTGCAGGAAGCGTACAAGGCTCTCGGGCACAAAAAAGGCGACTTCCCCGTTTCGGAGAAGTCGTCCGACGAAGTGCTTTCGCTTCCGATGTACCCCGAGCTCCCCCTCCACGACGCGGACCGCGTCGCCTCCCTCGTCCGGGAATTTTTTAAAGCCTGAATCAGTCCCGGAAGAAATACAGCGAGGCGGTCAGCGCCGAGCCGATGACCCAGAGAAGCGTCGTGTCCTGGACGGCGAACGGATAGCCCATGAGCACCAGGCCGATGACGAGCGGCTTCCACGCCGCCTCTTTCTTTCCGTAGACGAACGCGACGAAACCGATCGAGCCGAAGAGCGTGCCGGCGGCGAGGTTCGCGAAGCTGAAATTCAGGTTCATTCCGATAGCATGCGCCCGCGCGCGGCGGGCGGCAAGCGGAATTTTCGGTTCAGGAGACCGGCTTCTCGGCGAGCCGGTACTCCACGGCCTTGATCTGGAATTTTCCGCCCCGCCCCCACGAAACCGTGTACGGCCGCACGGACACCACGCGCGAGGCCAGCCGGATCGGGCTCATCACGAGCTTGCGCGTGACGAGCGTCGACTCCACCACGTCGCGGCCGTCGCGCGAGAAGCATAGCTCCGTCTTCGCGCGCGACTCGAGCGCGGCCGCCAGCCGGCGGTGCGTCTCCATCGCGTGTCCCCTTTTGGGAAACATGAAGTGGGCCGCCAGCACCCCGCCCGGCCTGAGCTGGTTGTAGAGGTTCTGCCACACCGCGAGAGGATCTTCGTGATAGTAGATCCCGGCGACCGAGGTGATGAGATCCGCGCCTCCGGGGATCACCGCCTTCGCCATGTCCTGCTGGATGAACCGGAAGGAGTCCCTCGACAGGATGCGCGCCAGGCGCGCGGGCCCCAGGCGTCCGCGAAGCTCTTCCAGGTCGGAGGCGGTGAGCGTCGTCTCGTCCCAGCGGATCAGGTCGATCCCGACCGCCTGCACGCCCGGACCGAATTCCTCACACGCCTCGTGGAGCGCCACGCCCAGCCCCGAAGGGACGTCGACCCATCGGACGGGGCCGGCGGCGGACCGCCTTCTCAGGAAATCGCGGATGCGGAAGCTGCTGCCCACGGCCTCCAGTCTGGCGTCATAATCCTCGAGAGTGCGGAACTTGTTGGAAAGGTGCTGGGTCTTGAGCTGCTCTTCATAAAGCGTTGCGCTTTGGGCGGCCATGGGGACCTCCGGAGGTTGGAGACGGAACGGGCTTCGAAAGAGCTGCGGGAAAAATCTTCAGGTAAGAATGAAGGTATTATACCAAAAAAACGCCGGGATTAAAACTCTCTAATGTTCGGCCGAGCCGTCCGCGCGGCGGCGGGTCGCGACGAGCCTGCCGACGAAATAAAGCCCCGCGGCGTTCAGGAAGGCGGACGGCAGGAGCCCGACCATCGCCCAAAACCCGAACAGCGCGGGCGATTCCGAGGTGAACGAGGCGTACCAGGCGTCGTAGCCGAGTTTGTGGAAGACCGGCGAGAGGACGACGCTCCAGGGCAGGGTCAGGACGAGGGCCGGCAATCCGCTGAACTCCGACGCGGCCGTGTGACGGACGAGCCGCCAGACCGCGTAGGCGCCGCTCAGGAAAAAGAGAAAAAGATACGAGGCGGCGAAACAGGCGGCCGTGCGGTCACGGCCCGGCTTCAACGGTTTTGCGAGTCGTCGTCGGAGCGCGACTGCGAGCCGCCGAACACTCCGCCGAACAGGGCTCCCACGCCGGCGCCGATCAACGCGCCCTTGCCCGCCTTGCCGCCCGAAGCCGACGACGCGAGGGCGCCCGTCGCGGCGCCCACCAGGGCGCCCTTCACGACCGGGTTCCCCAGCACGTCACGCAGCGACGGCGAAGGCTTCTGCGTCGCCGGACGCACCGAGATGTCCTCGAACTTCGTCACCACGTCGGCGCGCCACTGGCCGTTCTCTTCCTGCCGCACGTCCGCGCTGACCGGGTCGCCGTTGCGGAGCGCCGAGACCGACGGGGCGCCGTTCACGCGCGTGTACGCGTCGACTTTCAGGTTGAGCTGGTTCGGGTAGGGCCTTCCCTGGGGGTCGTACACGACCACCGCCAGGCCGGACGAGCTCGCGCGCGCCACCCGCCCCTCGACCACGTCCGCCCAGGCCGCCGCTTGGAGAGCGAAGGCCGACAACACCGCGATGGAAAAAATTCGATTCGTTTTCATGGTCTCTCCGTGGGATAAAAGTTGAAGCCCATCTTAACACCGCCTCCGCCGGGCGTCTAGCGGGTCGAGCCGCCCCGCGCGGCGTCGAGGCTCCTCTTCGCCTCCTCGAAGCCGGGGTCGATCCGCAGCGCCTCCTCGAGGAAGCCGATCCCCTCGGCCGTCCGGCCGATGCTCACGTAATAGCTGCCGGCGTTGCTGAAAATCCTCGCCTCCCGCGGGGCCGCCTGCATCGCCCTGCGGTACGACTCGCAGGCCTTCTCGACCTGGCCCATCGCGCCCTGGGCGTTGGCGAGGTTCGTGTAGATCCGGTACGGGTTGCGGCCGAGCGACAGCTGGATCGCGAGCGCCTGCTCGTAATAGCCGGCGGCCTTCGCCGCGTCCGATTGTTTCGCGTAGATGTTCCCGAGGCGCAGGAAGTCCTCCACGGCGTCCGGATAATACCGCCCTCCCTTTTTCTCCGCGTACGCGCGGTCGTATTCGCAGGCCTTGAGGAGGGCCGCGACCGCCTCGTCCGTGCGCGACAGCTTTTCGTACTCGATGCCGAGATTGTAGTAACCTCTCGCCTTTTTCGGCGATTTCTGGACGACGTCCTGCCAGAGCGTCAGCTCGCTCTTCCAGACCCGGTTCCGATGCCAGGCCGCCGCCCCGAGGGCGCACACGAGAAGGCCCGCGGCGACCAGGTACGGGCGCCGGCGGCGGACGAGCTCGGCCGCTCCCGCCGCGAACGCCATCGACCAGCCCGCCATCGGCAGGTAGAGGCGGTGCTCGTAGATCACGTCGTTCTGGACGACGACCGACTCCAGGCTCATCGCCAGGAAGGCCCAGAGGATCCCGAACGAGACGACGGGAAATCGCTTGCGGAAGAAGACGGCCGCGCCGGCCAGGGCGATCTCGAGCGCCAGCGAAAGCGCGGTCGCCGCGTCCGGCGATCCGGTGACCGGGTAGTCGTAGTCCAGGTTCTGCCGGACCGGGAAGAAGAAAAGCCGCAGGTACGTCCGCACGACGTTGGGCTGGGTCAGCCAGTATTCGCCGCGCGTCATTTTTTCCTCGGTGACCCATCGCGTCATGTCGAACGCGGGAGCTCCCCCGTCCTGCGTCCCCCGCGCCGCCGTCTCGGGACGCATGAGGTTCGTGGAGATCTTGTCGACCCGGGTCAGGGTCAGCGGGATCACCGCCAGGAGAAGCAGGAACGGGGCCAGCCGCCTCAGGCGGCGCGCAAGAAGCTCCGGACCGAAAAAAAGGAACTCATAAAGCGCGATCGCGAACGGGATCGTGAACGCGGTCTCCTTGGTGAACATCGCCGCCAGCGCGGCCGAGAACGAGAACACGAGGTCCGGCCTCCGCCCGGACAGGCGCCATCGCGCGTAAAAATAGAGCGAGAGCGCGTAAAAGAGCGCGGCCAGCACCGCCGCGCGCTGCCAGACGTAGTCGACCGCCTGGGTCTGGACGGGATGCGCGAGGAAAAGGAGCGCCGCGAAGCCCGCGATCGGCGGCGCCGCGGCCGGCAGCGGCCGCTCGAGAACCCGGGGCGTCGTCAGCGTCAGCCGGACGAGGAGAAAAACCGCGAAGGCCGCCAGCGCGTGCAGAACGACGCTCGTCCAGTGATAGACCGCCGGTTCGAGACCGCCCGCCGCGTAGTTGAGCGCGAACGAAAGGCCCGCGAGGAAGCGCGTGTTGAACGCGTCCCAGATCTCGGGCAGGCGCAGGCCGCGGATCGCCGGATTTTCGAGGATCATGAACTGGTCGTCGTAATGGAAGCTCGAGGAAAGCGTGTTGGAATAAACGAGGAAGCCGGAGGCCAGAAGAAGCGCGAGGAATCCGATCGTCCGTCCGATGTCCGGCGCGGACGCGGGTCCGGAAGGAGCGGACGCCGCCGGTTTCCGGCCCGAGGGGCGCTCGCGCTCGAGGAAACGCTTGACCGCCCTTTCTTTCAATCCCAGATCGCGGGCGATTTCTGCGGGACTTTTTCGGGCGAG
The DNA here is from genome assembly GCA_035496715.1 of Candidatus Eiseniibacteriota bacterium. Classification (GTDB taxonomy): domain Bacteria; phylum Omnitrophota; class Gorgyraeia; order 2-02-FULL-51-18; family 2-02-FULL-51-18; genus DATJEK01. The sequence continues at coordinate 4,932 of DATJEK010000012.1, read as the reverse complement.
GTTCTCGAGGATGTATTTCTTGTGGGACGGATCCACGAATCCGCGGTCCCCTTACCGGCCGGCGGAATTCCGGACCGGCTGGACGCTCCGCCTCAGGTCCCAGGCGAGACCGAGACGCCACAACGCCGCGATGGCCCACTTGCTCGGGTCCCAGTGGTACCAGCGGATGCCGTTGCGGTAATCGGACGGAAAGCGGTGATGAAAATTATGGTATCCCTCCCCGTTCGTGATGAGGGCCACGAGCCAGTTGTCGCGCGCCGTCGACCGGGAATCGTAGGGCGTGTGCCCGAACGTGTGGGAAAGCGAATTGATGCAGAAGGTCGCGTGGTGGACGAGCGTCAGGCGCAGGCAGACCGAGAGGAAAAACGCGGCGACGGGACGGCCCATCCAGAAACCGATCGCCATCGGCAGGAGGATGCCCGAGAAGATCGCCCACACCAGGTAGTGCCTGTGCTGATGGCTGAGCAGCGGATCCTTCTGGAGGTCTTTCGCGTTCGAAAAATTGGGGACGTGCTTCCAGAAAAGCATCCAGCCGATGTGAGCGTAAAAGAAGCCCTTCTTCACCCCGTAGGGGTCCAGGTCGGTGTCCGCGTGGCGGTGATGGTCGCGGTGCGTGGAGGCCCAGGTGAGCGCGGACTGCTCGAACGCCGCCGCGCCGAAAAACAGGACGAGGAAGCGGAGCGGCGCGCTCGCTTTGTAGCTCCGGTGGGAAAACAGGCGGTGGTAACCGGTCGTGATGCTCATCGTGGTGGCGTAGAAAAAAAACACGCCGAGGAGGACGTCCGCCAGCTTGAAGCCGGCGGTGAGGGCGAAATACGGGGCGCCGATGAGGGCGCCGGCCGTCGTCGCCGCGAAAAACAGGATCGTCGGCCAGTTGTAGCCTTTGGTCATAAGGAGAGTATACCCTTTCCCGGGCGTCCGCGTCGGTTTATTTGGCCCCGGCGGCGGAAACAAAAAACCGGCCGGGGATCTGCCCGACCGGTTTTTTGTTTGCCTGAAAAAACGGTTTAGCGGCCGCTGTCCTTGCGCTTTGAAAAGCAGGCCTTGCAGTAAACCGGCCTGTCTTCGCGGGGCTTGAACGGCACCTCGCACTCCGCCTTGCAGTCTGCGCAAGTCGCCTTGAACATCTCCCGAGGTCCGCCGAACCCACCACCACCCTGGAATCCCATGTTGCCTCCTCTGATTTTACGGGCCGCATCAGGCGGCCCGCCCTTGCTTCTTACCCGACTATCATACTAAAGAATCCGCCCGCCGGATATGTTTTTTAATCCCCCGCCCGACGGCGGGCCGGCGGCCATTTCTGCATGTTTTTTTCATTGATTGATTAAAATATGGTAGACTTGTTAAAGTTTACCATGAAAACACGGGCTCGGGGTGAAAAATTACGGTCTGATCAGGAGAGAATCGAATGAGCGCTGACGCCGAACCGAACGGTCACATCATCCTTTGCGGCCTGAGCCATCTGGGCTACCGGGTCTTCGAGCTGCTTTCCCATCTGGACGAGCCCATGACGGTCGTCACGGCCTCCATCCCCGACGACTGGCGGAGCGAAATCGAGGCGGCGGGCATCTCCATCATCCTGGGCGACCCCAACAACAATCAGCGTCTCGAGGAAGCCGGCATCCGGCGGGCGAAGGCCGTCATCATCATGACCGAAGACGACCTCACCAACGTTTCGGTCGCCCTCGACGCCAAGCGCCTCAATCCCGCGATCGGTGTCGTCGTGCGCCTCTTCGATCAGCTCCTGGCCGAGCGCCTGGAGGAGGTCTTCGACGTCCGGCGCGCCCTCAGCACCTCGTCGCTGGCGGCTCCCGCCTTCACGGCAGCGGCGCTGGGAGAGCACATCATCGGCTCGTTCCACGCGGGCCGCCAGCCGTACGTCATCGCGCGCCTGGTGATCGACGAAAAAATCCTCGGAAAAGCGGAGACCGTCCGCGAGCTCGTCGCCGGCGGCATGATCCCGCTCCTCAAGATCCTCAAGGACGGGACCCATCTGACGGCCGTCGCCGAGACGACGCTCGCGGTGGGCGACCAGCTCATCGTGCTGGAGCACCCGAAAGTCGAGGTCGCCGAACCCTCCAAGCGGCAGCGGATCCGCGAGACCGTCCGCCGCCTCCAGGAGAACGCCTTCGTGTTCCGCCGCACGATCACCTCGAGCACCTTCGCGCTCTTCATCGTCTTCCTGACGATCATCGCGTTCAGCGTGCTCATCTTCCGCATCGCGCTGGACCTCGACCTGGTCACGGCCGTCTACTACGTCATCACGACGGTGACGACCGTCGGATACGGCGACATCAGCCTGCTGCACGCGCCGGGCGCGATCAAGCTCTACGGATGCTTCCTGATGTTCTCGGGCGCGGCGTTCCTGGCCTCGATGTTCGGCATCCTGACCAACTATTTCGTGGAACAGCGCTTCGAGGAGATGTTCGGCATGCGAAAGGTCGTCTACAGCGGGCACATCGTCGTCGTGGGCCTGGGGAACATCGGATACCGGATCGTCCAGTCGCTGATCGCGGTCGGGCAGAAGGTCGTCGTGATCGTGCGCGACGATTCGGACGAGCTCTTCAAGCCGATCCGGGACCAGGTGCCGGTCATCGTCGGGGACGCGCGCTCGGAAGGGACGCTGCACAAAGCCAACTACGCGGAAGGCAAGGCGATCGTGATCGTGACCGGCGACGACATCACGAACATCAGCGTGGGTCTCGCCGCCGAGCGGATCAACCGGCCCGCCAAAAGCATCGTGCGCGTCTTCAACGGCGAGCTCGCCAACCGCGTCCAGCAGAGCCTCGGCATCCTCGACACGGTGCTCAGCACCTCGTCGGTGTCCGCGCCGTCGTTCGTGGGCGCGGCGCTCTACGAAAATCTCCTCACCGCCGTGACGCTGGAGGACAAGTTCATCTCACTGCTTCACCGGAAAGTGACCCAGGACTCGCCATTGGTGGGAAAATGGGCGGGCGCGGTGGAGCACGAGGAAAAGTTCGGTATCCTGCTTTTCAAACCTTTCGATCAGGCGGAGTTCGCGCCGAAGCCTCCCCAGCGGCCGATCAATCCGGGTGACGAGTTCATCAGCATGCACATCCGGAAGATCAGCGACCGCCGGAAGCTCCCCCGGCCGTAAGCATTACGCGGGCTCGGCGCCGCGGATGATCTTGAGCGTGACCATCGGCTGGCTTCCCCACGGCCACAAAAGCGCGAGCTCGGGACCCTCTTCCCCCCTGCGGAAGTACATCGTCTGCCCCGCGTAAATGCCTCCGTACGGCTCGGCGTGCCGGAGGGCTTCCGCGGAAGGCTTCTCCCCTTCCGGCTTGAACGGCGGGCCGAAGTAGGCGGCCAGGAGCGCCGCGAAGGATTCCAGAAGCGCCCGCGTGACCACCACCTCCAGATAGTCCGTTTCCCGGTCCCGCTTTTCCTGGCACTCTTTGGATTCGATCTGGACGAGAAGCTCGTCAAAGGTCATAAGCCCACCTTATCACATGCCGGAAAAACAAAATAGCCGTCCATTTCTTCACGCGCACTTCTTCGGATGGGCCTTCAGGGTGACGCGCTGGGACTCGCGCGCCCACTTGGCGATTTCCTCGCGGTCTTCCAGGATGTCCGCCGGCACTTCCCAATACGGCATCGTGACGTCCTTGCCGCCGCTGCGGTACGTGTACTGACGGCTTCCGGCCTTTTCGTAGCGGGCCCGGTTCGTCTCGTCCGCCTTGAAATAGAGCACGTCGTCGCAGACGAGCGCGAAGATCGTCCCGTCGAGGTAGAGCGCGTATTCCCCGAACATCGCGCGGGCCGTCACGCCGTCCAGCCCGACGAGGAGGTCGCTCACCACGTATCCCGCGTAGTCGCTTTTCGTCATGACTCGATTCTAACAGACGAGGGGAAATAAAAAAACGCCCCCGGCCCGGAGGCCGAGGGCGTTTCGAAGAAAGGACGATCAGCTGTTCTGGGCGTCGATTTCGGCCGGCTTCACGTTGATCGTGGAACCGTCTCCGCCGTCGAAGGCGTTCGTGTTCTGGTACACGGCTTCGAGGTCGGCGGTGCCGGAATTCTCATCCTCGGCGTACGCGTAAACGGCCGCCAGGGCCGAAAGAGCCAGGACGGAAAGAGCGAAAAACGCGGTCTTCTTCACGAAATTCTCCTTGTTGCGGATCGGTTAATTGTTGATCGGCTGGCCGGGGGCCTGGCCGGCGGGCGTCGTGTTCTCGAAGCTCGGGGACTGGACCGGCTGGTCGGTGTCCTTGTCGCTCAAGTCGACGGTCGACGTCTCGGAGCTGTCGGCGGTGCCGGCGACGGTGTCGGAGCCGTTGTACGCTTCGTTGATGTTATCCGCGAACGCCGTGCCCGCGAAAGCCGCGATCAGGGCCAAAAGCAGGAACAGGGATTTCTTCATCGATTCTCCTCGGTTGTTAGCGGCAGAGCATAGCTCAAAATTGCCGCGAACGCAAGCTCTCTCCCGGGGCGGTTACGGGCCTTCGTGATGCCGAAGGGCGATGATTTCCGCGAGCGCCCGGCAGGCGTCGACGGTGGTGAAGATCCCGACGAGCTTGCCGTTCTGGGTCACGATCGCGGAGCCGTAGTGCTTGGAAGCCATCGTCTCGGCGACGAGGCGCAGGGGCATGTCGGGGGTGACCGCGTAAGGCTTCTCCGAGGCGATGTCCAGCACCGGCAGGCGGCTGGCATCGAGACCCTCGATCCCCATCGCCATCTTCGCGTCCCGGTCGCTGATGATCCCGATGACGACTCCGCCGCGGGTGACCGGAAGGTGGCGGATTTTCTTGTCGGACATGAACCCGACCGCCGTCTCCAGCGTCTGGGACGCCTCGATCGAATACGGCTGCATGGTCATGTATTTCTGGATCGTCGGCTCGGCCTTGGACATCGGTTTTTCATCCTCCCGGGGTTGAATCCATCCAGCCCCCACTATGCCTGCGGGACGGC
>DATJEK010000011.1:0-32308 GCA_035496715.1 Candidatus Eiseniibacteriota bacterium | reverse complement strand
AGCGGGCGTAATTGTACACGCCGACCATCCCCAGGCAGGCGAAGCAAGGCACGCTCAGCCCCGCCAGGCGGCGCAGGAGGTCCGCCGGGGCCCGCCTCACGAGACGGTAGGCGGTCAGGCTTCCCAGGAGAAGCACGAGCGGGATCATGTTCGGGCGGCTGGCCGCCGCCAGACCGAGAAAGAGGCTCCCCAGCTCGAGCCGCGGGACGGAAATCTCGGGCGCCGGAGAAAGGAAGTAAATCGCGCCCGTCAGAAAGAAGAGCCCCGAAAGGATGGCGACGATGTAGACGCTGGCGTTCGGGATCAGGAACGGGACGAGATTCGAAAGGCTCAGGAAACCCAGCGCGGCCGCGTCCATCCAGGCCGGGGCCTCGGGAAAATACCGGTCGCGCAGCCGCGCCCAAAGGAGCGCCGCCCAGACCAGGATCCCGAACCCGAACACGAAGACCGCGATCTGCTCCGGAAGATCGCGCCCTCCGGTGACCAGGCGGTACGGCAGGTACAGGACGAGCACCGGCACGACGCTGAAATAGCTGAAGATCTTGCCCTTGTAGACGGACAGGTCGTCGAGTTTCTGCCGGTTGATCTCGTCCTTGTAGAGGGCGAAGTTGTAGGGGTCGGTGAGCATCGCGGGGATGGGCTCGACGGGGATGTCCAGCCGCTTGGCGGCCAGCGCGGCGGCCAGGCGGTTGTACCGGTTGTGCTCTTTTTCGTAGCCCGAGACACGCGCCATCGTCGAGACGTAGAAAAGGCCGGCCGCCAGCAGAACGATCCAGAAGCGCGGTTTCACGAGTAGCGGAAATCGTCCGCGTTGATGTGTCCCCACGGACCGCGGGACTCGTCCACGATCACGACCTGCGCCTGTTTCCCGATCCAGGGAGTGACGTCCCAGACGACCCGGCGCATCTGCTCGCCCTCGATCAAAAGCCCGCGGCCGCGCTCGAAGCGGACCATTTGCCCGCCGACCTCGAGCCCGACGCCCTCCCGGTCGGTGTTGTCGCCCCCTCCGAGACGGAACTCGATCTTCCCTTTCCGGATCTCGAACGGGACGGAGACCAGCCGGCCGATGGGGTCCTCTCCCTGCGAACGCCCCTTGGGCTCCTCCGGGTCGTGCCGGTTCTCGAACGAGCCGACCCAGTAGTCCCCCGCGGGATGACAGCTGCCCGCGTTGCGGTACCACGGATTGTCCCCGTACGTCGGCTGGTTGTCGAAAGCCTTCCTCTCGTTGGCCCAGCCCTGGGAGTTCCAGTTGGCCAGCGTGCCCACCTCGAAATCGGAATTATAAAAAAGCGCGTGCGTCGGCGGAAAATACAGGCGGCCGAGGTACGCCAGAAAAAGCGCGACGACCAGCGCCGTGCTCAGATTTTTTTCAATAAAGCGCGTGGATGGCATAGGCAGTCCCGAAGAAAGAGCTGAGTGTCGCCAGAAAAACGCCGAGCGCCCGGACCGTCCAGGAGCCTCCCCGGTCGGCGGAGAGCCGGGAGTCGAAGTAGAACCACACGAGCGCCGCGGCCAGGATGAAATACGTCGTGAATTCCGTCGAGTGCCTCAGCGCGGGACACATGTAGAAAAGGTACGGGAGGAGCGTCATTCCCGCGCAGGCGGCGGCCAGGCCGAACTCGAACGCGGGGAAAACCGTTTCCGCCGGCGCGGGACCGCGCGCCCTGCGGACCGCGACCCAGCCGAGGATCAGGAGAGCCGGGATGGCCGGCGGCAGCTCGTCCCGGAGCCGGATCATGAATCTCGCCGCCTCGGTGGCGGCCGGCGACGCCTTGAGGCCTTCCAGGAGCGCCGCCCCCAGAGTCAGGCCGAGGAAATACAGAAAAATCAGCTTGGCCGCCTCCGCGACGAAGCCGTCCCTCGAAAAGGCGGCGCGAAACCCTTCCGTCCGGGCCAGGAGGATCAGGGGGCACAGGAAAAAAAGATAGTTGAACGGATTGCCGGAAAAAAGCCCCGCGACCGCGTTTCCGGTGGCGTAACTTCCCGCGGGCCAGTGCACGCCGGCGGGCAGCGCGTACGCGCCCGTCACGAACGGAAAATGCGGCTCCAGCGTCGGCGGCTGGAAAAGATAGAAGTAGGCGTTCGCGACGAACCTCGACGGATCGTAGGCGATCACGCCCAGGAAACGGTTGAACCGCATGATCTGGTACGTGAAGCCCGGCTCGAGGAAACTGCCGAACCGCAGGAAATTATAGAATCCCAGCACGGCCAGGCACCCGGCGAACGGGAGCGCCGACACGGCGGCCTTCCGCAGGACCCCGAGGGGCTCTTTCCGTAGCCGTGCGCCGATGAGGGCGAACAGCGCCAGCGCGACGAGCATCAGGTTGGGCCGGGAGCCGACGGCCAGCCCCAGGAAGAGGCTTCCGAGGAAGAGCGGCCTCGCCGAGAAGGGCTTTTCCGCGAACGCGCCGGCCAGGAAATACAGCGCCCCCGTCATGAAAAAAAGGCCGGCGGCCAGAGGCACGGCGTAAATCGTGGCCCCGCGGACGAGCACGAGAGCGAGATTGGCGGAGGCGAGGACGCCGGCCGAGACGAAGAGCATCCAGCCCGAGGCGCCCGGATAATATTTCTCCCGCACGGCCGCGAGGAACAGGCTCGACCAGACCAGGGCGCCGAAACAAAAAATCAGCGTCGCGGCCTCGTCCGTGAAACGGTCCCCGAACAGGAGCCGGTACGGCAGATACAGCAGCACCGCCGGGATCACGCTGAAGTACGGATAGACCTTGCCCTTGTAGATCGAATAATCGATGAGCTTCTGCCTGAAAATTTCGGCCCAATAGGAATCGAAATCGTAGGGCTGCGAGGTCATTTCGGGGACCGCGTCCACCGGGATGTCGAGGCGGCCGGAGAGGAAGGAATCGGTGAGCCGGTTGTAGCAGGTTTCCTCGGTGGTCGCGATCTTCCTGGCATGCAGGGCCGCGTACCCGTAAACGCCGAAAGCGACCAAGAGGACCGGCCAGACGTATTTCATCGATGGGTTGGCTGCGATGCGCATCAAAAGCATTAGACCATAAATCGACCGAGAATTCTATCCATCCCCGGCCCCGCGCGGCCCGCTTTCAACGGTAGACGGTGATCGAGATCCAGATCCAGGCGCCGACGATCGAAGAAAGCCCCGCGGCCAGACGCAGCGTGTGCTGAATCGAGGGCTCGCCGTTCAGCGCGCGGTCGAGCTGCATCCAGAGGACCGCGGCCAGGAGCAGCGCCGGCATGATGAATTCGGTGGAGTACCGGAAGGACGGACTGATGTAGAAAAGCAGCGTGCCCAGGACGGCCGCGGCCGACAGCCCGAACAGCGCGGCCTCTTCCCGTGGGAACGCGGGCGCGTCCGCCGCCTCCGCGAGCGCCCGCCGCGTCTCGACGGCGGCGTTGCAGAACGAGACGAGGAGGAACGAAAAAAGAAACGGCACCTGCTCGAACACGGTGCGCAAAAGAAGCGAAAGCCCCGCGAGCGACGGCCAGGCGAACGGGTTTCGCGGGTCGGTCAAGAGGCCCAGCAGAAAATAAAATGCCGTCGTCTGGACGAGCGCGTTCCAGACGAGCGCGAATTTGCGCCGCGCTCCCCCTTTCGTCCGGCAGGCCCAGCAGAAACCGACCCCCAGCAGGACGACCAGAAAGAACGGGACCCCGGGGAGGGCGCCGACCGTTCCCTGGTTTTCCCGGTTGACCGTCGGACCCGGGCTGGGGATGAAGTACGGCCGGTGCGCGTTGAGCCCCGCCCAGGGAAAACGGGAATAAAAATCCAGCGGCTGGAAAAGCAGGAAGTGCGCGTTGTGGACGAGGCGCTCCGGCGCGAAGAGGAGCATGTGTCCGCCCTCGTTCGACTGCGTCAGCTGGTAGGACGTGCCGAACTCCAGCGGGTTGTCGAACCGCCGGTAATTGTAATTCGCGATCGCCGCGGCCAGGATCGCCAGCGGCAGAACGATCGCCAGGAGACGCTTCCGCCGGTCCGCGGCCGAAGCCCCGCGGACGGCCAGCCAGCCCATCCAGGGCACGAGGGCCGCCGCCGCGACGGCGTAGATCGGCCGGCATCCGACCGCCAGGCCCAGGCACAGGCTTCCGAACGCCAGGCGGCGCCAGCGGCGAGGCTGCGGCTCCCTCAGCCAGGCCGCCCAGAAAGAGAGGCAGGCCGTGAAGAAAAACACGCCCGCGGCGATCGGCACCTCGTACACGCGGGAGTCGCTGACGAGGAACGCCGTCCCGTTGGCGAAGACGAGCGTCGGCGCGAAGAGCGCCAGCACCTCGTCCGGAAAATCCGGGAAATAGCGGTCCCGCAGACGCAGCACGAGAAATCCGGCCAGGATCACGGCGCCGACCGAAAAAAGCAGGACGGCCGTGGCGTCCGTCATCGGGTGGCCCGTGAGCAGGCGGAACGGCGCGTAGAGGAGGAGCGCCGGCACCGCGCCGAAATAGGGATAGATCCTGCCCTTGTAGAACGACAGGTCGAAGATGCGCTGGTCCAGAAGAATGGGGCCGTTCCGGCGGCATTCGTAGGGGTGCGCGAGAAACTCGGGCGGCAGGTCCCTCAGGAAATGAAGCCTCCCGGCGAGGAACGCGTCCCCCAGCTCGCGGTAGTATCCGTTGTCGTACTTTTTGTACCAGTAGCTGATGTCGGTTCCCCGCTGCAGCGGCAGGAGGTAAAAAAAGAGCAGCAGCGCGAATCCGAACTTGAGCTGGCCTCTCACCGGTAACGGAAGTCGTCCACGTTGATGTGCCCCCAGATTCCGGTGGACTGGTCGACGACCACGATCCGCGCGCGCCGGCCGACCCAGCGCCTCACGTCCCACACGACGCGGCGCATGCCCTCGCCGTGGAGAGCGGCGGCCCTGCCGGGCTCGAAGAGGACCTGCGTCCCGTCCACTTCCAGCGCGACACCCTCCTTGTCCGTACCGTCGCCGGCGCCCAGGAGGAAGGAGATCCGGCGATGACGGATCAGAAACGCGTTGGAAACCAGCCGGCCGACCGGCGCGTCGCCCTGCACCAGCCCCGGCCGGTCCAGCGCGGTGTGATGCGACTCAGCGGTGCCGATCCAGAAATTCCCGACGGCGCGGGCGGTGCCGATCTGGCGGTAATAGGGATTGTCCCCGAGGGTCGGCTGGCCCTTGAAGGCGTCTCCGTCCGCTTTCCAGCCGCTCAAGTCCCCTCGCTCGAAATCGGAGTTGGGAAACAAGAGCCCCGGGGACGCCCAATAGAACGCGGCCAGGACGACCGCGAAAAAAGCCGACACCAGAACCAGTCCGGCCGTCTTCGAGATCGCTTCCGTGTCCAGGTGCATCCCCAAACCTCCTATTTCAGGTAGGAAAACACGATCCAGAAATACGCGCTCAAAACCGCCGCCGCGACTGCGGAGACGCGGACGGCCCGGCGGCAGAGAGGTTCGCATTCCAGAAGAGCGTCGAAATAAAACCAGATCCCCGCCGTCAACAAAATCGCCGGCCACGCCAGCTCGCACGTGTAACGCACGTTGATGGCCATGTAAAAGAAGTAGACGGCCGCGATCGCCGTGAAGGCCGACGCGAGCGCCCCCCACTCCCGCCAGGGGAACGGCGGTCTGCGGCCGGGCGCGACGGCGCGGAGCCGGCAACGGACGTCCCACACGACGTTTCCGAACAGGATCGCCAGAAACGGGATCAGGGCCGGCACTTCCTCCTTGAAATTGGCCAGAAGAACCGAGAACGCCGCGGTGTCGCGGAACTGGAAGGGACCGCGGGGATCGGCCAGGAGATAAACCGCGAAATAAAGCCCCACGGTCTGGCACAGCGCGCGGACGACCACGCGCCACCTCGGCGTCGTCGACGGACCGTCTTCCGCGCACGCCCACCACACGGCCGGCGCGAGAAACGCGATCCACAGGAAAGGAATGCCCGGGAGAAGGCCCACGGTCCCCTGCCCTTCCCGGAAAGTGACGTTGCCGGGAGTGAGGATGTAGAACGGTACGTGGCGGTTCAGATAGACGAACGGGAACGCGTCGTCGACGAGCGGCTCCTGAAAAAAAAGAAAATGGATGTTGTGAAAGACCTTGTCCGGGGCGAAGGCTTTGGCGATTCCGAACAGATTGGGCTCGTTCATCTGGTAGGAGACGCCGAACTCCAGCGGGTTTCCGAAACGCAGGAAATTATACAGGCCCAGGACGACCGCCATGAAAACGAGCGGGAGGACGAGCGCCCGCAGGCTTTCCTCGCGGGCCGGCCGGCCCGCCGAAGCGCGAAGGGCCAGAACGGCCATCCAGGGAAGGAGCGCGGCGGCCATCCAGACGTAGATCGGCCGGCATCCGACGGCCAAGCCCAGCAGGAGAGATCCGAGCGCCATCCTGCGCCAGGAAAAATCCCGGTCGACCACCGCCGAAAGCCAGCAGGCCGCCGAGGCCGTGGCGAAAAAGACGCCCGACGAAATCGCCACCTCGTAAACCCTGGAATCGCGGATGAGAAACGGGGTCCCGTTCGCGAACGCGAGCGCCGCCGCGGACGCGAGCGCCATCCACCCCGGCGCGGAGGGGAAGTACGCCTTGCGGAGGAGGCACAGCAGATAGGTCGTGAAGAGCACGGAACCGAACGAGAAAAAAGTGACGGCGGCCGCGTCCGGCAGGCCCCTGCCGATCAGGAGCCGGAACGGCGCGTAGAAGAGCGCGGCGGGCACCGCGCCGAAATACAGGTAGACGCGCCCTTCGTACAGCGACAGGTCGAACATCCTCGCGTCATAGATGCGGGCCGCGTTCGCGGTGAAATCGTGGGGGTTGCTCAGGATCTCGGGTGGCACCTGGCGCGGCAGGTCCAGGCGGCCGGAGAGGAACGCTTCGGCCAGCTCCTGGTAATAGCGCGTGTCGTAAGCCTTGTACCAGTAGTCGATCCCCCTGCCCTTCAGGAAGACCAGCGCGTAAAAAACGAACGCGACGACCAGGAGCGCCCCGAGACCCCGCGGGATCGACGACCGGATCCGGTCCGCGGCGCCGTTCATGCGTAGCGGAAATCGTCCGCGTTGACGTGGCCCCACGGGCCCGGCGAGGCGTCCCAGATCGCGATGTGGGCTTTCTTGCCGACCCACTTCGAGACGTCCCAGACGCACCGGTTCATCGATTCGTTGTTCAGCCGCGAGCCCGCGCCCGGCTGAAAAAGGACCCGCTGCCCTTCCACTTCGAGCGAGACGCCCTCTTTGTCCGTCCCGTCTCCCCCGCCGATCAGAAACGAGATCCTGTTCCGGCGGATCGTGAACTCGTCGGAGAGAAGCACTCCGAGGGGCCCGTCGCCCTGGACGCCTCCGGCCGGGTCGCGCAGCGACCGGCGGTTTTCACAGCTGCCGACCCAGAAGTTTCCCACGACGCCCGAATTTCCGCGGTTGCGGTACCAGCTGTTGTCGCCGAACGTCGGCTGGTTGCGGAACGCCTCGTTGCCGGCCTTCCAGTAACTGAGGTCGCCCCACTCGAAATCGGAATTGCGGAACAGGAGGCCGTTCGTGCGGAAATAGGCGGCGCGGAAGAAAAGGAGGAAGAGAGCGAAGACCAGGACGACGCGGGCCGCCTTGGAGAAGTCGCTCATTCCCACTCGATGGTCGCGGGAGGCTTGGACGAGACGTCGTACACGACGCGGTTCACGCCGCGGACTTCGTTGATGATGCGGTTGGAGACTTTGCCGAGGACGTCCTTGGGCATGTCGAACCAGTCGGCCGTCATGCCGTCGACCGAGGTGACCGCGCGCAGCGCGACGACGTTGTCGTAGGTGCGCTCGTCGCCCATCACGCCGACCGATTTGACCGGCAGGAGCACCGCGAAGGCCTGCCAGATCTTCGGGTAGAGACCCGACTCGCGCAGCTCCTCGATGAACCGCCAGTCGGCCTCGCGCAGGATGTCGCAGCGCTCCTTCGTGATGTCGCCGAGGACGCGCACGGCAAGCCCCGGACCGGGGAACGGATGGCGCCAGACGAGAGACTTGGGGAGGCCCAGGGTCATGCCGAGCTGGCGCACCTCGTCCTTGAAGAGCGTCCGCAGGGGCTCGATGAGCCTCAGCTTCATCTTGTCGGGGAGGCCGCCGACGTTGTGGTGGCTCTTGATCACGGCTGTCGGCCCGCCGAACGCGGACTTGGATTCGATCACGTCGGGATAGAGCGTGCCCTGGGCGAGATATTTCGCGCCGCGGATCTTCTTCGCCTCGCGCTCGAACGCCCAGATGAACTCGTGCCCGATGATCTTGCGCTTCTTCTCCGGATCGGTCACGCCCTTCAGCCTGCCGAGGAACTGTTTCTCGGCGTTCACGACGTGGAGGTCGAAGTCGAACTTGCCGGCGAACGCCCGCCGCACTTCCTGCTCCTCGTGCTTGCGCAGGAGCCCGTTGTTCACGAAGATGGCCGTGAGCTGACGCCCGATGGCCTTCGACAGGAGCGCCGCGGCGACCGAGGAGTCGACGCCGCCGGACAGGCCCAAAATCACGCGGTCGCGGCCGACCTCGCGGCGGATCTCCTTCACCTTTTCGTTGATGAAGTTCTTCATCGTCCACGAACGGTGGAAACCGCAGATCTCGAAAAGAAAATTGTCGATGACGCGCTTGCCGTATTCCGAGTGGTGCACTTCGGGGTGGAACTGGACGCCGTAGAACCGGCGCTGGGGGTCCTCGAACGCCGCGACCTTCGTGTTCTTCGTGAACGCCGTGCGCCGGAACCCGGACGGGATCAGCGAGACATAGTCCCCGTGGCTCATCCAGGAGACCGAGCGGTCGGGCACGCCCTGGAAAAGGCCGTTGCGGGAAGACAGCGAAAGCTCGGCGCGGCCGAACTCCTTGTGCTCGGCGCGTCGGACGCGGCCGCCGAGGACGTGCGAGATGGCCTGCATGCCGTAGCAGATCCCGAAGACGGGCACGCCGAGGCGGAGGAACTCGGGGTTGAGCTTGGGCGCGCCCTTCTGATAGACGCTGGCCGGGCCGCCGGAAAGGATGAGGCCCTTCACGTTCTTCGCCCGGATCGCCTCCGGCGTGATGGTCGGGGGGACGATCTCGCAGTAGACCTTGGACTCGCGGACGCGCCGCGCGATGAGCTGGTTGTACTGCGAGCCGAAATCGATGACGAGGAGCGTTTCCATTTTTCCCTTAAAGGTCTTCTTCGTTTACGCCGCGGACCGCCTCTTGCATGTCGATCTCGACGCCCGCGAGGATGGACTTCACCGGCTCGAAACTCCTGCGGTGGATCTCGCAGGGGCCCTTCGCTTTCAGCGCCTCGAGATGCTCCCGCGTGCCGTACCCTTTGTGCCGGGCGAAGCCGTATCCCGGATACCGCCCGTCCAGCTCGAGCATCAGCCGGTCCCGCGTCACCTTCGCGACGACCGACGCGCAGGCGATCGAGAACGACGTCGCGTCGCCCGCGACGATCGCAAAGCGGGGAAACGGCACTTCGGGTTCCCGGTTGCCGTCCACCAGCACGCATCCGGGCGCCTCGCCGAGACGCCCGACGGCCTCGGCCATCGCCCGCATCGACGCCCAGAGGATATTCAGCTCGTCGATGACCTCATGCCCGACCACCGACACTCCGACCGCGGCCTTCTGCAGGATCTCGCGGTAGGCGAGCTCGCGGGTCTCGGGGGTCATGCGCTTCGAGTCGTCGATCTCGCATGAAAAGGAAAAATCCCTGACGATCACGGCCGAGGCGACGACCGGACCCGCCAGGGGCCCTCGTCCCGCCTCGTCCACGCCCGCCAGGGATGCGAATCCCCGATCTAGGAACCTGCGGTCATGCCGGAGGAGCTGACGGCGTCTCTTCGCGCTTGCGCTCTTCCTCAATGCGTCCCTTCTTGCCCGTCTGGTTGCGCAGGTAATAAAGTTTGGCGCGCCGCACCTTGCCGCTGCGCACGACCTCGATCTTCTGGACCGTGGGCGTATGCACGGGAAAATTGCGCTCCACGCCTTCTCCGAAGGAAATGCGGCGGACGGTGAAACTCGCGCGCAGGCCTGAGCCCTGCTTCTTCATCACGACACCCTCGAAAAGCTGGGTGCGGAACTTGTCCCCTTCCTGGACGCGGACGGAGACGCGCACCGTGTCGCCGATGGAGAACTCCGGGACGTCCTTTTTCATCTGTTCGGCTTCGAGAGCCTTGATCGTCGGATGCATTTCAAAACTCCTATTCTTCTTTTCGGCCCTTGAGGAGATCCGGCCGCCTTTTGCGGGTCCGCTTCAAGGCTTCTTGCCTTCTCCAAAGCTCGATTTCTTTATGGTTTCCCGACAGCAGAACGGGAGGGACTTTCCAGCCGCGGTATACGGCGGGTCTCGTATATTGCGGGTATTCTAGCAGATTCCCGGTGAAAGATTCAAATATCGCCGAAGTCTCGTCCCCGAGGACTCCCGGGAGGAGACGCGTCACGGCGTCGATGACCACCATCGCCGGGACCTCCCCCCCGGTCAGCACGTAGTCGCCGATCGAGACCTCGTCGGTCACGAGCCGGTCCACCACGCGCTGGTCGACCCCTTCGTAATGCCCGCAGAGGAACACGAGCTCCTTCTGCGAGGCGAACTTCTTCGCCGCCGCGTGCGTGAACGGCTTCCCCTGCGGCGTCAGGTAGACGAACCGGCGGCCGGCCTTCTTCGTGCGCTTGCCGTACAGCGCCTCGGCGGCTTCGAAGATCGGCTCGGGCTTCATCAGCATGCCCGGCCCGCCGCCGAACGGCTTGTCGTCGCAGCTGCGGTGCCGGTCGTGCGTGTAGTCGCGCAGGTCGATCGGCCGGACCTGCACCGCCTTCTTCTCGATCGCCCGTTTCACGATCGAGTGCGACAGGAACGAATCGAACATTCCCGGAAACAGGGTCAGGATGTCGATCCTCAAGCGGATTCCCCTTAACGCTTGCTGGTGAACTTCACTCCGGCCTTCTTCAGGATCGAACGCACGGTATCCGAAGGCTTGGCGCCCTGCGCGATCCACTTCTCGACCCGGTCGACCTTGATCTTGCAGTCGGCCGGCTCCTTCGAGGGATCCCAGTAACCGACCTCTTCCAGAAAGCGGCCGTTGCGCGGAAACTTCGAATCGGTCACGACCACGCGGTGCTTGATCTTTTTCTTCGTGCCCATCGTCTTCAAACGGATGACTACTGCCATTTGCTTATTTCACCTTCCTCTCGGTTGTCGGGTTGATCATCGTATGTCTTTCTCGCGCGCGATCTTCGCGCCCAAGCTCTGCAGCTTCGCCACCAGATTTTCGTATCCGCGGTCGAGGTGGTACACGCGCGACACCTCGGTCTGCCCTTCCGCCACCAGCCCCGCCAGGACCAGCGCCGCGGACGCGCGCAGGTCCGACGCCATGACCGGCGCCCCGGAGAGCGTCTTCTTGCCGCTGACGATCGCGCTCGGCCCCTCGAGCATGATCGAGGCGCCCATGCGGTTCAGCTCCGAGACGTGCATGAAGCGCTCGGGATAAATTTTTTCCGTGATCACGCTGATGCCCGGCACGACGCACATGAGCGCCATCATCTGCGCCTGCAGGTCGGTCGGGTAGCCCGGGTACGGCAGCGTCGTCACCGAGATCGGCCGGAGCACCCGCTCGCGCCGCACCCTGACGTGGCCGTTTTTCTCGACGATCTGGACCCCCGCGTCGCGCAGCTTGTCGAGCATCGCCCCGAGCATGTCGAGGTTCATGTTGCGCAGCGTCACGTCGCCCTTCGTGATGGCCGACGCGATCATGTAGGTCCCGGCCTCGATGCGGTCCGGGATCAGCGAGTAGTTCGCGCCGGAAAGCTTCTTCACGCCCTCGATCTCGATCGACGGCGACCCCAGGCCCGTGATGCGCGCGCCCATCTTCTTCAAAAAATTGCCCAGGTCGACGACCTCGGGCTCGCAGGCGGCGTTGTCGATGACGGTCCGGCCCTGGGCCAGGACCGCGGCCATCATCACGTTGCCCGTGCCGAGCACGCTCGAACCGAACGCGCCGCCGAGATAAATGCGCGCGCCCTTCAGCTTCTTCACCTTGGCCATCACGTAACCGTGGTTCAGCGTGACCTCGGTTCCGAGCGCCTTGACGCCCTTCAGGTGCAGGTCGATCGGCCGCGGGCCGATGACGCATCCGCCCGGAAACGACACCTGCGCCTCGCCGAAGCGCGCCAGGAGCGGGCCGAGGAAGCAGATCGAGCCGCGCATCGTGCTCACGAGCTTGTACGTGAGGACCGGCTTGGAAATGTTCTTCGGGTCGACCTCGACGGTGTTGCCCGTGTGGGTGACCTTGGCCCCGAGGCCTTTCAGGATCTTCACCATCGTGAAGACGTCGGCGACTTGCGGGACGTTTTTGATCACCGAGGGCTCTTTGGTCAGAACCGTCGCGGCGAGGATCGGCAGCGACGCGTTCTTCGCGCCGCTGATCTCGACCGTGCCTTCGAGCCGCCTGCCGCCCTGGATGACGAGCTTGTCCAATTAAACCCTCTCTACGACCAGAATGCGTTCGATCCCCGCGTGATCGCGGACGAATCTCAAATACCTGTAGGCCTTGTCGTCGCCGACCAGGCGGCGCAGCTTTTTGGACTGCCCCTTCCCGATTTCCATGAGGAGCCAGCCGCCGCTCTTGAGCCGGTCGGGCGCTTCCGCCAGAATTTTCCGGATGATCCCGAGCCCCTCGGGCCCGCCGTTCAGCGCCAAAAGCGGCTCCTCGAGCACTTCCCGGGGAAGCGCCGAAATTTCGTCTTCGGGAATATACGGCGGGTTGGAAACGATCATGTCCCACGTCCGGGTCTTTAAGCGCCCGAAAAGGTCGCTTTGGACGAGCTTGATCCTTTTCCCTAACCCTCTATCTTTAATGTTCTTACGAGCGATCGCCAAAGCCGCGGCGGAAACGTCGGAAGCCGTCATTCTACAGTCCGGCCTCCGGATTGTCAAACTAAGGGCAATGCAGCCCGAACCCGTGCCCAAGTCGAGAATCGAGGGCTTTTTGACCTTTCGGGCGTCGAGAAGCGACGCCGCGGAGGCGACCAGGAGCTCGGTCTCGGGCCGCGGGATGAGCGCGCGGTCGTCGATCGCGAGCGTGTGGCCGTCGAAGTAGGCTTCTTTGAGGACGTGGGCCAGCGGACGGCCCCCGAGCCGGCTCGCCAGCGCCGCGCGCGCCGCCGCCCGGGCTTTCGCGTCGAGCCGCTTCTTCCCCGTGAAGAAATCGATGCGGTCCATGCGGCCGAAGTGGCGCACGAGCGTCTCGGCCTCGTAGCGCGAGACGGGGATCCCCGCCTCTTTCAGCCGGCTCTCGATTTCGTTCAAAAAGGAAAGGTTTTCGCGGAGATTGTCGGACATGGCGGGAAACCTCAGTCTTTGTTCAGCTCCGCCTCGAACAGAGCGTCGACGAAGGGCCCGATTTCGCCCTCCATCACTTTCTCGAGATTGTAGATCGTCAGGCCGATCCGGTGGTCGGTCACGCGGTTGTCCGGAAAATTGTAGGTGCGGATCTTTTCGCTGCGGTCTCCCGAGCCGACCTGCTGCTTGCGGTCCTTGGCCATCTTCTCATTCTGCTCGTTCGTGATCTTTTCCAGGAGCCGGGCGCGCAGGACCTTCATGCCCTTCTGCTTGTTCTTGAGCTGGGACTTCTCGTCCTGGCAGGAGACGACGAGGCCCGAGGGGATGTGGGTGATGCGGACGGCGGAGTCGGTGGTGTTGACGCTCTGTCCGCCGGGTCCGCCCGAGCGGAAGACGTCGATCTTCAGGTCCTGCGGCCGGATCTCCACGTCGACTTCTTCCGCTTCGGGAAGGATCGCGACGGTGATCGCCGAGGTGTGGATGCGGCCCTGCTGCTCGGTGGCCGGCACGCGCTGGACGCGGTGCGTGCCGCTCTCAAACTTGAAGCGGCCGTACGCGCCCTGCCCCGAGACCGACGCGATGATTTCCTTGAAGCCGCCGGCGTCGCCGGGCGAGCTCGAGAGGACCTCCAGGCGGAAGCCGCTTTCGGCGGCGAAGCGCTGGTACATGCGGAAGACGTCGCCCGCGAAGAGCGCCGCCTCGAGCCCGCCCGTGCCGGCGCGGATCTCCAGGATCACGTTCTTGGAGAGCATGGGGTCGTCCTGGATGAGGAGCGACTCCAGGTCGTGGACGGTCTTGGCGCGGCGGGCTTCGAGGGCTTCCCGCTCGCCCTTGACCATCTCGGCCATGTCGGCGGCCTGGGTTTTGTCGGCGAGGAGCTTCTCGACCTCGGCGATTTCCTCCTCGAGCTTGCGATAGGCCTCGAAGTGAGCGGCGACGGGTTCGAGCTGGCGGAACTCCTTGCCCAGATCCCTCACGCGGGCGGGATCCTGCGTGACCGAGGGGTCGTGCAGGAGGTCCTTCACTTCACGATAGCGCCGGATCTTCTCCTCGGCTTTTTTCAGGAAGCGCATGTCGGAGAAGACCCGGCGGGACCGTTATTTTTTCTTCGCGTAGCGCTTCTGGAACTTCTCGACGCGGCCCGCGCTGTCGATGAACTTCTGCTTGCCGGTGAAGAGCGGATGGCAGGCCGAGCAGATCTCGACGCGGATGTTCTGCTTCGTGGAGCGCGTGTGGATCACGTTGCCGCAGAGGCAGGTGATCGTCGTGTCCTCGTACTTCGGGTGGATCGACTTGTGGTCCTTGGGTTCGGCCGCCTCTTCCTTGCCCTTGCCGCCGCCCTTGGGTTTCGCGGCGCCCGCCTTGACCTTGCCGCCCGCGTTGGGGTGAATCTGCTGTTTCTTCGTATCTTGTGCCATTTCAGGTCTCCGTTTTATGATGCCTTGTTCATGCTCTTCAGGAAGTCCTTGTTCGTCTTGGTCTTGGAGACCTTCTCGATCAGGAGTTCCATCGCCTCCGCGGAATTCAGCTCGTTCAAGACCTTGCGGAGGATCCAGATCTTCGCCAGGTCGTCCTTGTCAACGAGCAGCTCTTCGCGGCGGGTGTTGGATTTCTTGATGTCGATCGCCGGGTAGATGCGGCGCTGGAAGAGGTTCCGGTCCAGCTGAACCTCCGAATTGCCGGTGCCCTTGAACTCTTCGAAGATGACCTCGTCCATGCGGCTGCCGGTGTCGACGAGCGCGGTCGCGATGATCGTCAGCGAGCCGCCCTCCTCGATGCAGCGCGCGGCGCCGAAGAACCGCTTCGGCTTGTGCAGCGCGTTGGAGTCCACGCCGCCCGAGAGGATCTTGCCCGAGTGCGGCACCGTCGTGTTGTAGGCGCGCGCCAGGCGGGTGATGGAATCCAGGAGGATGATGACGTCCTTTTTGGATTCGACCAGGCGCTTGGCCTTCTCGATCACCATCTCCGCGACCTGCACGTGGCGCTCGGCCGGCTCGTCGAACGTCGACGAGACGACTTCGCCCTTCACCGACCGCTGCATGTCCGTGACTTCTTCCGGACGCTCGTCGATCAGCAGGACGATCAGCACCGCGTCGGGGTGGTTGGTCGTGATGCTGTTGGCGACCTTCTGGAGGAGCACCGTCTTTCCGCTGTAGGGCGGCGCGACGATGAGGCCGCGCTGGCCCTTGCCGATCGGCGCCAGGAGGTCGAGGATGCGCGTCGAGACTTCGTGCGAGGCGCCCTCGAGGTTCCATTTTTCGTTCGGATAAAGCGGCGTCAGGTTGTCGAAGAGAATCTTCTCGCGGCCTTCGAGCGGCTCTTCCAGGTTGACGCTGTTGACCATGAGGAGGGCGAAATAGCGCTCCCCTTCTTTCGGAGGACGGATCTGGCCGGAAACCGTGTCGCCCGTGCGCAGGTTGAACTTGCGGATCTGCGAGGGCGAGACGTAGATGTCGTCCGGGCACGGCAGATAGTTGTAGTTGGGCGAGCGCAGGAAGCCGAAGCCGTCCTGCAGGATCTCGAGGACGCCCTCGCCGGTCATCACGCCGCCGTCCTTCTCGGGCTGGGCCTGCAGGATCTTGAAGATCAGGTCCTGCTTCTTCAGGCCGCTGACGCCGTTGACCTTCAGCTGGTGCGCCAGGCCGTTGAGCTCGGTCATCTTCATTTTTTTGAGTTTTGCCAGATCAATGTCCATCGTTACCTTGTTCTCCTATAATGCGCACCCCGCCGGGTTACCAAACCGGGCGGACGCGCAAACTCGATTAAACTTTTCCAGCCGCCTTCTTCACGATCGCCGCGTAAACCTCTTTGACCCTGCGCTCAAGCGCCTGCGGCGTGCCGTTGTTGTCCACGACGAAGTCGGCCAGGCGCGCCTTCCTCTCGATCGGCCACTGCATCGCGAGGATCCGGCGGGCCAGCGCGCGCGACATCCCCTTTTTCGCGGCGCGGTCGATCATCCTCGCCCGCGAGGCGCGGACCACGACCGTGTAATCCGCGAGCTTGTCCATCTTCGCCTCGAAGAGGAGCGGCACGTCCATCGCGAGCACGCCCTTCTTTTTCTTGAACCGCTCGATCATCGCCAGGCTTTCGACGATCACTCCCGGATGGATCAGGATGTTCAGTTTTTTCAGGTCGGCCGGGTGATGAAACACGTGGCGCGCGAGTTTCCTGCGGTCGATCTGGCCGTCGCGGGTCAGGAACCGTTTGCCGAAGAGCTTGATCAGCGCGCGGTACGTGGGTTTCCCCTTTTCGACGGCGCGCCGCGCCAGGACGTCCGCGTCGAACACCTCCGCGCCCAGCCGCTTGAAGACCCTCGCGGCCTCGCTTTTGCCCGAATTCAAATTTCCGGTGATGCCCACGGTGATCATGTCGTCAGGCCGCGGCCCCCATCGCCGGGAGCGGGCGGATCTCCCGGTAGAACGATTCGTAGTCCGAGGCGCTCTTCTTCCACGAGAAGTCCGCGCGCATGCCCGTCGCGCGCAGCCGCCGAAGCCGCTTGGGGTCGGCGAACGCCTTGAGCGCCCGCTCGATCGTGCGCAGGAAGCTCTCCGGCGAGTGGTCCCCGAACGAAAATCCGTTTCCCCGCTCCGCGTCCGCGTCGGCGTCGACGATCGTGTCCGCGAGGCCGCCGGTTTCCCTCACCACCGGAACGGTGCCGTATTTCAGGCTGATCAGCTGCCCGAGGCCGCACGGCTCGAAATAGGACGGCATCAGGAAGAAATCCGATCCCGCGTAGATCTTGTGCGCCTCGGCCGAGAGGAATCCGATGTTCACCGACGCGTTCTTCGGGTGACGCTTGGCCACGTTCGAGAACGTCGTCCGGTAGACCGCGTCTCCGTCGCCGAGCATCACCAGCTGCACGTTCTTCGCCAGCAGGCGGTCGCAGATTTCCGAGAGGAGGTCGAGTCCCTTCTGCTCCGCGAGGCGGGTCACGATGCCCAGCACCGGCGTGCCGGGGTCCTGCGGGAACCCGCACGTCTTCTGCAGATCGGCCTTGCACGCGGCTTTGCCCGAAGGCTCCGCCGCCGAGTAATTTTTCGCGATCGACCCGTCCGTCGCCGGATCCCACAGCGCATAGTCGAGGCCGTTCAGGATGCCCCGCAGGCTGCCGGCGCGCCTCTTGACGACGCCCTCCAGGCCGAAGCCGAACTCCTTGGTCTGGATCTCCCGCGCGTACGTGGGGCTCACCGTGCCGAGCGCGTCGGCGAAGAGAAGCCCCGCTTTGAGCAGATTCACTTTCCCGTAAAATTCGAAGCCTTCCATGGAAAAAAGTTCCGGGTCGAGCCCGAGCTGGGGATACGTCCGCGCGGGGAAAATCCCCTGATAGCCGAGGTTGTGGATCGTCAAAATGGATTTCGCGTTCTTGAAAACGGGCTCCTGCGCGTAGCGGGTCTTGAGGAGGACCGGCAGGAGCGCCGTCTGCCAGTCGTGCGCATGAACGACGTCGGGCCGGAACCCCTCGGTCTTCGCCCAGGCCAGGACCTCGTTGCAGAAAAACGAAAACCGCTCGAGGTTGTCCGGATAGTCGCCCTTCTCGTTGCCGTAGAGCGAGGCGCGGTTGAAAAACGCCTCGTTCTCGATGAAGTGCGCGGTCACGTTGGGCGCGAGAGTCTTTTTGCCCGAAGGCAGGCCCCGGTAGCGGGGCAGGAGGAGCGCGACGCGCAGTCCCAGCTTGCCGAGCGCCAGGGGAAGCGAACCCGCCACGTCGGCCAGGCCGCCGGTCTTGGCGAACGGCGCCGCTTCGCTCGCCGCGAAAAGCACGTTCAATTTCCTTGCCCCCTTTCCGGAAGTCATCTTCACCGGACGGCCTCCATGTCCAGCCAGTTGGGGCCGGTCTTCACGGACACGTCCATCGGGACCTTGAACGAGACGGCCCCTTCCATTTCCTTTTTCACCATCGTCACGAGGTCCTTCATCTCGTTTTTGGGCGCCTCGAAGAGGAGTTCGTCGTGGACCTGCGAGATCATGCGCGCCCCCGACCCTTCGTTTTCGATCCGCTCGGCGATGCGGATCATCGCGATCTTGATGACGTCGCTGGCCGTGCCCTGGAGCGGCGCGTTGATCGCGGTCCGCTCCGCGAAGCTCTTGACGCGCGGGTCTTTCGAAAGGATCTCCGGGATGTAACGCCGGCGCTTGAAAAACGTCTCCACGAAGCCTTTTTCCCGGCAGGACTCGATCGTCCCGTCGAGGTACCCCTTCACGCGCGGATAGCGGTCGAAATACGCCTTGATGAAATCTTTCGCGGCCTCGTTCGAGATCCCGAGGCTCTTGGCCAGGCTGAACGGCCCCATGCCGTAGAGCACGCCGAAATTCACGGTCTTCGCCGAGCCGCGCATTTGGTCGGTCACGTCGTCCATCGGCACGTTGAAAATGAGGCTCGCCGTGTACCGGTGGATGTCCGCCCCGCCCCGGAAGGCCTTGATCAGGCTTTCGTCTCCCGAAAGGTGCGCCAGAACCCTCAGTTCGATCTGGGAATAATCGGCCGACAGGAGGCTCGTGCTCTTGGACCCGGCGATGAACGCCCGGCGGATCTTGCGGCCCTCTTCCGTGCGGACGGGGATGTTCTGCAGGTTCGGCTCGCTCGAAGAGAGCCGGCCCGTCGCCGTCACCGTCTGGTTAAAGGACGTGTGGACCCGTTTGGTTTTCGGGTTGACCAGGAGCGGAAGGGCGTCCACATAGGTAGACTTTAGCTTGGATAATTCCCTGAATTTTAAAATTTCCTTGGGAAGGGAGTGGATCTCGGCAAGCTCTAGCAAAACCTCGACGTTCGTGGAGGCCCCTGTCTTGGTCTTTTTTACCATAGGCAGGCACAGCTTGTCGAATAATATTTCGGCGAGCTGTTTCGGGGAGTTGATGTTGAACTCCTGTCCCGCCTCCTTGTGGATCTTCCGGGTCAGCTGGCCGAGAACCCTCTCCATCTCCTGGGAAAACTCCCCCAGGAGGGCCGTGTCGATCGCCACGCCGGCCGTCTCGATGTCGGCCAGGACGCGCACCAGCGGCATCTCCATCTCCACGAAAAGGCGGTCCTGCCCCTTTTCCTTGAGCTTGGGCTCGAGGACGCGCCGCAGGCGGAGCGTGATGTCCGAGTCCTGGGCGCCGTAAGGGTAGACCCGGTCGAGCGGCACGGCCTCCATCGGGATCTCGTTTTTCCCCTGGCCGATGAGCTCCTTGATCGAGGTGATCCGCAGGCCCAGCTGTTCCATCGCGATGTCGTCGAGGTTGTGGTTGGGCTTGGCCGGGTTCAGGCAGTAAGAGGCGACCATCGTGTCGAACGCGATTCCCTTCAGGCGGATGCCGAAGTTTCCGAGCACCATCGCCTCGTACTTGAGGTTCTGCCCGACCTTCTCGATCTTGGGGTCTTCGAAGAGGGGCTTCAGGGCGCCCAGGCATTCTTTCGCCGGAAGCTTGCCGCCCGCGCCCTCGTCGAACGCGACGTAGTACGCCTCCTTCTCCGCGAACGAGAAGGAAACGCCGATCGGCCTGGCCAGGAGCGGGTTGACGCTCGTCGTCTCGAAGTCGAACGCCCACTCTTTTTTCTTCGCCAGCCTGTCCCTGAGCTCGTCGAACGCCTTCCTGTCGTTCACCAGATGGTAGGCGAGCCCCGCGTCGGCGGAATTTTTCGTCTCGGCGTCGGGGATGTTCTTGAGGAGCGTGCGGAATTCGAACCGTCGGTAGAGCTCGACGAGCTTGTCACGGTCGGGCTCGCGGCGCTTCAGTTCCTTGGGGTCGATGTCGATGGGCACGGAGCAGTGGATGGTCGCCAGTTCCTTCGACAGGAACGCGTCCTCCCGGTACTTGGCCAGATTCTCGCGCAGCTTGTCCCCCTTCACCTTCTCGAGGTTCTTGTAGACGCCCTCGAGCGTGCGGAACTCCGCGATCAGCTTCATCGCGGTCACTTCGCCCACGCCCGTGACGCCGGGGATGTTGTCCGAGGCGTCGCCCATGAGCGCCATCACCTCGATCACGCGCGCGGGCTCCACGCCGAAACGCTTCTCGACCTCCGCCTCGTCGTAGATGAAATTTTCCTTCTGCGGATTCACGATCTTCACCTTCTTGTCCACGAGCTGGAGCATGTCCTTGTCGCCGGTGGCGATGAAGACCTCGTTCGCGCCCTTCTTCAGGCGCGCCGCCAGCGTGCCGATCACGTCGTCGGCCTCGTAGCCCTCGAGCTCGAAGACCGGGATGTTCATCGCGCGCAGGACGTCCTTGACCAGCGGCATCTGGAACACCAGGTCGTCGGGCATCGGCTTCCTCTGGGCCTTGTAGGCCTCGAACTTCTTGTCGCGGAACGTGGGGCCCTTCACGTCGAACGCCACGGCCACGCCGTCCGGCTCCAGGTCCTTCAGCATCTTCTCGAGCATCGTGATGACGCCGTAGACCGCGTTGGTGGGCTCGCCCTTCGAGTTGCGCAGCTCCCGGATCGCGTAGAACGCGCGGTAGCAGAACGAATTGCCGTCGAGCAGGATGAACTTCAAGGGAGGGCCTCTACTGGGCGGACAGGATGAAGTAAAGAAGGAACGCGATCAGCGCGGAACAGATGATGTAGAAATCGTTGAAGTACCAGAAGTCGGCGAGGTTTTCGAGGGGGCCGGCCTTGCGCACCGTCTCATGGTGCGAAAAGTAGCGCTCTTTCCCCGGGAAAAGCTCGCGGTGGATGCGCCACTTGATCTTGAGCTCCTCGATGTCCTTCTTCTTGAAGCGGATGAACGCGCCCGCGAGGTTGTGCGTGGGCACCTGGTGATGCCGCGCCAGGTCCTGCAGCTCGTCCTCGCTGATGTCGAGCATGGCCGCGGCCTCCTTCACGCTGAGGAGGTAGCGGTCCTCCGGCGTGATCCCCGGAGCGGGGGCGGCGGGGTTCGGCGGCTCGCTCATCGGCGGGGCCCCGCGGAAACGAAATCCGGATAGCTGGCCAGGTCGAGCGTGTCGCGACGGCCCTCGCGGTAGAGCGCCGCGCCGAGCGCGGCGATCATCGCGGCGTTGTCCTGACAGAGAGCCAGCGGCGGGAAAACCGCCCGCACGCCCGCCTTCGGGGCCTCGGCCGCCATGCGCTGGCGCAGGCGCGAGTTGGCGCTCACCCCTCCCCCGACGACGACCGTATCCAGTCCCTCGGAGGCCGCCGCCCGCAGCGTTTTTTTCACGAGCACGTCGCACACGGCTTCCTGGAATCCGACGCAGATGTCGCGTTTCATCGTGGGGGTCAAAGGCTTGTTTTTCTTGAGTTTAAGGACTTCGTAAAAGACCGCCGTCTTGATCCCGCTGAAGCTGAAGTCGAAGGAATCGCTTGTGAGAAGGGGCCGGGTAAAGTGAAACGGGCTCGATTTGGCGCCTTTCGCGAGCCGGTCGATCTCCGGACCCCCAGGATAGCCCAAGCCCAGCATTTTTGCAACTTTGTCGATGGCCTCGCCGGCGGCGTCGTCGATCGTGCGCCCGACGACGCGGTGGCGCGAGGCCGAGTCGAGGCGCAGGATGACCGTATGCCCGCCGGAGATGACCAGCGCGAGGCAGGGATAGCGCACGGAAGAATCCGCGAGGAGGCCCGCGTGGGCGTGCGCGAGCACGTGGTCCACGCCGACGAGCGGCCGGCCGAGCGCCAGCGACAGCGCCTTGGCCGCCGAGAGACCCACGAGAAGCGGGCCCAGGAGCCCGGGCCCCTGCGTCACCGCGAGGAGGTCGACGTCCGAGAGCTTCGTCTTCGCGGTTTTGAGCGCGCGGTCGAGGACCGGCAGGAGGACCTCGAGCTGGGCGCGCGAGGCGATCTCGGGCACCACCCCGCCGAACGCCTGGTGCTCCTTCAGGCTCGAGACGACGACGTTGGAAAGCACCTTGCGCCCGTCGCACACGACGGCGGCCGACGTCTCGTCGCAGGAAGTCTCGAGGCCAAGGGTGATTTTCATTTGCGGATCAGCTCCCGCGCCTTCACCAGGCGCACGCCGGCTTCCTCGATCTCGGGAACCATCTCGCGGATCGCCCGCAAGGTCAGCTTCTTGTCGTGGCCGATCACGACGACCGTCCCGTGCGAGAGCGCGATCCGCACGGCGCGCCTGAGCTCCGCCTTGATCTTCTCGAGGTCCGGCTCGTTGTCGATGAAGACGTCCCGCTTGGCGAACGCGATGCCCGTCTCGACCGCGACTTTGGGCGCCACGGTGGTGGAGATCGTCGCGCTGTCGACGAAGAAGAGGTTCTTTTTCTTGAGGTGGGACAGCACGGACGTCATGACGCGCAAGTCGCTCGTGGCCGCCGAGCCCATGTGGTTGTTCACGCCTTCCGCCTGCGGCACGCTCTTCAGCGCCGAGTCCAGATACGCGACGATCTCCTCGTCGGAAGTCGTCGTGAGGATCGTCCGGGGCTCGAGACGCCGCTGGCCGACCGGCTGCATCGGCATGTGGAGCATCACGCCCAGCCCTTTCGCGGAGGCCTCCTTCGACAGCTGGAGGCTGTACTTGAGATGCGGCAGGATCGAGAGCGTCAGCGGCCGGCCGATCTCCACGGCGTCCTTCATGAGGAGGAAATCGTTGCCCCAGTCGTCGAGGATGATCGCCATCCTGCCTGCCGCGGCCGGACGTGTCTCACCGGCCGCAGGGGCCGGTACCGCGGCCTCCGGACGCGGCAGCGGGGCAGTCCTGACCGTTTTGACCGACTTCGGTTTGGGCGGCGCGGCTTTCTTGTGGGTGCAGCCCCGCGCGACGAACGCGGCGACGGCCAGGACGAGCGCAGCCGAGAGGACGAGCTTGAGCTTCGGGTTCATGACGCGGGCATCCCGGCGAGCGCGATCGCCCGCTCGAGAACGGGGTCCGCCCCTCCCGGAGGTTTGGATTCGTCCGATTCCACGGCCACGTCGGGAACGACGCCGGCTTCGTGAAGAAGCCGTCCGTTGGGCGTGTAATATTTGCTCGTGGTCAGGCGGATCGCGGAGCCGTCGGGCAGCGGGATCAGAGTCTGTACCGAGGCCTTGCCGAACGTCTTCTGACCCACGACGGTGCCGAGCCGGTAATCCTGGACCGCCCCCGCGAAGATCTCGGAGCCGGAGGCGCTCCCCTTGTTGACGAGCACGATGAGCGGACGGATCGAATAGGGCTTTTTGTTGTGCGAAACGAACTTCGACGATTTGGAAGGGTTGCGTCCCCGCGTCGTCACGATGACCTCGCCTTCGGGGACGAACCTTTCGGTGATCGCCACCGCCGCGGAGAGGAGCCCGCCGGCGTTGTTGCGCACGTCGAGGATGAGCCCCGTCATGCCCTGGGCGAGCAGGCCGTCGACCGCCTGCGTGAAATCGGCGGGACTCTTTTCCTGGAAGCTGGAAAGGCGGATGTAACCGGTCTTGCCGTCCACGAGCCGGGCCTCCTTGACGCTCTTCACCTGGATCGTGTCGCGGGCGATCTCGAATTCGATCAGCTTGGGCTGGCCTTCCCGCATCACGGTCAGCGCGAGCTTGGAGCCGGGCGCCCCGCGCATCCGTTTCACGGCCTCGGAAAGCGACAGGTCGCGCGTCGACTCGCCGTTCAGTTTGAGGATCGTGTCGCCGGCCACGATCCCCGCTCGGGCGGCGGGCGTGTCGTCCAGCGGCGCGATCACGTGGAGATGCCCGTTTTTCACGCTGACTTCGAGGCCCAGGCCCCCGAAGCGGCCCTCCGTGTCGACCTTGAGGTCGCGGTAGGCGTCCTCGTCGAGGAACTGGCTGTACGGGTCGAGCGCCTTCAGCATGCCGCTCATCGCCCCGCCCATCAGCTTCTTGAGCGGGACGTCGTCGACGTATTCGGTCTTGATGATGGCCAGGACGTCGACCAGGAGATTGAGGTCTTCCTCGAGGCGCAGCCTCTCCTGCATCGTGCCGGGGACTTCGTGCGAGAACGCGGCCGCCGCCCACAGGGCGAACGCGGCGGGAAGGAGGAGGAACAGGACGAACTTCGTGCGTCTTTTCATGGGACGGTCTTTCAGGAGCCCGCGAGGGTCTTTCGCATCATCTCCTGGACTTTGCCGGGGTTGGCCTTGCCGCCGCTTTTTTTCATCACCTGGCCCACGAGGAACATCACGGCGCCGTCCTTGCCGCCCTTGAACTCGGCGACGACCTTCGGGTTGCCGGCGATGGCCTCGGCAATCCAGCCTTCCAGCGCCGAGTCGTCCGAAACCTGCTCGAGGCCCTTTTCTTTCATGACGCTCGCGGGATCGAGCCCCTGCTCGAGGACGTCGGGCAGGATCTTCTCGCGGGCCGCCTGCAGGCTGACGGAACCCTTCTGCACCAGTCCGGCCGTTCCGGCCAGGAGCGCCGGCGTCAGGCGCGTCTCTTCGATCGACAGATTGCGGGCTCCCAGATACGCGAAGACGGGCCCGGTGATCCAGTTCGCCGTCGTCTTGGGGTTCCCGATCAGGCGGTTGGTTTCCTCGAAAAACTCGGAGATCCGCGTCTCCTGCGTCAGGAGGCCCGAATCATAGGCGGACAGACCGTACTTGGCGATAAAGCGCTCCTTCTTGGCTTTCGGCAGCTCGGGAAGAGCCGCGCGCTCGCGCTCGATCTCGGAAGGGTCGATCGAAAAGGGCACCAGGTCCGGCTCGGGAAAATAGCGGTAGTCGTGGGCCTCCTCTTTCGAGCGCATCGCGAACGTCTTCTCGCGCTCGTCGTCCCAGAGGCGCGTCTCCTGCGTGATCGTCTCCCCCTTTTCCAGCGCCGCCGACTGCCGCTCCACCTCGTGGTCGATCGCGGCTTTCACGGCCTTGAACGAATTCAGGTTCTTGATCTCCACGCGCTTTCCCAGGGGATCCGCTTTCGCCTTGCGCACGGAAACGTTCGCGTCGCAGCGCAGCTGCCCCTTTTCCATGTCGCACTCCGAAACGCCGATCGCGCGCAGGACCGCCTTCAGCGCCGTGAGGTACGCGTACGCCTCGTCGGAGCTCTCCAGATCCGGCTCGCTGACGATCTCGGCCAGCGGCGTGCCCGCGCGGTTCAAGTCCACGAGGCTCCATTCGGGCGACTGGTCGTGCAGGAGCTTGCCGGCGTCCTCTTCGAGGTGCAGGCGGTTCAGGCGGATCTTTTTCGCGCCGGCCGGCGTCTCGATCTCGATCTGGCCGCCGCGGCCGAGCGGGTGGTCGTACTGGGAGATCTGGTAGCCCTTGGGCAGGTCGGGATAAAAATAATTCTTGCGGTCGAACTGGATGAGCGTCGAGGGCTCGCCCCCGAGAGCCAGCACCGCGCGCAGGCCCAGCCGGAAGACTTCCCGGTTCAGCACCGGGAGGACTCCCGGCAGCCCCAGGCACACGGGGCACACCTGCCCGTTCGGCTTCGAGCCGAATTTCACCTCGCAGCCGCAGAAGATCTTCGTCTTCGAGCCCAGCTGCACGTGCACCTCGAGGCCGATCGTCGTGAGGACGCTCATCGGACGTTGCCCCACTTCTTGTGGAAGTCCGTCGCGCACTCGAACGCGTGCGCCGCCCGGAAGAGCGCCGCCTCGTCGAACGGTTTGGCCAGGAGCTGGAGGCCGAGCGGCAGGCCGTTGTCCGCGGACTCCCCGCCCGGGACGGAGATCGCGGGGAGACCCGCCAGGTTGGCGGAGATGGTGAAGATGTCGGACAGGTACATCTCGAGCGGGTCCTTCGTCTTCTGCCCGAGTTTGAACGCCGCCGAGGGCGCCGTCGGCGTGAGGATCACGTCGACCTTCTTGAACGCCTCGTCGAAATCGCGCTTGATGAGCGTGCGGACCTTCATCGCGCGCAGGTAGTACGCGTCGTAGTAGCCGCTCGAGAGGCTGTAGGTGCCGAGGATGATGCGGCGCTTCACTTCCGCGCCGAAACCCTGCCCGCGGGAATTCTCGTACATCGAAAGGAGGCTCCGCGCCGCGCCGTCGCGGAAGCCGAACCGCACGCCGTCGAACCGCGCCAGGTTCGAGCTGGCCTCGGACGGGGCGACGATGTAGTAGACGTTGACCGCGTACCGCGTGTGCGGCAGGCTGACGGGCTGGACCGTCGCGCCCAGCTTCTCGAACGTCCGGATCGCGCCGTCCTTCAGCGCCAGGAGGTCGGCGCTCGCGGCCTTTTCCCAGTACTCCGTGGGGATGCCGATCCGCAGGCCCGCGACGTCCCCCTTGAGGGCGGCGAGGTAGTCCGGAACCGGCACGTCCGCCGACGTCGAATCTTTCGCGTCGTGGCCGGCGATCACTCCCAGAAGGAGCGCCGCGTCGCGCACGTCCTTCGTGAACGGACCGATCTGGTCGAGGCTCGACGCGAACGCGATGAGGCCGTACCGCGAGACGCGACCGTAAGTCGGCTTGAGGCCCACGACGCCGCAGAACGACGCCGGCTGGCGGATGGAGCCGCCGGTGTCCGACCCGAGCGCCGCGATCGCCGTGTGGTTGGCGACGCTCGCCGCGGATCCGCCGCTCGAGCCGCCGGGCACGCGCTCGGGATCGCGCGGGTTGCGCGTCGGCCCGTAGCAGGAGGTCTCGCAGCTCGAGCCGAACGCGAACTCGTCCTGATTGGTGCGGCCGAAAATCACGGCGCCCGCGTCGAGGAGCTTCTCCACCACGGTCGCGTTGTAGGGCGAGACGAACCCTTTCAGGATCTTGGATCCGCAGGTCGTCTCTTCCCCCTCGACGCAGATGTTGTCCTTGAGCGCCACCGGCACGCCCGCCAGCGGCCCCGACGCCGGTCGGGATTTTTTCCGCCTGGGATCGAACGCGACGTACGCGCGGATCGTCCCGTCCTTCGCGGCGATTTCCGCCTCGAGCGAAGACAGCGCGTCCTCGGGCTTGAGTTCGTTTTTCCGGATCGCTTCGGCGAGGCGGAACGCGGTGAGCTCGTTGGGTTTCATGGGCTAGGACTTGTCTTCGATGATCTTGGGGACTTCGAAAAAGCGGCCCTTCGCCTTGGGCGCGGTCCTGAGGAATTCTTCGATCGCCAGGGACGGCTTCGGCGCGTCCTCCCGGAAAACGTTGGACAGGGAGAGCGGATGGCTCGTCGGTCCGACCCCCTCGACGTCGACGTCTTTCAGCTTTTCGACGAACGAAAGGATCTGGGCGACCTGACCTTCGAAATAGTTCAGCTCCTCGTCGGAAAGGTGCAGCCTGGACAGGCGGGCGATATGTCTTAAGTCGATACTGCTCATGGACTTTTGATTATAGCAAACTTTGTGTTATAATCCAGTAAATCGAGGCCAACCATGCGACCTGCCCTTTCCCTTGCCGTTCTCGTCCTTTCCGCCGCCCTGCTGTCGGGCTGCGCGGCCGCCCTCATCGGCGGCGGCGCGGTCGCCGGTTACGCGGTGGCCAAGGATATGAACGACGGCAAGCTCATCGACGAAAAGAAAAAGTAAGCTACGCCTGCTTTTTGCGGGTGATTTCCAGAAATTTCTCGGCGACGACTTCCTGCTGCCACGGCATCAGGCAGTCGAGCGCGCTCAGCGCCTCGCGGTCCTGAGGGGCCTTGCAGGCCACGACCTCGAGCACGGCGTTCGTCGCGATCAGGCTGGGATGGATCTTGAGCTCCGCGCCGAGGTTCTGCCGCTCGGCCTTGAGGAGCAGGAGACGCTTCTCGTCTTCGTTGGTCCAGCGTTTGCGCTCGAGCGGCCTGGGCGCGTTCGTCCAGACGGCGGGGGGTCCGGCCTCGGCGCGGCGCACCACTCGGTTGAGCGCGTCGCGCAGCTCACGCCGCACGTTCGACGGCGCCTTCGGCATGTTCCCGACGTCCCCTCCCGGATTCTCGGCCGCCCACCGTGCGATCTCGATCAGATACTCGGAATTGAGCACCTTGAAGCTGGGGCGGTCCCGGCGGCGTGCCTCCTCGTCCCTCCAGTACCAGATCTCCCGCAGGACCGTGAGCGCCGCCCCCTTCAGGTCTTTCGACCCCTTCATCTGCCACTCGCGCTCGGGGTCGCGCCCCTTCGCCTCTTCCGGAGCGGAAAGCGTCTTGAGGAGCTTGCGGCAGTGCTGGCGGTGCCACTCGAGCCGTCCGAGCTCCCGGAGCTCCGCCTCCATGTTGGTCCTCAGCGTGTGCAGATGGCGCGTGTCGTTCACCGCGTAATCGAGCATCGTCTCGGTCAGCGGCCGCTTCGACCAGTCGGCCTTCTGGCTCGACTTCGACAGGCGCACGCCGCAGTGGCGGTCGACGAGGTCGGCGTAGCCCTGCTTTTCATAGCCGAGATACTGCGCGGCCAGCATGGTGTCGAACACCTCGACGGGAAAATATCCGTACGCGCGCTTGAGCATCCGGATGTCGAAGTCGGCTCCGTGCATGACGAGGGGTTTCGACTGGAGCGGCAGGACCATCGGCGACAGGTCCGCGGCGAGCGGGTCGCCGACGATGTCCTCGCCGGGGATCGTGATCTGGACGAGGCAGAGCTTCTCGACGTAGTGATGGAGGCTGTCGGCCTCGGTGTCGATCGCGCTCCAGGCGGCTTCGGCGGTCAGGCGCGCGGCTTCGGCGACGGCCGCCGGGGTGTCGACGTATCTCAACTGGCCTCCGCGAGCTCGGACAACGCCGGATGGCGGCGGTCCTTCGGCGAGATCTCGTACGGGACGTCGAGCTTCGGCCAGGCGATGCCGAGCGCCGGGTCGTTCCAGGCCAGCCCCTTGTCGTGCGCCGGCGAATAAAAGTCCGTGACCTTGTAGAGGACTTCCGTGCCCTCCTTCAACGCGAGAAATCCGTGCGCGAAACCGGCGGGGATGAAGAGCATGCGCCGGTTTTCCTCGCTCAGCGTCTCGGCCACGTGCCTGCCGTAGGTCGGCGACCCCTTCCGCAGGTCGACCGCCACGTCGAACACCTCGCCCCTCACCACGCGGACGAGTTTGGACTGTGCCTTGGGATAGACCTGGAAATGGAGGCCCCGCAGCGCGCCCCGGCGGGAGCGGCTGTGGTTGTCCTGCACGAAGTCGGCCAGGAGCCCGTGGCGCGCGAAGACCTCGCGGTTGTAGTCCTCGAAAAAGAATCCCCGTTCGTCCGAAAAAACTTTCGGCTCGATGAGGAGGACGTCGGGGATGCTCGTGGGCGTGAATTTCAAGGTCAGTAGTTTCCGAGCTCTTTCTCGTGCTCTTTGCCCGAGAGCACGGCCTTGCCCACCTGGTCCGCGAGGAACGAAAGCTCCTTCTCGGTGACGTCCTTGAGCCGCGCGTGGTAGAGCCAGCGGCCGTTCGTCTCGAGCGCCTCGAAATCGCCGGTCGCCTGCGCGAACTCGAGTTGGCCGAACGTGTATTTTTCGCCGGGGATCGCCAGATCCGGCGCGTCCGCGGCCGTGACGAGAAGGAAGATCCCGCGGTTGGGGCCGCCCTTGTGGAGCTGTCCCGTCGAGTGCAGGTAGCGCGGACCGAAACCGAGCGTGACCGCGAGCTTCGTGCGGTTGCGGACATCGGCCTGCAGCGCCGCCAGCTTCTTGCGGACCGCTGGACGGTCGGGAAGGAACGCCAGGATGGCCGCGTAGTCCCCTTCTTCCGCGTTTTCCCAGAACGCCTCCATCGAGGCGGCCGACTGCCGGACTTCGAGCTCCTTGCCGGACTCGATGATCTTCAGAAGCCCCTTCGTGCGGTCCTTGGCGGCCTGCACGTCGGGCTGGTCGAACGCGTTCACTTTCAGGAGCGCGCAGGCGATCGCCGTGGCGAACTCCCAGCGGAAAAACTCGCCGCCCAGGTCGTAGGCGTCGCGCAGGCGAAGCGACAGCGACGGGTGGCCGGCGGCTTCGAGCTCGCCGAGCCTTTTCTCGAGCGCTTCATCCGGCGCCCCCTCCAGGGACAGCGACACGAAGAACCGGTCGGCGCCGTAAACCGACGCCTTGCCCAGCGGCTCGCGGACGACGGGGACAATGCCGGCGCCTTCCTTGCCGGTCGACTCGGCGACGAGCTGCTCGGCCCAGTCGCCGAACGCCTCGAGCGCCTTGGAACCCAGGATCGTGAGCTTGTCGCGGCCCTCCTCGGCGAGGACGGCCATGCCCAGACCCAGCGCGAGCGCCGGGTTTTCGGGCCCCTGCGACGCGCACTGCTCGGCCATCGCTTCGGCGCTTTCGAGCAGGCGCTTCAGGTCCGCGCCGATGAGCGCCGCCGGCACGAGTCCGAACGGCGTGAGCGCAGAGAAACGGCCGCCGACGTCCTCGGGCGAGAGAAACACGCGGCGAAAGCCGTGCTGTCGGGCCTCGTTCTCGAGCGGCGTGCCCGGATCGGTGATCGCGATGAACTGCTCGCCGGCCTTGTCGCCTTTGGCTTCCCTGACCTTCGCGTGGAAATATTTGAAAAGAGAGACGAGCTCGATCGTGCCGCCGGACTTCGACGAGACGACGAAAAACGTCTTCGCGAGGTCGATCGCCTTCTCGACGTCGGCCACGCGCCCCGGATCGGTGCTGTCGAGCACCAGGAGCTCGGGGTATCCCTCGGCCCGGCCGAGCACCGAACGCATGACCTCGGGCGCCAGGCTCGATCCGCCCATGCCCAGCAGCACCACGTGCGCGAAACCCGCGGCGCGCACTTCGCCGGCGAAGGCCGTGAAGCCCGCGGCCGCCTCTTTCATCGGCGCGATCACGTTGAGCCAGCCGAGGCGGTTTTTGATTTCCTTGTGGACGGCGGCCTCTTTCTTCCAGACCGAGGCGTCCTTGTCCCAGATCCGTTTCACGAGCGACTGCCTCACGGCCTTCGCGGTCCACTCCCCCACGGACCCTTCGTACGAGCCCCAGGCGGTTTTCGACGCGGCGGTTGTCTCCATCATTTTTTCAGCGCTCCAATCGATTGAATGATCTTGTTGTAGGAATCGGCGAACAGCTTCACGCCCGCCTCTTCCAGTTTGTCGGTCACTTCGGCGAAGTCGATGCCGACCGTCTGAAGTTCCTTGAACACGTTGGACGCCTCTTCCATCCCCTTCATCAGGCGCGAACCGGCCACTCCGTGGTGGCGGAACGCGTCGAGCGTGGCGGGGGGCATCGTGTTGACGGTATTCTGTCCCATCAATTCCTCGACGTACAGGACGTCGCTGTACGCGGGGTTCTTCGTGCCGGTCGAGGCCCACAGCGGCCGCTGGATCTGGGCGCCCTTTTCCTTCAGCCGCCGGAAGCGGAACGCCTGGAAGAAATTGTCGAACTCCTTGTAGGCCAGCTTCGCGTTGGCGATCGCGACTTTTCCCGTCAGGTTCCTGAGCGATTCGGCGCGCGAGGTGCCCATCGGCACCGACTTCGCCGCGTCGAGCCGGTCCTGGATCAGCTTGTCGACCGCGGAGTCGATGCGGCTGACGAAGAAGCTCGCCACCGACGCCGTATCGGCGACCGGGCGTCCGCGCTCGATGCGCTTTTCGATGCCGGTCACGTAGGCGTTCATGACTTCCTGATAGCGCTTCACGGAGAAGATGAGGGTGACGTTCACGTTGAT
This sequence comes from Candidatus Eiseniibacteriota bacterium, assembly GCA_035496715.1. GTDB lineage: Bacteria > Omnitrophota > Gorgyraeia > 2-02-FULL-51-18 > 2-02-FULL-51-18 > DATJEK01. The sequence continues at coordinate 752 of DATJEK010000011.1, read as the reverse complement.
CCCCTCGCCGATGAGCGCCTCGATGGCCGGCAGGCCCTGCCTGGTCGCCGGCACCTTGATCATCACGTTCTTGCGGTCGACGCGCTGCCAGAGCTCCTTGCCCTCCCGGATCGTGCCGAGCGTGTCGTAAGCCAGAAGAGGGCTCACCTCGATGGAGACGAAGCCGTCCTGCCCCGCACTCTCCGCGTACAGCGGCCGAAAGAGGTCGCAGACCTCCTGGACGGCCTTCACCGCGAGCGTCTTGTAGACCTCGTCGGCCGGCTTCGAAGCGACGAGGGCGGCGACGTCCGGATCGGTGCCGACGGACGCCAGCGCCTTTTCGAAGATCGAAGGGTTGGTGGTCGCGCCGCGCAGGCCATCCTCGCGGATCATGCGTTCGAACTCGTCGCGGCCGATCAGGCCGTCGTACCAGATGCTCTGGCCGTGGCGCAGGGCCTGCTTCACCGGATTTTCCGTCATCGACTGGGCTTGGGTCATCTTTTCTTCCTTTTTATTTTGCATGGGCGAAACCGAGCCGCTCCCGCACGCCCTCGGGGGCGGTCACCGGGAGGCCGCACGCGCGGTCCCGGCAGACATACGCCGTCATCCTGCCGTTCAAAGCGGTCTGCTCCTTGACGAAGGGCGCGAGCGTCTCGAGCACGCGGCCCTCGGGTCCTTCCTTGTGAAAGAGGACGATCTTGTTCGGAAAATAGCCCGAATTCGCCGCGCGCGAGAACTCCGTGAGCGCCGGGTCCGCAGCCTTTCCCGCGAAC
>DATJEK010000010.1:0-7327 GCA_035496715.1 Candidatus Eiseniibacteriota bacterium | reverse complement strand
CTCTCGAGCGTGACCAGGTTTTCGTTCAGCCACTTCCGGTACGGCTGCTCGCCGGCGATCCGCTTCTTGAGCTCGACGTCGTCGACGATGCGGCCTTCCTGGGTGTCGATGAGGAACATGCGGCCGGGCTGGAGACGGCCCTTCTGCACCACGTCCGCGGGGGGCACGTCCAGGACCCCCACTTCGGAGGCCATGATGACGAGGTCGTCCTTCGTGACGTAGTAGCGCGACGGGCGCAGGCCGTTGCGGTCGAGGATCGCGCCGATGCGCACGCCGTCGGTGAACGCGATCGACGCCGGCCCGTCCCAGGGCTCCATCATCGACGCGTGGTATTCGTAGAAAGCTTTCTTCTCGTCGCTCATCGACTCGTGGTTGGACCAGGGCTCGGGGATCATCATCATCACGGCGTGCGGGAGCGACCGGCCGCCGAGCGCGAGAAACTCGAGACAGTTGTCGAACATCGCTGAATCGCTGCCGTCTTCCTGGACGACGGGCAGCAGCTTCTTGATGTCCTGGCCGAAGTGCGGCGAGGTGCACTGCGCCTGGCGCGCGTGCATCCAGTTGACGTTGCCGCGGAGGGTGTTGATCTCGCCGTTGTGGGCGATGTACCGGTACGGATGCGCGCGCTCCCAGCTGGGGAACGTGTTGGTGCTGAAGCGCGAATGCACGAGCGCGAGGGCGGTGTCGAGCCGCGGGTCCTTGAGTTCGGGGAAGAACAGGTCCACCTGCTCCGGGAGCAGCATTCCTTTATAGATGATCGTGCGGCAGGACAGGCTCGAGACGTAAAACGCCCCGCCGCCCTTCATGTCGCCCCGGCGGATCGCGTTCTCGGCGCGGCGGCGCAGGAGATAGAGCTTCCGCTCGAAAGCCAGGTCGTCCTTGAGCTGCGCGTCACGGGCGACGAACGCCTGGCGCACGAAGGGCTCCGACGCCCTGGCGGTGGGACCGAGCGAGGAATCCTCGGTCGGGACGGTGCGCCACCCGAGGAATTTGAGCCCTTCCTCGGCGGTGATCTTTTCGAACGTCTTCTCGCACGCCTCGCGCTCGGCCCGGTCGCGCGGCAGGAAAATCATGCCGACACCGTAACCGCCGGCGTCGGGAAGCGCGATCTTCTCTTTCGCGCAGGCTTCTTTCAGGAACGCGTGCGGGATCTGGAGCAGGATGCCGGCGCCGTCGCCCGTGTTGGCTTCGCAGCCGCAAGCGCCCCGGTGGTTGAGGTTCCTCAGCACGGTGAGCGCCTGCTGGACGATGGAATGGGATTTGCGGCCTTTGACGTTCACCACAAAACCGACGCCGCAGCTGTCTTTTTCGAAAAGCGGATCGTAGAGGCCTTGCTTGGCGGGTGCAGTGGATCTTGGCATTGATTTACCGAAAATTACCGATTTCCCCTTCATCGGGCGTTCACAGCCCGTCTTTTTGTTCGTTTGATGATCCGAACGATTTTACACGAGCCGGCGGTCTTTTGCAAGCGAACGGCGGGACGGTTGACGGGGGGGTCAAACCTTGAGGACGATCTTTCCGAAATTCTGCCTGGATTCCATGTGGCGCTGGGCGTCGGCCGCTTCCCGGAGCGGAAACACGCGGTCGACGACCGGCGCGAGCGCTCCCCTTTCGGCGAGCGCGAGCACCGCGCGCAGCTCGGCGAGGCTCCCCATGTAGCAGCCGAGGATGGAAAGCTGTTTCGCGTAGAGCAGGCGAAGGTCCACCTCCGCTTTCGGGCCGGAGGTGGCGCCGCAGGTGACCATCCGGCCGCCGCGCGCCAGGCACGCGAGATTGCCCGGCCAGGTCTGGGGCCCGATGTGCTCGAAAATCACGTCGACGCCGCGGCCGCCCGTGAGGCGCTTCGCCTCCTCGGAAAAATCGGTCGTCTTGTACCGGATCACTTCGTCGGCGCCGAGTTTCCTGGCGGGCTCGACCTTCCGGTCGTCGCCGACGGTCGTGTACACGGTGGCGCCGAGAAATTTGGCGAGTTGGACCGCGAAACTGCCGATCCCCGAGCCGGCCGCGTGAACGAGCACGGTCTCGCCGGCGCGCAGGTCCGCGCGGGTGACGAGCATGTGGTAGGCCGTGAGCGCCGCCAGCGGCAGCGCCGCCCACTGCTCGTCCGAAAACCGGCCGGAAACGGGGATCACGAAGCGCTCGTGGACCGCGACCTTTTCCGCGTAACCGCCCTGCGTCTGGAGGCCGAGGATGCGGAACTCCGCGGAGTAGCTGTCGCGGTCGACGGACGCCTCGGGCGCGAACTGCGGGACCTGGCCCGGCGAGACGAGAACGCGGTCGCCTTTCTTGAGACGGCTCACGTTCGCGCCGAAGTCGAGCACGACGCCGCACACGTCGGAGCCGGGGATATGAGGAAGCGGGATCGGGATTCCGGGCAGACCCTGGCGGACCCAGATGTCGAGATGATTCAGCGCGCAGGCGGAAACGCCGACGAGCACTTCGTCCGGCCCGGGGACGGGGTCCTTGAAATCACCGTACTGCAGGACCTCGGGTCCGCCGTGCTTTTCGAAGAAAACGGCCTTCAAAGGTAGCTTTTGACGAGCTCGACGAGGAGCCGGACGCCGACGCCGGTGGCGCCGATCGCCGACAGCGGCCTCGGGTTGTCCGCCCAGGCGGTGCCGGCGATGTCGAGATGCGCCCACGACGGCGTGTGATCGGCGAATTCTTTGAGAAACATGCCGGCGGTGATGGCGCCGGAAGCCTTGCGGCTCGTGTTCTGGACGTCGGCGTAGGTCGCGCGGATCAACTCGAAATATTCGTCCCAGAGCGGCAGCTCCCAGCAGCGCTCTCCGGTGCGCTCGCCCGCCGCGATCAGCCGCCGGATCAGGTCGGGATCCGTGCCCATCACGCCGCTGGCGATGTCGCCGAAGAACGATCCGCACGACCCGGTGAGCGTCGCGATGTCGACGAGCGCGCGGGGCTTGTACCGCTTGGCGTAGGACAGGGCGTCCGCGAGGATGAGCCGGCCCTCGGCGTCCGTGTTCAGGACCTCCACGGTCTTTCCGTTCAGGCAGGTCAGGATGTCCCCGGGCCGCTGAGCCGTCGAGCCGGGCATGTTTTCCGCCGCCGGCGCCAGGCCGATGACGTGAACCGGCAGCTTCAGGTTCGCGATCACCTTCATCGCGCCGATCACGGCGGCCGCGCCGCCCATGTCGAATTTCATCTTGTCCATGTCGCCCGAAGGCTTGATCGAAATGCCGCCCGAGTCGAACGTGATCCCCTTCCCGGCGAGCACGACCGGCCTCGCGGAACGGTGCGCGCGGTTTTCGAGGATGATGAACTGAGGAGGGTTGACCGACCCCTGGGCCACGCCCAGGACGCCGCCCATCTTGAGACGGCGGATTTCGGCGGGCCCGAGAATCTTGCAGAGAAGCCCGTTTTTCGCGGCCATCTCCTTCGCGGCGCGCGCCAGCCGGGCGGGCGTCATGACGTTGGCCGGCTCGTTCATCAGATTGCGGGTGAAGATCACGCCTTCGGAGACGATCTCGGCCTCGGCGACCGCCCGGGCGAGCGCCTTGCCCCGGCCCGGCGAAACGAGTTCGACCTCCGCGACCGAAGCGGCGGGCGAAGGACGCGATTTGTACTTGCCGAAATGGTAGTCCGCCAGGCGGAAACCCTCGACGGCGGCCGCGGCGGTCTCCGCGTCGGAAAAGCCGCGCGCGAAGCTGTCGACGTCGAAGCGGACGGATTCGTGGCGGAAGAGCTTCGCCTGGGAAAGGAGTTTCGAGGCCGCCCGGCGGACCTTCTCGAGCGTGAACTTCTCCTTCTTGCCGAGACCCAGCAGGAGGATCGAACCGCCGGTCTTGGGCGTCAGGGGGATGAAAAACGACTCGCCGGCCTTGCCGGAAAACTTCTTCTTGTCGAGCGTGCGGCGCACCGTCTCGCGCACCGGAGCCGGGAGCGACGCGGCGCCCTCGAGCAGGACCTTGGCGTCCTCGAAACAGCCGATGCCGGTGAGGTCCGCGGCCTTCGACGCGCGCGCGGAAGAGACGATCTTCACGATTTGGCCTCGCCCGCGATGCGGATGCGCACCTTGACGGAGCCGTTGCGGGGTTTCGGGAGATTTTCCACGAGCGACAGCGCGCGCTCGCGCGAGATCGCCCGGGGGAACTCGAGCTTGATCGAAACGTCGTGAGAAATCTTCACGCCGCGCTTTTTCAGCGCCGTCAGGATGACGCCGAATTCGCGCGCGCCTTCGAGAGAATCCCCGCTCAGCTGGACCTCCAGGCTTTCGATCCCCTTGGTCTCCTTGAGGCGGCCGAGGACGTCGTCCTTCACTTCGGAGGGCAGCACGCAGCTGGCGCTCTCAAAAAATTGGGCCATGGTTTCTCCTAGGATGAATTTTTTCGGAAAATACGAAATGCCGGAAAGATTATAGTACAAAAAAACCCGGCCGCCAAAAGAAAACGGGCCGGTTTACGCCCGGATGACGTCCGGGACCAGGAGCGGGGTCATTTCGCTGACTTCCCGGTAACCGAGCTTCTTCAGGAAGTCCTGGATGAGCTCGTCCTCGATCCGCGTGCAGCGGTCGTGCTCCATCGTCTGGCAGGTGACCTGGCCGCCGGCGATCATGCCGTGGCCGCCGGCGGTGCCGCGCTTGCCGATGAGCCGGCGAAGGAAGCGGCCGGCGCCGCCCTTGATGTTCGTCGTGCGGATCGAGACGACGATCTTGTCCTTGTAGCGGCCGAGGCACATCGCCCACGTCATGCGCTCGCAGCGGAGCATGAAGTCCGCGACCAGCGGGACGAAGTCGGGGTTTTCGATTTCGCCCAGAGACGTGGTGATCGCGTTCTTGTAGACGAAGCTGTGATGCAGCGCGCGGTTCAGCGTGATGAAAAAATCCCTGGAAAGCCGCGGATGGACGATGCTGGCGAGAAGCTTCTTGTTGCTCCGGGGGAAAAGCGCCAGGTACGCGTGGACATCCGCCTCTCTCGCCTCGCGCCCGAGGTCCTGGGTCTCGGAGCTGATGCCGTAGGACAGCGCGGTCGCGAGCGTCTGCGGGATCTCGAGGCCGGTGGCGAGCAGGTATTCCGTGAGGATGGTCGCGGTGGCGCCGTAGTCGGTGCGCACGTCGATGAAGCCCGCGCGCGTGGTCTTCCGCAGCGGGTGGTGGTCGATGACGATGACGGGCCGCCGCTTGGCCGGAAACGAGCTGTTGCCGGTCGAGGGCTGCATGTCGACGAGCGCGAAGTCGGTGCCCGGCCGGAAGTCGGAGTCCTTGAGCGGCGCGACCTTGAGGCCCAGGACGCGGATCATCGCGCGGTTTTCGGCGCGGCCGACGATGCCGCTGTACTTGGCGCAGGCCGGGACGCCGAATTTCTGCGTGGCGATGTAGGCGAGCGTGACCGCGCTCGAGACGGAATCCGGATCCGGGTTGTCGTGCGTGAGCACGATCAGCCGCTTCGTCTCCTTCAGCGCTTCCGCCATTTTCTCCAGCGACTGCTGGAGAAATTCGGGTGGGGTCGACAAGCGGTCAGTACCGCGGGCAGGCCGGGTCGACGTCCTGCGACCAGGCGTCGATTCCGCCCGCGAGGTTTTTGACTTTTTTGAAGCCGATCTTCTGCAGGAGGTCGCACGCCTTCGCGCTGCGGCCGCCGAAGTGGCAGTTGACGACGATCTCGTCGGCCGAGTCGAGCTCGCTCACGCGCTCCGCGAGCGTGCCCAGCGGGATCAGCTTGGCTCCCGGGATCCGGCAGATGTCGAACTCGTTGGGCTCGCGCACGTCCACGAGGGTGAACTTCTCCTTCTTGTCCATCCTGGACTTCAACTCCTTGACCGTGATCTCTTGAATGCCCATGTCGGCTCCGTTGGTGTGGGCCTCCTGTCCGCGCGTGAGGCCGCAGAACGCGTCGTAATCGATGAGCTTCGTGACCGTCGGGTTGTCGCCGCAGACGGGGCAGCCGGGGTTGCGGCGGAACTTCACCTCGCGGAAGGTCATCTTCAGCGCGTCGTAGAGCATGAGCCGTCCGATCAGGGGTTCGCCTTTGCCGAGGACCAGCTTCACGACCTCCGTGGCCTGGATCACGCCGATGACGCCCGGCAGGATGCCGAGGACGCCGCCCTCGGCGCAGCTGGGAACCATACCCGGCGGCGGCGGCTCGGCGAAAAGGCAGCGGTAGCAGGGGCCCTTGCCCGGATAGAAGACCGTGGCCTGTCCGTCAAAACGGAAGATGCTGCCGTACACGAACGGCTTCTTCAGGAAGACGCAGGCGTCGTTCACGAGGTAACGGGTCTGGAAATTGTCCGTCCCGTCGAGCACCATGTCGTAATCCTTGAGGATCTTCATGATGTTCTCGCTCGACATCCGCTCGTTGTAGGTCACGACTTTCACGTTGGGGTTGATTTCCGACATGCGCTCTTTCGCCGACTCGACCTTGGGGCGCCCGACGCTCTTGGTGCTGTGAATCACCTGGCGCTGGAGGTTGGAGAAATCGACCACGTCGAAATCGATGAGCCCGATCGTCCCGATCCCGGCCGCCGTCAGATAAAGCGCCGCCGGAGAACCCAGTCCCCCGGTGCCGATCAGGAGGACCTTGGCGGCTTTCAGCTTCTCCTGCCCCGCCACGCCCACCTCGGGCATGATCAAATGACGGCTGTATCTTAATATTTCGTCTTGGGTTAACGCCATTTCCGCTCTCCTTGGAAAAATTGAATTGGATGCCTTATTTTACCATAAAAATAGCCTGTTTTAATTCTTTCGCCGGAGCCTCCGCGCGGCCCTCAGGACCCGGTCGGCGGCCCAGTCGATCTCGGCGGCGGTGTTGAAACGGCCCAGCCCGAAACGGACCGCCCCCGCCTTCACGTCGGGCGGGACGCCCAGGGCCTGGAGGACGTAGGACTTCTCGGGGCTCGAGGACAGGCAGGCCGATCCGGACGAGAGCGCGACCCCCGGCAGGGCCGCCAGGAGTTCTCCCGAGGACAGGCCGGGAAAGCTCACGTTCAAATTCTGGGGCAGACGGTGCTCGAGGCCGCCGTTGACGACGCAGTCCGGCGCCCCGGCTCGGAGTTTCCGCAGAAGCCGGTCTCTCAGGGCCCCCAGCCGCCGGCCCTCACGGACACGCGAGGAAAACGCGACGGCGCACGCCCTGCCGAATCCGACGATCCCGGGCACGTTGAGCGTGCCCGAGCGCAGGCCCGTCTCCTGGCCTCCGCCTTCGAGCTGCGGGACGAGGGTCGCCCGCCCCGCTCCGGCGGAACCTTCCTTGCGTACGTAAAGAGCGCCCGCGCCCTTGGGGCCGTAAAGCTTATGGGCGCTGAGCGACAGAAAATCGACTCCCAGGCGGTCGACGTCGATCGGGAGCGTCGACGCGGCCTGCACGGCGTCACA
>DATJEK010000009.1:0-6068 GCA_035496715.1 Candidatus Eiseniibacteriota bacterium | reverse complement strand
GAGCACCAGCACCTCGTGCTGGGGTTCCAGCTGGAAAATCGTCTTCGGCACGCCGACGAGGTTGTTTTCCGTGCCGCGGTTCTTGAGGACCTTGAAACGCTGGGAGAGGACGTGCGCGATGAGCTCCTTGGTGGTCGTCTTGCCCGCGGAGCCGGTGATCGCGATGACGGGGATCCTGAACTTCCCGCGATAGAAACGCGCCAGGTCGCCGTACGCGCGGAGCGTGTCCGCCACGCGGATGAACGAGCAGGATTTTTTGAGGTCGGCGGAGACGCGCTTGGGGTCGGAGACGACGCAGACGGCGGCGCCCCTGGCGACCGCCTCCTTGAGAAAGTCGTGGCCGTCGTACTTGGGCCCCTGGAGCGCGAAAAAGGCGTCGCCCTTCTCGATGGTGCGCGTGTCCGTCGAGACGGCACGCACGCACAGCCCGAGCGCCGCCTCATCGAGGGGCACGAGCGCCTTGCCCCCGACCGCCTGGATAATTTCGCCGATCTTAACGTCCATCCAGGACCCTCTCGGCCTCTTCGCGGTCGCTGAACGGAAACGATTCGCCCCCGATGATCTGCGTCCTCTCGTGCCCCTTGCCCGCCAGGAGCACGATGTCGCCGGCGCGCGCGGACAGGAGCGCCAGGCGGATCGCCTTTCGGCGGTCCACGACGGCCGTGTGCGCGGTGAACTCCGCGGGAAATCCGGCGCGGACCTCTTCGACGATGGCGCGCGGGTCTTCGCCGCGGGGGTTGTCGGAGGTCACGATCACCGTATCGCAGTGGCGCGCCGCGATCCGCGCCATTTCGGGACGCTTGCCCCGGTCGCGGTCTCCGCCGCAGCCGAACACGAGGAGCAACTTCCCTTTCTTGTACGGCAGGAGGCTCCTCAGCACGTTGTCGAGGCCGTCGGGGGTGTGCGCGAAATCGACGAACACGGAAAAATCCTGTCCGCGGTCCACGCTCTCGAGGCGCCCCGGCACGCCGGCGAACGACTCGAGCGAGGCCGCCGCGCGGCGGACGTCGAGGCCCAGCGCGTGCGCGACGGCGACGGCGCCCAGCGCGTTGTAGACGTTGTGCCGGCCCGCCAGCGGCAGGCGGACGGGGATCTTCTCCCCCATGAATTCGAGGACAAACGCGGTCCCGGCCGCCTCGGGCCGCAGATCCGAGGCGCGGAAATCCGCCTCGCGGTCCACCGCGTACGTCAGGGCGTTCTCGCAGCGCGAGAGCCGCCCCAGACGCCGCCCCCAGTCGTCGTCGGCGTTCAAAACCGCCCGGCCGTTCGCCGACAGCCCCGAAAAAAGCGTGGCCTTGCATTCGAAATAAGCTTCGAGGGAGCCGTGGTAGTCGAGATGATCCTGCGTGAGATTCGTGAAAAGTGCCACGGCGAAGTCAATGCCGGCGACGCGCTTCTGGTGGAGCGCGTGGGACGAGACTTCCATCACGGCGAAATCGCAGCCGCCGGCGACCATGTCGGCGAGGATCTCCTGCGTTTTCAGAGGTCCCGGCGTCGTCTCGACCGCGGGGATCTCGCGTCCGGCGAACCGGTAGTTGACGGTGCCGAGAACGCCGACCCGCCTTTTCTCCCGCTCGAGCAGGTGCTCGATGAGGTAGCTGGAAGTAGTTTTTCCGTTGGTCCCGGTGATCCCGACGGCCTTCAGCCGGCGGGCGGGGTGCCCGTAAAACGCCGCGGCCATGCGGGCCATCGCGACGCGCGCCTCCGGAACCGCGAGGAAATGCGCCGAACCGCCTTCGTCGGGAAACGCGCGCTCCCCGACGACCGCGACCGCGCCGCGCGTGAGGGCCTCACGGATGAACGCGTTGCCGTCCGCCTTCACTCCCGGAATCGCCACGAAAACGAAGTCCTTCCCCACTTTCCGGGAATCGCATTCAAGACCGCGGACGAGGAGGTCGGGGACGGACCGCGCCACCGGCAGCTCGGGGTAGGCCTCCGTCAGAAGCTGCTTGAGGGTCATCATTCGGGCCGCGTCCCCGCGACGACGTCGGACGGTTTCGGCGAGACCGTCCGGCCGCCCGCCAGGCGGGCGGAGCTCTTTTTGACCTCGGGCGGCGCCTGCGTCTGGGAGATCTGCCAGTAGCCGAGGATGCCTGCCGCGAGCCTCGAAAACGCCGGCGCCGAAACCTCGCCGCCGAAAATCACCGGATGCGGCTCGTCGATGCTCACGCAGATGACGATCTTGGGCTCGTCGTACGGCACGAAACCCACGAACGAGGCGATGAACTGGTCGTGCGAATAATGGCCGTCGACGATTTTCTGCGCGGTCCCCGTCTTGCCCGCGGCCTTGAAGCCCGGCACCGCCGCCTTCTTTCCGGTGCCCCGCGCGACGACGCCCTCAAGAACCGAGCGGACTTCGAGCGAGGTCTCCTTGCTGATGGCCCGCCGCACGACTTCAGGCTCGAAGGACTGGATGGCCTTGCCCTCCTGGTCCTCGATCTTGGAAATGATACGGGGCTTCATCAGCATGCCGTCGTTCGCCACCGCGCCCACGGCCGTGACCAGCTGCAGCGGCGTGAGCGCCACGCCCTGGCCGATCGGGATGTTGATAATCGAGCTCCGGGACCAGTTCCTGGGGTGCGGCACGATGCCGCTGACCTCGCCGGCGAGCGCGATGCCGGTGCGGTCGCCGAAACCGAAGTTCTTGATCGTGTCGTACAGCCTGGCCGCGCCCAGGCGCAGCGCACCCTTCACGGTGCCGATGTTGCTGGATTTTTCGATGACCTCGCGGAACGTGAGCACCCCGCTGCCGTGATGGTCGTGGAGGATCTTTCCGGCGACCGCCCACGAGCCGTGCTCGCAGTCGAACTTTTCGTCGAGACGCACCACCTTGTTCTCGAGGATGGAGGAAAGCGTGAAGATCTTGAACACCGAGCCGGGCTCGTAGAGATCGGTGATCGCCCGGTTTCGACGCTGCTCGGCCTTGGAAGAGCGCGCCGAATTCGGGTCGTAGACGGGATAGGTGGACATCGCGAGGATGTCGCCGGTCTTCGGCTCCAGGACGATGATCGAGCCGCCCAGCGCGTTGTGTTTTTTGCAGGTTTCGGCGAGGACCTGGTCGGAGAGCGACTGAATGACCTCGTCGATTGTGAGATGGATGTTGAATCCGTCGACCGGCGGCACGACTTCGACCTCTTTCGAAATAAGCTCCCTCTGTTTGGCGTCGCGCTGGCCGAGCCTCCAGCCGGGCACCCCCTTGAGGAAGCTGTTGTAATTGAGCTCGATCCCTTCGAGCCCGTTGTTGTCGATGTCCGTGAACCCGAGGAGATGGCAGGCCGTTTCGCCCTTGGGATAGGCGCGCAGGGATTCTTTCACGAAACCGAGCCCCTGGACCTTCAGGCGCCGGATCTGCTCGGCCTGGGAGGCCGAGATCTTGCGCGCGATCCAGACGAACATCTTGTCCTTCTGCAGGCGGCGCAGGACGAGCGCCGGATCCTGCCCGAGGATGCGGCCGAGATCCGCTGCGAGCTTTTCCTTCTGTTTGATCTCCCGCGCCACCGCGTAGACCGAATCGAGGCGGATGTCGAGCGCCAGCTCGCGCCCGCGCCGGTCGAAGATGCGGCCGCGGGTCGGCTGCATCTCGATCATGACGCGGTGCTGATTCTCGGCGATCGAAAGATACTGGGACGAACGGAAGATCTGGAGGAAACCTAGCCGCGCGAAGAGACAGAGGAGCGATACGAGGAAAAAGGAAAAGACAACGAACAATCGCGTTTTGGAGAGTCTGTTCTCGGCCAAATCATCAGTGCGATCGCTCGCACCCTCAGTTCAAGCGTGGTACTCATGAATGGGGCGTTCTTGGCACCACTGGATGCCGGACGAACCGTACTCTATCGCGACTCTTTGGCTTCGGCCTGGGCCGTGCCTACGAAAAATTTGGTGAAAAAAGGCGGATGGACGTCCCGCGGCTGGACCCCCGCCTGGGCGCCCCGTCCGGGCAGGACCAGTGTCTGCCAGGACTGCGGAGACTCGAGCTGGATGCGTTCCGCCAGCAGCTTCTTCTCGAGATTCTTCGGCGCCTTCAATCGAGCGATATTGTACTTTAAGGCCCGGGCATGGTCAAGCGCCTGGACCCTCGCCTCTTCCTGGCGGCGGATCTCATAGCCGACCTTGACGGCCTCGACCTCCTGATTCACGTAAAAAAGAGCGGCCGACGTGGCCAGAACGAGCGCGGAGACGAATCGCTTCACGGGCGGCCTTCCTTTCCGCGCTCGAACGCGCGAAGCTTGGCGCTGCGCGAGCGGACGTTCGAGACCGTTTCGGCCGGCGAGGCGGTGACCGGTTTCTTCGTCAGCACGACGCCCAGCCCTCTCTTTTGCATCTCCCGGAACGCCTGCTTGACGAGCCGGTCCTCCAGCGAATGAAACGAAATCACGACGGCGCGGCCGCCGGGCTTGAGCCAGGCGGGGACGGCGTCCAGGAATTCCTGCAGCGAGTCGAGCTCGGCGTTCACGGCGATACGGAGCGCCTGAAACGTCCGCGTGGCCGCATGAATGCGGCCGTGCCGGTAATGTGACGGCACGGCTTCCAATAGGATGGCGGCGAGCTCTACGGTCCTCTCGATCCGCCGCTTTGAGCGTTCCCGCTCGATCTTTTCGGCGATACGGCGGGCGTATCGTTCCTCGCCGTATTCAAAAATGATGTTCTCGAGTTCCTTTTTGGGGTAACGGTTCACGATCTCCGCGGCGGTGAGGGGCGATGACGGGTCCATGCGCATGTCGAGCGGGCCGTCGAGACGGAAGCTGAAGCCGCGCACCGCCTCGTCGAGCTGGGGCGACGAGACGCCCAGGTCGAGCAGCACGCCGTCGACGCCGTCGATGCCCGCTTCCCGCAGCCGTGCGGGTATGTTTTTGAAGTCGCTTTTGAGGATCATGACCCTGTCCCCGTATTTTTGCAACGCCTTCCGCGAAAACTCCAACGCCGAGGGATCGCGGTCGAATCCGATGAGCCTGCCCTCAGGCCCCAGTTTTTCTAAAATAAGTGCGGCATGCCCAGCGCAGCCAAGGGTTCCGTCGATGATGACTTTTCCCGGTGCCGGCGCCAGCCATTCCAAAACTTCCTCCGCGAGAACGCTTGTATGACTCATGAGCTCGGATCACAGGAAGCCCTCCCGGTTAGGATTGACGGGTCCTGGCCTTCGCGTTCGTGATGAATATGAATTCCCGGATCTTGCGCACGCTGAGGATGCGGTCGAAAAAGAGCCTGGATCCCGGATCCAGCGCCCCCGAAAACGGCGGCAGCGCCCTGCGGCGCTTGTGGTTTTCGAGCGATTCGGTTCCGAACTCGGCCGCCGACAGGCGGTTCTCCGTCATCAGTTTCTTCGAGATTCGCTTCATATCGCGCCCTCCCTTATGCGGCCGGCGGGTTGACGTTCTGGTTCGACCCGCCCTCCAGGCTACCGAAGACTTTTTCCGCGATCTTTTCGAAATCGTCCTTCGTGTTCTTGAAGAACTCCTGCCAGCTCTCTTTGCTCCAGATTTCCATGCGGTTCGAGACGCCGACGATCATCACGTCCCGCTTGATGTTCGCGAATTCCTTCAGATACTCCGGAATCAGAATCCTCCCCTGCTTATCGCAGGCAACCTCGCAGGCGCCTGAAAAGTAGAGTCGGTTGAACTTTCGGGCTTCGCTGTTGGTGAAGGAAAGAGACTTGAATCGGGCTTCCTGCTTCTTCCATTCATCCTCTGCGAATACGAAGAGACACGTATCCAGACCTCGAGTGACAAAAAATCGCTCCACATAGTTTTCTTTGAATACCTCTCTGAATTTGGAGGGGATGATGAGCCGCCCTTTGCGGTCGATGCTATGTTCATGCTCCCCGTAGAACATTTTCCCCCTCCTCCACTTTCCACCACTTTCTGGTACATCCTGACACAAATATACCTCTGGGTGGGTGGGGTGTCAAGGGTTTTTGGATTTATTTTTGTATAAATTCGCATAGAGTTAGTGCGACGTAGAGGGACTATCTGAATATTTTTTAAATTAACCCCTAGGGGAGCGCGTTCCCAAAAAAAGGGAGAGACCTCCGTCATAAGGGAGGTCTCTCCCACATTGAAGTGATGCTCCTT
>DATJEK010000008.1:0-25292 GCA_035496715.1 Candidatus Eiseniibacteriota bacterium | reverse complement strand
GGCCAAGGAGACCGTGAAGCCGAAGAAGGCGATGGAGGCCTTCCTGCTTCTTTTGTCGCCGTTCGCGCCGCACCTGGCCGAGGAGCTCTGGAGCCGGATGGGGCACGCGAAAAGCCTCGCGCACGAGCCCTGGCCCGCGTTCGACCCGTCGAAGACCGAAGACGAGTTCATCGAAATCCCCGTCATGGTGAACGGAAAGGTGAAATCGAAGCTCCGCATCCCGGCCGCGCTCGGCGAGGCCGAGGTCGAGCGCCAGGCCATGGCCGACGAAAAGGTCCTGCCGTTCCTCAAAGACAAGAAAATCCTCCAGAAGAAGTACGTTCCCAAGAAAATCTTCACGATCGCCACTTCCTAAACCGCCTTTGAAGATCACCGCCTTCGAAGCCAACTGTCTGGCCGCCCTCGCCGGGGTGGCGGCGGTGCTTTTTTTCCTGGTCCGGCATCTCGAGGCCCGCGACGCGGTGCCGCTGCGCGTCGTTTCGTCAGCCGCCGCGCCTTCCGAAGGGAAGGGGAGCGTCCGGTGAGCGACGCGCTCCGGCGCCGGCCGCTTTATTTCGCGGCGCTCGCCCTGTCGGCCGGTATCGGGCTGGCGGGACTCGCGCCGCCGCCCGCCTGGGCGGGCACGACGGCCTTCCTTTCGGCCGTCCTGGGCACATTCCTCTTCCTCGTCTGGCAGAAGCCCCGCGTCGCGGCGTGGCTGGCCGTCTCGGCGCTCGTGCCGCTGGGCGTCATCCTGCTGGACAACGAGGCCCGCCTGCCGAAAGACCACATCGCCTGGCGCGCCGCGGAAGAGCCTGGCGAGGTCGCGCTGGGAGGGCGGATCGTCTCGGAGGTGGCCGAGCGGCGGACCGCTTTCGGCGCGCGCCGCGTCTCTTTCACGATGGATTGTTCCCGCTACTGGTCGGGTGGCAACGCCGCCGACCGGACGACCGAGCGCGTCCGCGGGAGAGTCCGCGCCTATCTCTCGAGCCCGCCTTCGCCGCTCGCTTACGGCGACGAGATCGTGCTGCGCGGCAGGCTCGAGCTCCCGGAGGGCGCCCGCAACCCCGGCGGTTTCGACCCGCGCGCGTGGCTGCGCCTGGACGGCGTCCGCGCGGTCGTCTACGGCGGGAAGGCGCCGCCTCGCGTCCTGCGCCACCGGCGGGGCAATCCCGCGCAGGCCGCCGCTTTCGGGATCAAGCGCCGGCTCTCGGCCTCGCTTGACGCGGCTTTCGCGCCGCGCGAAGCGGCATTTCTGCAGGCGTTGTTTCTCGGGGAGCGCTCCGGGATCGACGAGGATTTCAAGGACCTGTTCGTCCGCACGGGCACCCTCCACATCCTGTCGGTCAGCGGCTTCAATATCGGGTTTCTCGCCGCCTCGCTTCTTTTTCTGCTGAAGCCGGCGCCGATCTCGCGCGACGCGAAGCTTTCGATCGTCCTGGCGGCCGTCTGGGCCTACTGCCTGCTCGTCGGCTGGCAGGCGCCGGTCGTGAGGGCGTCGTTCATGGCGACGCTGTTCATCGCCGCCCGCATCTCCGGGCGCAAGGCGGACGCGCTCAATACGCTCGGCTTCGCCGCGCTCGGCGTCCTGCTGTGGCGTCCGCGCGAGCTCTTCGACGTCGGGTTCCAGCTTTCGTTCCTGGCGGTCTGGGGGCTGATCCTCTTCATGCCGTCCTTCGCGCCGCCGCCGGCCGTCCCTGCGCCCGGGACGCGCGGAAAGCCGAGGCTCGCCGCGGCGCCCACGGCGTTCCAGCGCGCGACGCGCTACGCCTCCGAACTTTTCTGGGTCTCGCTCGTCGCGGTCTTCACGTCGCTGCCGCTGACCGCATGGAACTTCTACCTGGTCACGCCGCTTTCGATTTTCGCGAACATGGCCGTCGTCCCGTTGTCGTTTCTCCTGTTTTTCACCGGGCTCTTTTTCTTCCTGTTCGCCGGTCTGCCGCAGGCGCTTTTCGTGCCCGCCGTGATGAAGGCCCTCATGGCCGCGTTTCTGTCCTCGCTCTATTTCTTCGAAGAGCTGCCCGGCGCCGCCGTCATCGTCGGCCGGCCGGAATGGGCGCTCCTGGTCCTCCTGTCCGCGGGGACGGCGTGGATTTTTCTCAGCCGGCGTTTCCGGAGCCGGCCGGTCCGCGCCGCGTGCCTTTTTCTTTTCGCGCTCGACGTTTTTCTCGCCCAGGAGGCTCTGCGCCACCTGGGGCCGCGCGAGCTGACGCTGACGGTTCTGGACGTGGGGCAGGGGGATGCCCTCGTCCTCGAATTCCCGGGCGGCGGGACCGTCGTCGTGGATGCCGGCAAGGGGCTGGACGGCGACCGCGGGCGGCGCGTGGTGGCCCCTTTCCTCAAGTCGAAAGGGATCCGCGCGATCGACGCCGTCGTGATGAGCCATTCCGACGAGGACCACGCGGGGGGCCTGCCGGCCGTGTTCGACGAGTTCCGCGTGAAGCATTATTTTTCCGGCGCGGACGACGGCTCGAGGCTTTATTCGCTCCTGGCCGAAACCGCCGCAAAACAATCGGTCCCCCGCGGCTGGCTGAAAGACGGCGACCGGATTGAGGGTTTTCGCGGCGTCGAGCTCGACGTCCTGAATCCTTCGGCCGAGTATCCGGCTTTCCTGAAGAACGACAATTCGATCGTCCTGCGCGCCGTCTACGGGAGCACGGCCTTCCTGCTGACGGGCGACATCGGCGCCGCCGCGATGGAGCGGCTCACGGCTTCGCACGCGCCGCTCAGGGCGGACGTGCTCAAGGTCCCTCATCACGGCGCACGGATGGCCGAAGAGGGGAAGGCCTTCGTCCTGGCCGTGGCGCCGCGGTACGCGGCGATCAGCGAGAGCCGCAACAACGCGTTCGGCCATCCGGCCCCCGCCACGCTCTCCATCCTGCGTGCCGCCGGTGCGGAAATCCTGCGTACCGACGAACGGGGCGCCCTGCGCTTCGACTCGGACGGCCGGTCGGTGAAGGCCGTCCCGTTCGCGGGGAATGCCGGGTCCGGAGCCCCCCTCGAGCCATGAAATTCTGCCGCCTCGTCCTGGCCAGCGCGATCCTCATCTTCTACAACGGCGTGATCACGCACGGGGTGCAGACCCATCACGTGACTCAGCGCTACATGAACGTTTACAACTGGCTGTCCGCCAGCATGCAGAAGGGCGACCTGCACGTGATGGATTTCGGGACCAATCTCCCTCCGGACAGCGGCAACATGGAAAAGAACTTTTCCTGGTTCGCCGAAAGGGGACTGGGAGACCTTTCTCTCTACAAAGGGAAAATATACGTCTACTTCGGCGTCACGCCCGCGGTCACCCTCTATCTGCCCTTCCAGCTGCTGACCCGCGGGCTGATGATCTCCGACGACCTGGCGGTGCTCCTCTTCGGATACGGCGGCTTCCTCTGGATCTTCGCGCTCCTGGTCGCGCTGCGCCGCCGGCATTACCCGCAGAGTCCGGGATGGATGGAGCTGGTCTCGGCGGCGGTCCTGGGGTTCTGCAATCTCCTGCCGTACATGATGGCCGGATTCGTGAGCGTCTGGCAGGTGGCGATCGCGTCGGGTTATTTCTACATGAGCGCGGCGCTGTATTTTTTGTTTTCCCGCGGCCTCCGCGACCTCTCGCTCCGCAGGGGAATCGCGGCCGGCCTCGCGCTGGGCCTGGCCGTCGGCTGCCGGCCTCATTTCACGGTCCCCGCGTTCTTCCTCCTCTGGCTGGCGTACCGCCTCTCGCCCGGGAAAAGCGCGCGGGCGTTGGCGACGCCCTTCGCTCTCTGCCTGGCGGCGCTCGCCGTCTACAATCTCATGCGCTTCGACAATCCGTTCGAATTCGGCGCGACCTATCAGCTCAATCCTTACAAAAACCTGGGCGAGAAGATCTGGAAACCTTCGAGCTGGCTCAGCAATCTCTGGTGTTTCTTCCTTCAGCCTCCCCGCGTCGATCCGGGCCATTATCCGTTCCTGTGGCCGAGACGCACGCCGACCTTTCCCTCATTCATCCGTCCCCCGAAAGGCTACGGCACCGACGACGCGGCGGGTTTTCTGGCGAGCACGCCGTTCGTGGTTTTCGCCGCGGTCGCTTTTCTCGCGCAAAGACTGCGATTCCCCGGGGCCCGGGCGTCCGGGGCGACACGCCCGTTGCCGGACGAAGTCCGGCAGATTTTTTCGATGGCGGTCCTCATCCTGGCGATCCTGTGCGTGCACAAATGGTCCAGCGTGCGATACGAGATCGATTTCGCGACCCTCCTCATGGTCCCGGCCGTTCTCTTGTGGTTCCACGCCGATGACCTGGCGGGAGGTGGCGGCGTCCCCCGATTCTTGATCCGGCGGCTCGGAGCGTGTTTCGCGGTCGCCGGCGTCCTCATCCATCTGGCTTATGCGGCCGGTCTTTGAGGCGGCCGGTCCGGAGGCCCCGGATAACGCGGCGTTCAAAAATGCGGGAACATCGGTTATACTCAATCCATGAAATTCTGCCGCCTGATCCTGGCCAGCCTGATGCTTGTTTTCTACAACGGCGTGGTCACGCACGGGATCCAGACCCATCACCTGGCCGAAAAGTACATGACGGGTTACAACTGGCTGTCCGCCAGCTTCCGCGAGGGGCGGCTCTACGTCGCGGCTTTCGACAAGTCCCAGCTGCCGGGGGATCTTCTCGACGTCAAAAAAAACAGCCACTGGATCGGGTCGCACCACTTTGAAGACCTCTCCATCTACAACGGGAAGCTGTACGCCTATTTCGGGATCGCGCCGGTGCTCACGCTGTACCTCCCGTATCAGGTCGCGACCCGCGGAGGGATGATGTCGGACGAGATGGCGGCCCTGATCTTCGGGTACGGGGGTTTCCTGTGGTCGTTCGCGCTCCTGGCGAGCCTCCGGCGCCGGTATTATCCGGACAGCACGGGCTGGACGGAGCTGGCCGCGGCGGCCGTCCTCGGGGCCTGCAACCTGATGCCGTACATGCTGGCCTGCACGAAGATTTATGAAGTGGCGGTGGCTTCCGGCTTTTTCTTCACGAGCGCCGCGCTCTATTTTCTTTTCGGCGGTGAGCTTGGCCGCCTGTCCGGAAAAAGGGCCGCGGCGGCCGGATTGATGCTGGGCCTGGCCGTCGGCAGCCGGCCGCACCTTCTCATCCCGGCGCTCTTCCTGGCCGCCCTGGCGTTCCGACAGGCACCCCGGCGGTCGTTCACGATGCTCGCGGCGCCGCTGGCCTTCTGCGCGGCGGGGCTGGCTTTGTACAACTACGCGCGCTTCGAAAATCCGTTCGAATTCGGCGTGAAATACCAGCTCAACTTCAACAACCAGAACATGGGGGCGAAATACTGGGGGCTCTCGAACTGGGTCACGAGCCTCTGGTCGTTCCTTTTTCATCCGCCGCACATCGACATGAGGACCTATCCCTATCTGAAGCTGAATTCGGACCTGCCGTCTTTCGTCTACCGCCCGCCGGGATCGCTGTTCGGCTATGAGCCGTTTCCCGGATTCCTGACGAGCACCCCGTTCATCCTCGTCGGAGCCCTTCTGTCTTTTCCCGCGGCGGCGCGCTCTCTCCTGGCGCGTGCGACCGGGCGGATGTCCGACGCGCCGAAAAGACTGCCTCGTGAATTCTGGGGGATCCTGCAGACGGGGGGCGTGACCGTGGCGCTCCTGTGCCTGTTCCACTTCGTCGCGCCGCGCTACGCGGGTGATTTCACCGTGTATTTCCTCCTCGCGGGAGGGCTCCTGTGGCTTCACGCGGACGGGCCGGGACGCGCGTCGGTCCGGTGGCTCGGGGCCTCGTTCGCGGTCCTGAGCATCCTGATCCATGCCGCCTACGTGGTGGGTGTCAAATGCTGAGCCGCGAGCGCCTGCGCATCCTCTGGTCGTGGTCGGAAAAATGGCTCTGCCTGATCTGGATCGCCGGCATGCTCTATCTGGCCGCTGGCTCGCTCAAGAATAATTTCTATTTCCTCTTTAACGACACGATCTTTCCGAACTCCGATTTCGAAAAGGGGACCCTGGAAAACTGGACGGCGCAGGGCGACGCGTTCCGGTTCCAGCCCGTGTTCGGCGACCGATCGCGCGCCCGTGGCAAGGGGTGGGCCAATTTTCGGGGCAACTACTGGATCGGGACGGGGGAGACGGACCGGACCCACCTGATCCCCCCGCCGGGCTGGCGGGCGACGGACGCGACCGGCGACCTCGTTTCCATGCCTTTCACTATCCGCCGCGACCGGATCGCTTTCCTCCTGAGCGGCGGCAGCCACAGCGACAAGACCGGCGTGATGCTCGAGATCGAAGGCATGCCGGCCGTGTTCGCGATCGCCGGGTACCGCTCCCCGACCGACTGCCGGATGTTCCGGATCGTCTGGAACGTCTCCCGGTGGAAGGGCAAGACCGCCCGCCTGATCATCCGTGATCACGCCACCTCCCAGGACGGCCCCTGGGGCTACGTCAACGCCGACGACTTCCGCTACGTCCCCTAGCCTCACCCCGACCGCCTACTTTTTTGAAATAATCTGAACGGAACGCGATCCGTCCGTCGTCCTGTAAGGGTGAACGCACCCAAAAACAGGAGGCTCTCTTATGACGGTCATGGACATCGAAGTCGTAGATATCCGCAAGGTGAACGGGGAAAATCTGAAGGCGTTCGCCGATCTCCGGCTGGGCGGATGCGCGGTGATCAAGGGTTTTTCGGTCATGAACGGTAGAAACGGGCTCTTCGTGTCGATGCCCCGCCGGCAGGGGAAAGACGGCCGCTGGTTCGAGATTTTCTCACCGGACAACGAAGAGTTCAAGGCGGTCATCCAGGACAAGGTGATGGAGGCGTACGACCGCGAAACCGACGGCGCAAACTCCTGATGGAGGGTCTCGCGCAGACGCTCGGCGCCGTCGGAGAGGAGCTGGCCTTTCATTATCTGATTTCGAAGGGTTACAAGGTTCTCCTGCGAAATTACGTTTGCGCGCTGGGTGAAGTCGATCTCATCGCCAAAGAGGGCGGTTCGCTCGTCTTCATCGAGGTCAAGACGCGCAGCACCGTGGCGCTCGGGACCCCGGCCGAGGCGGTCACGTTCCGCAAGCGCCACCAGATCGTCAAAACCGCCTCCTATTACCTGAATCGATTCGGGATCCGCGACAGGGCCTGCCGTTTCGACGTGGTCTCGGTCCTGCTTCCGCCGGGCGGAGAGCCGTCGATCGAGGTCATTCAGGACGCGTTCGGCGAGAGAGGCTGAGGCGATGCTCTCCCGCGTCTTCTCGAGCGCCGTTTTCGGCATCGACGCCTACCCCGTGGAAGTCGAGGTCGACATCGGTAACGGCCTGCCGTCGTTCAACATCGTGGGGCTTCCCGATACCGCCTGCCGCGAAAGCGCCGACCGCGTCCGCGCGGCGCTGAAGAACAGCGACCTGCCGTTTCCCTCGAAAAAGATCACCGTGAATCTGGCTCCCGCGGACCTGAAGAAAGAAGGGTCCGCTTTCGACCTGGCGATCGCGATCGGAATCCTGGCCGCCAGCGAGACGATCCCCAAGGAGGCTCTCGCCCGGCGGGTTTTCTGCGGTGAACTTTCGCTCGACGGCCAGCTGCGGGGCGTGCCGGGCATCCTCCCTCGGGCGGCCCATCTTCTGAAGCAGAGGGGCGGGCGCCAGTTCGTGATTCCCTGGGTCAACGCCGGGGAAGCGCTCTGCATCAAGGGCCTTGCCGTCCACCCCGCGCAAACACTGGGCCAGGTCGTGCGCTTCCTGAGAGGGGAGGCGCCGCTGGATCCTCCGCCTCCACCGCCGGCCGATAAATCCGCGGCGGAGTCGGCGGCCGATTCGTTTCTGGACTTCGCGGACATCAAGGGACAGGCGCACGCCAAGAGAGGTCTCGAGATCGCCGCCGCCGGCGGACACAACGTGCTGATGATCGGCCCGCCGGGGTCCGGCAAGACGATGCTCGCCAAGAGAATTCCCGGCATCCTTTCCAGCATCACGTTCGAGGAAGCGATCGAGACGACGAAAATCCACAGCGTTTCCGGTTTCCTCTCGTCGAGATCCGCTCTCCTTGAAATGCGGCCCTTTCGGGATCCGCATCACACGATTTCCGACGTCGCGATGGTCGGCGGGGGCGCCTATCCGAAGCCGGGCGAAGTGAGCCTGGCCCATCACGGCGTTCTGTTCCTCGACGAGCTCGCCGAATTCCGCCGTAACGTTCTCGAAGTCCTGCGCCAGCCGCTCGAGGAGGGGCGCGTGACCATTTCACGCGCCTCTTCGACGCTGACCCTCCCCGCGCGTTTCATGCTCATCGCCGCGATGAATCCTTGTCCGTGCGGATATTCGACGGACCCCAAAAAGGAGTGCCACTGCACCGCCGTGCAGATCAAGAATTACATGTCCAAGGTATCGGGCCCGCTTCTGGACCGCATCGATATCCAGCTCGAGGTGCCCTGTTTGAAGGTGGGGGAGATCACTTCGAAGGCCTCCGGCGAACCGTCCGCCTCGATCCGGGAGCGGGTCGAGCGAGCCCGGAGCCTGCAGAGAGACCGCTATAAGAAAGAAAAAATCGCCTCGAACGCGGAGCTCGGACCCCGACAGCTCGAGCGGTTCTGTCGGGTCAGCGAAGAGGGCGAACGGCTGCTCAGGATGGCGGTTCAGGAGCTCGGCTTTTCGGCCCGTGCCTATCACAAGTCGCTGAAGGTGGCGAGGACCATCGCCGATCTCGAACAAAAGGCCGAGATCGCCGCGGAGCACGTCTCGGAAGCCGTCCACTATCGAACGCTCGACAAAAGCATCTGGGGGAGGTAATATGATTAATAATCATATTTATTTGACAAATAATCAAGTATCGGGTAGACTTCCGGTCATGAGACGAACAATTCCGCTTACCCTTTTGATCCTGTGTTTCGCCGCCCGCGAGGGCTCCGCCGAGTGGACCAGCATTTCGCGTGGTCTGGACGAAACGGAAATCGGGATCGTCGCCGCGCATCCCAGGGATCCGTCGACAATCTACGCCGCCAGTCACGGAAGGCTGTTTCGGACGGAAAACGCGGGCGCATCGTGGAAGAGGGTGCTCAGCCTTCGCGGCCGCGAGGCGTCCGTGCGATGTGTCTGGATCTCTTCCGAGGGGCAGGACGTCTACGTCGGCAGCGACAAGGGGCTTCACCGCTCCCGCAACGGGGGAAAAACGTGGGAGCTTCCCTTTAAGAGCGGTTCTTCGCCCTCGGGGGTGGTTTACTGCGTCGCGCAGTCTCCCTCGGCGGGACAGGTCTGGTTCGGAACGGGCACCGGCCTTTTCGCGCTCGACCGCAAGACCGGCGCCGTGTCTAAAATCAGCTCCCTCGGACAGCCAGCCGTCTATTCGCTTGCCGTTACACCCGAGGCGGCGGCCGCCCTGACGGAGAAGGGGATTTTCAGGAGCCGCGATTCGGGCGCTTCCTGGGAAAAGGTATACGCGGACAGGCCGGACGAGGAGACGCAGACCGAGGAGACGCTCGAACAATTCGATATCGAGGAGTTCGCCCTCACCCCCAACCTGTCGAAACTGATCTTTTTCCCGCTCTCCGGCCGTTATTACGCGGCCGGCAGAAAGGGCGTGATGGAGGGTTCCTCGGACGCCGGCGCATGGGCTCCGCAGCCCGGCCAGAGCCTGCCGACCCGCGCGATCCACGGATTGACCGGTTCGCACGGGCGGTTTTACGCGGCCACCGAACGCGGAATTTTCGCCTGGGATCCCCAAGCCTCCTCCTATCAGGATCTCTCCCAGGGTCTCGATTCCCTTCGGGTAAATGATGTCGATTACAGCGCTTCAGGCGACTATCTGGTCGCCGCTACGGCCGCCGGCGTGTTTCGCTACGCCCACCCCGAACTCAAATTCGAACCGGCCCCGGGCGAGGCCGCGCCGCGCACACCGGACGCCGGCGAATTTCTATCTCGCTTCCGCGGAGAGCCGAGTGTCCTCGAGATCCAAAACGCCGCGATCCGTTACGCGGAGGTGCATCCCGGCAAGATCGAGGCATGGCGCCGGGCCGCCGCGCGCAAGGCGCTCTTGCCGACCTTGTCGGTCGATGCCGATCTGGATACCGACCAGAATATCGATCTCGACAGAGGAGGCACCAATGATCCCGACCGGTTCATTACGGGGCCGGACGAAAAAAGCAGCGGATGGTCCGTCGGGGTCAGCTGGAATCTGGGAGATCTTATCTGGAACGACGACCAGACGTCCATCGACACGCGCTCCAGACTCATGGTCCAGTTGAGAGACGACGTGCTGAGCGAGGTGACCCATCTTTATTTCGAGCGCCGTCGCCTGCAGGCCGCTTCGCTCATGTCTCCCGCCGGGGACCTGCCGCTGCAGGTCGAGAACGAATTGAAACTGCAGGAAGTGACCGCGAAGATTGATGCGCTCACCGGAGGTTATCTTTCGGCGCGCCTGGCCCAGAACACTCACGGACAAACTCAGGAGGCAGTCGATGAGCGGTGATCATTGGACGATCGCGGAGATCCTCGAAGAATCCACGGTGACCCGTCAGTTCATGCGGGAGCGGCTGGCCTTCCCGCGCGGGATCCTCAAGCTCTTGAAGGATACGGAGTTTTGCGGACCGCTGGTCGAGAAGGCCCTGGAAGACATCGACGCGATCGCGGAACGCTTCGGTCTCGAACCCGAAAGCACGGGGGAGCGGGGAGCTGAGGTATAATCCATGAAGACATGGAACCCGCACGAAAGCAGAAGGTCGTCTATCTCGGCAATCTGAGCCCGGTCGCCCTGCGGCTCGCAGCCTCTCCCGGCGTGGAGTTGGTCGCCTGCGTGTTCGAGGCGGAGGACGAGGTCGAGGAAATCATGGAACGCCTGCGCGGGTGCGAATTTTTCTTCGTTCGCTCGGACCGCGATCTCGGCGAGTCGCTGCGGAGGCTGGGGCCTCTCGACCTCGGCGTGATCGGGAACTTCGGCCTCATCCTTTCCAAAGACACCCTGGCCATCCCCCGCGTTGGTTTCGTGAATCTCCACCTCGGACTTTTGCCCGCCTATCCCGGACGGCACCCGATCCGGAACGCGCTGGCCCGAGGGGAACCGCTCGTCGGAGTCACCCTCCATCGCGCGACGACGGTCCCGGATGCGGGCCCCGTTCTCGACCTGGGCGCGATCGCGGCAGGAAAACTGAGCCCGGACGCGGTTTTCGAACGCCTGTCACGCCTCGCCGCGGAGATTCTCGCGCGCAACCTTCCGGCTCTCATCGCCGGGCATTGACATTGACGCCGACATATGGATAATAAATCGAATATCGCGTTACGGAAGCTGCTCTTATAAACTTTTTTCGGAGTTTTTTGATGCAAAAGTACGGTTGGGGCCTGCCGATCGACATTTCCGCCAACGGATGGCAGATCGATCAGCTGATCATCATCATTCATGTCTTCATGGCCATCCTGTTCGTCGGCTGGTTCTGCTTCTTCGCGTACACCCTCATCCGTTTCCGCCAGCGTTCCGGCCACAAGGCTTCGCATCATGTCGGACATTTCAAGCTGCCGGCCTATCTGGAAGTCGGCGTGGCGCTTTTCGAAGTCGTCCTCCTGCTCGGCTTCTCGTTCCCGATCTGGAGCCAGCAAAAAGTCGTGAAGCCGGACGAAAAAGACGCCGTGCGCGTGCGCGTGGTGGCCCAGCAGTTCGCGTGGAACGTCCACTATCCGGGAGTGGACGGCAAGTTCGGGAAGACCGACCCCGCGCTGATGTCCAGCTCGAATCCGCTCGGACTCGACAGGACCGATCCCTCGGCGCTGGACGACATCTCGATCACCAATCAGCTGCATGTCCCAACGGGGCGAAACGTTATCGTGTACCTCAGCTCGAAGGACGTCATCCATTCTTTCACCATCCCCGTGATGCGCGTCAAACAGGACGCGATCCCGGGGCATGCCGGCGAACTCTGGTTCCAGGCCAAGGACGCGGGCGACTTTGAAATCGCCTGCGCCCAGCTCTGCGGACTCGGTCACTACCGCATGAGAGGTTTTTTTATATCCGAATCGCCTGAAAAATTCGAAGCCTGGCTGAAGGCGCAGGCGCCGAAGCCGCCCGCCGTACCCAAGGTCGCGGCCCAGGCCGCTCCGGCCGCTCCGGCGACGCCCGCGCCCGTCCCTTCGGGAGCCGCCCATGTCTAAGAATGCCGTGAACGGCCACGGCCCCGCGGCGGCGCACGACTCGCACGGTTCCCACGGACACGATCTGCCGTTCTGGCAGAAGTACATTTTTTCGCAGGACCACAAGATCATCGGCATGCAGTACGGCCTGACCGCGCTTCTTTTCCTTTTATTCGGTTTCGGCCTCGTGATGCTGATGCGCTGGCAGTTCGCGTATCCCGGCCAGCCCGTCCCGTTCATCGGGGGGCTTTTCTCCGACGACACGATGCCGGGCGGGGTCATGCTTCCCGAATTCTTTTATCAGCTGGGCGCGATGCACGGAACCATCATGGTCTTTTTGGGCATCGTCCCGCTCGCCGTCGGCGCTTTCGGCAATTACGTCGTGCCGCTCCAGATCGGCGCGCCGGACATGGCCTTCCCCAAGCTCAACATGATGAGCTACTGGCTTTATTTCATCGGCGGCTGCGTCATGCTCGCCAGCTTTTTCATCCCCGGCGGAACCGCGCAGTCGGGCTGGACCTCCTATCCGCCTCTCTCCGTCATCGCGGGGCAGGGGCAGACCTTCTGGCTCATCGGCATGGCCTTCCTGATCAATTCCTCGCTTCTGGGCTCGGTCAATTTCATCGTCACGATCATCCAACTGCGCGCGGACGGCATGACGTTCAACCGCCTTCCGTTCTTCGTTTGGGCGCAGTTCGTCACGGCGTTCCTGCTCCTCCTGGCGTTTCCGCCGCTCATGGGCGCTGCGGTTCTGCAGCTCATGGACCGCCTGGCGCACACGAGCTTTTTCATGCCGTCGGGCCTCGTCGTCAACGACCAGGTCGTCGCGGGGAGCGGGGGAGGCAACCCGGTCCTCTGGCAGCACCTGTTCTGGTTTCTCGCGCACCCCGAAGTCTACGTGCTGATCCTGCCCGCCATGGGAATCGTTGGCGAGATCATCGCCTGCAACACGCGCAAGACTCTTTACGGTTACAAGGCGCTCGTCGATTCAGTGATCTTCATCGGTTTCATGTCGTTCATCGTCTGGGCGCACCACATGTTCCTGACGGGCATGGGCACGAAGATGAGCGCGTTCTTCCAGGTGACCACGATGATCATCTCGATCCCGTCGGTCATCATCCTGACGGCCCTGGTCCTGAGCCTGTGGGGCGGCTCGATCCGTTTCAACACCCCCATGCTCTTCGCCGTCGCGTTCCTGCCGATGTTCGGCATCGGCGGTCTCACGGGCCTTCCGCTCGGCCTCAACGCCTCCGACATCCACCTGCACGACACGAACTATGTGATCGGTCATTTTCATTACGTGGTGGCGCCCGGCACGATTTTCGCGCTCTTCGCCGGTATCTACCACTGGTTCCCGAAGATGACGGGCCGGAAGATGTCCGAGGTCCTCGGCAAAATCCACTTCACCTTTTCGCTCATCTTCATGAACGGCGTCTTCATGCCGATGTTCATCCAGGGCATGGCGGGCGTCCTGCGCCGCATGTACGACCCGACGCAGTACGCGCACGCCGTTCCGACCCAGCCCTTGAGCGTGTTCAGCTCGGTCTCGGCGTGGTGCCTGGGCCTCGCGCAGATCCCGTTCATCTTCAATTTCTTTTACAGCATCTTCTTCGGCAAGAAGGTGGAAGAGAACCCCTGGCACGCGACGACGCTGGAGTGGACCGCGCCCACCCCGCCGCCGCACGGCAACTTCGCCGTCGCGCCGCAGGTCTATCGGGGGCCGTACGAGTACAGCACGCCGAATCACAAGAATGATTTCTGGCCCCAGTCCATGCGGGAGACCAACTGATGGAATCGTTGATCAAGCACATCTCCAAACCGCATCCGGTCACCGGCGTCACGAACGCCAAGCTGGGCACCTGGTGCTTCCTGGCCTCCGAAATCATGCTCTTCGGGGCTCTTTTTTCCAGCTACGTGCTGCTGCGCGTCGGCGCCGGCACGGCGTGGCCCCGCGGCTCGGACATCCTGAACGTCCCGCTGGCGACGCTGAACACGCTCGTCCTCATCACCTCGAGCGTCACGATGGTCATGGCGTGTGCGTCGCTGGCGCTGAAGAACCTGGGCAAGTACCGCCTGTACATGGGCGCGACGATCCTTCTGGCCTTCGTCTTCCTGGTCGTGAAGAGCTTCGAGTACGGCCACAAGTTCGAGCATCACCACTTTCCCAGCACGAGCACCTTTTACGCGATTTATTTCACGCTGACCGGCCTTCACGGGCTGCACGTGATCGGCGGGATCGTGGTGAACACCTATCTCTTGTTTCCCGGCAGCGCGCTCTGGAAGAAGGATCCCGATCAGTTCATGGGCCGCGTGGAGGCCGCCGGCCTTTACTGGCATTTCGTCGATCTGGTCTGGATTTTCCTTTTCCCGGTGCTTTACCTTCTCTAGGAGACCCCGATGAGCGGACACACTCAGGAAGAGATCCGGCATCACGTCAGCATTTATCTCCGCGTGTTCGGCGCGCTCCTGATCCTCACGGTCCTGACCGTCGGCGTCTCGTACCTGCATCTGCCTCTGCACGCGGCGATCGCCGTGGCGCTGATCATCGCGACCGTCAAGGCCTCCCTCGTCGCCGCGTTTTTCATGCATCTGGCCGGCGAGAAGAAGATCATCCTCGCGGTCCTGCTCCTGGCCGCCTTCTTCTTCGTCTTTTTGTTGACGTATCCCAGCCTCCACGCGCTATAATTTTCTGATCGCGCGATAAAGGGTTTTCCGATGTCTCTCAAGTTCGTCCACATGGTTTTCATCGTCGCCTCGATTCTTTTGTCGTTTCTTTTTTCGGGGTGGAGCTGGCAGCGTTCGGAGACGGTGTGGGCGGCGTCGGCCGCCGCGCTCGGAGCCTCGCTCGTCGTGTACCTGGCCTATTTCATCCGCAAGATGAGGAAAATCTGATGGGTTTCCTTCCGATCGCCTGCTCGGTGTGTTTCGGCGGGTCCGATTCCGCGCTGACGCGCGGCGTGTGGGCCGGGGTGTTCGTTCTCCTGGGCTTCATCGCGTTCGTCCTCGGGGGCATCGCGTGGACGGCGTTCGTCTGGTCGCGGCGGGCCAAAAAGCTGGAACAGGCCTGATGCTGGCCATCCTCAGCGTTTTTCCGATGGGGAAGGGCTCCAGTCTTTCGAAGTACGTCGCGGAGGCCGTCGAGGAAATCGAAAAGAGCGGGCTCGATTACCGGCTGACCGCGATGGGGACCGTCATCGAGGGGGAATGGGAGCCCGTCATGAAGCTCCTCAAAAAAATCCGCGACCGTCTCCTGAAAGTCTCCGACCGCGTGTACATGACCGTCGCCATCGACGAGAAAAAGGACAGACGCCGCCGCATCGAGGAGAAGGTGAAGTCGGTGGAAGCCGCCCTCGGCAGAAGCCTGAAGAAGTAGCCGTGCCCGCCCAGCTCACGGACCGCGGCCGGGTCCGGGAGAACAATGAGGACGCGATGGCCTCCCGCGTCCCCGCCGGTCCCGCCGAACGAGCCCGTCGCGGTTGTTTTTTCGCGGTGGCGGACGGCCTCGGCGGGCTTTCGCGGGGCGAGGTGGCCAGCCGGATCGCCGTCGAAACGGCGGCCGCCGCGTATGACCGCGAACCGGTCGCGGGTCCGTGGCTCCGGGAGGCTGCGCTCGAGGCCAACCGGGCGGTCTTCGACGCCAACCGCCCGACCCCGTCCGATCCCATGGCGACGACGCTGACCCTGGGTCTTCTCACCCCCGATCTTCTCCGCGTCGCGCACGTCGGCGACTGCCGTCTTTATCGCCTGCGCGGGAATTCGTTCGCACCCCTCACGACGGACCACGCCGAATCGAGGCACGTGTTGACACGCGCGCTCGGCACCGCGCCGGCCGTGGAGGCGGATTATCGCGAGTGGCCCGTTGATCCGGAGGACCGATATCTTTTGTGCAGCGACGGGCTCTATTCGGCCGCGGGCGACGACGAGATGGGGGAGCGGGTCGCCGGGCTCGACGCCGAAAGCGCCTGCCGTGAGCTCGTGGACCTCGCCAATCGACGCGGCGGGCCGGACAACATCACCGTCATCATTTTCCGCGCCTCGGAGGCCCGATGAACGTCGCGGTTCTCGGCGCCTCCATCAATCCCGAAAAATATTCGAATATGGCCGTGAATCTCCTCGCCGAGAAAGGACACCGGGTGTTTCCGGTGAACCCCTCCTTCAAGAAGATCGGCCCGCACGACGTTTATCCGGCGCTGTCGGACGTGCCGGAGCCCGTGGACACGCTGACGCTCTACGTCTCGCGGGACCTTTCGACCAAACTCGCGCCGCAGATACTCGCGCTCCGTCCGAGGCGGATCATCTTCAATCCGGGCGCTGAAAACGCCGAGCTCGAGGCTCAGGCGGCCGGACTCGGCATCAAAACTCTGAACGCGTGCACGCTTGTTTTGCTCAAAACGGGGCAATTTTCGAAATAAAAAACGATCCGTCGGTTTTTTTGATTGACTTTCACATTAGAATTTTCTATAATTACCCCATCAATCGAGCCGCGATCCGATTCCGGCTCCTCCCACTTAAGAAGCTCGCTGTCAATCCGTAGTCAGTTCATTCAAAGCCAATCAACGTAGAGGATACGCCATGCATTCGATCAATCGGTCGCTCTCCGCGTCTCTGTTCGCCCCGGCCCTCACCGCCGCACTCATCGTCGCGTGCCAGGTTTCCGCTCACGCGTTCGACATGAACGGCATCGACGTGAAGCCGCGTGCCAGCGTCACCGGCACTTATGACGACAACGTCACGTTCGTGCGTGACGGGGAGATCGACGATTTCGTCACGCGCCTATCGGCCGGACTGGAGGCGAAGGCGGAGGGCAAGACTCACTCGCTGAACGTCAACGGCAACATCCACCAGGAATTCTTCATCGACAACAGCGAGTTCGACAACACCTCCGGCGACGTGAACGCGGATTACAAACAGGAATTCGATCCGTACAACCGCATCCGCCTGCGCGATTCGTTCCTTCGTGCCGAGGAGGCGCGGACGTTCGAAGAGGCCTTCAACCGCACCCAGGGCCGCTACGCCTATTACCGCAACCGGTTCCTTTTTGACTACATGCACGACTTCACGAAGCAGTGGAGCCTCACCGGGCGCTACGGCAACGAGATCAGCGAGTTCCAGCGGAGCGACATCCGGGACTCCTCGCTCAATACGGCCGGCGTCGAGGCGCTCTATCAGCACACATCGACCCTGAAATTCCTGTTCGCGTACGATTTCTCGATCCGGGATTTCCAGGGCGGATCGGACGCCGAGACGCATACGCTGAGCACCGGTGTCCTGTATTACCTCACCAAGCAGCTCTACGCGGAGGCGCGCGTCGGCGTGGATTTCATCGACGCGTTCAACAACGACGATTTCACCGAGCCGATGTTCCGCGCCCGGCTTACGGACGACATCAACGAGACCACCAGCTGGGACATCGCGTTCGAAAAGGAATACGCCCCGACCTCCTATACGGAAGACATCTTCGACTACTGGCAGGTTTCCACGACGCTTCGCAAGCAGTTCAACCCGCGCTGGAACGCCTATCTCTCCGGATTTTACGGGGACGGCGACTACCAGACGGCCGACCGGACCGACACGCTGTGGGGCGCGAACGTCGCGCTCACGTACGACATCACGAAGATCTGGAAGGGTACGGTCAAGTACACGTTCACCGACGTGAATTCCGATCTCGCGTCGCAGGAATACACCCGCAACACCATTCAGGCGGGTCTAGCGCTCCAGTTCTAATCCGTTCCTTCGCGCCGTTCCAGGCGCGGATTTTTCATCGATACTTCTTAAAACCGTTTAGGGACGACATTCCCTGAAAACGGTCCGCCGTCGCCGCCTTTTCGCCGAATGCCTGCAACATCAAGAAGCTCGGACCAGGAAAGGACAGCCATGACCAACACCCTCATTATCGGCACAGGTAAGAGATCGCAGCGATTCATCGATCTCGTCAAATCCAACGCACGCGAACGCAAGATCATCGGTCTCGTCGACGATGACCGCTCCAAGATCGGCGAAAACGTGAAAGGCTACAAGATCCTGGGGGGTCTTAACGACGTCCCGGATATCCTTCACAAGAACGTCGTCGACGAAGTCGTCTTCATCGTGCCGCGGTCCTGGCTCGGCAAGGTCGAGGGGATCATCCACTCGTGCGAGACCGAGGGCCTCAAAGTCAGCATCGCCGTCGACGTGTTCAGCCCGAGGATCTCCCGCCTGTCGCAGGGGGACGTCGGTGGGTTTCCGATGCTGACCTACGAGAGCGCCCCGAGCCCGAAGTTTCCTCTCCACGTGAAGCGGCTGATCGACATCGTCGTTTCGGGGACGGCGCTGCTTTGCCTTTTGCCGGTCTTCGCGGCGGTTGCGGTCGCCGTCAAGGCCACCTCGAAGGGCCCGCTCTTTTTCCGGCAGCAGCGCTGCGGCCGGAACGGACGGCGCTTCCTGCTCTATAAATTCCGCACCATGGTCCATGACGCCGAAAGCCGTCTCGTCGAGCTCAAGAAGCACAACGAGATGAAGGGCCCGGCGTTCAAGATGGAAAACGACCCCCGCGTCACTCCGCTGGGGCGCTTTCTCAGGAAATCGAGCCTCGACGAGCTCCCGCAGCTGTGGAACATCCTTCGCGGCGAGATGAGCCTGGTCGGCCCCCGCCCGCCGATCCCCGCCGAGGTCAACGAATACGACAGCTGGCATCGCCGGCGTCTCAGCATGCGTCCCGGCCTCACCTGCATCTGGCAGGTCAGCGGGCGCAACCGGATCACGGATTTTGACGAGTGGATGAGGCTCGATCTCCAGTACATCGACCGGTGGTCGCTGTGGCTGGATCTCAAGATCATCCTGAAGACCATCCCGGTCGTCCTGTTCGGCGTCGGCGCCAAATGACGTCCCCGGGAACCAAAGAGGGAGGAAACCGCCCGATGAAGATGATCGCCAGCGCGCTCGTACTGCTTCTTGCCGCCGCCGCACCCGCCGGCGCGGCGATTTCCATGCAGAACACCGACTATCAGGTGGGGGTGGGGGACGTCCTCGAGATCAGCGTGCTGCAGCCGGACCAGTTCACGACGGTGGTGACGGTCGCGCCCGACGGATCGGTCTCGTTTCCTTATATCAACAGCGTGGCCGTGAAAGGCAAGACCCTCCCCGAACTGCAGGACGACATCCAGAGACGGCTCGCCGATGGGTACATCAAGTACCCCGTCGTGACGGTCTATCTGAAGGAATCCCGCAGCCGCAAATATCTCGTCTCGGGCGAGGTCGTCAAGCCGGGCGCGTATCCGCTCGAGGACCGCACGACGGTGCTCCGCGCGATCTCCATCGCCGGCGGATTCACCAAATTCGGAAGCGCCAGCCGCGTCAAGGTCCTGAGGGAGAAGGGCGCCGGCGGAGGCTACGAGGCGATTCCGGTGGACCTCAAGCGGGCGCTCGACGGACACAGCGAAAACGATCTTTCGCTGATCCCGGGCGACATGGTCGTCGTGTCCGAAGGCATTTTTTAATCGCAGAAGCGAAAAGGAGCCTCATCTCATGAACCCTATCAACGGCACCTCGGCACGGAACAACGGAAACGGCGCGAACGGAAACGCCGCGAACGGCAACGGCGGCGGTTACGCCAACACCGGCGCTCCCGGGACCGGGCTGATGGTCCGCGACCGTGACGCGGCGCTCTCCGAATACGCGTTCGGGCGGGACGCGGCTCTCGTCGAATATTTCGCGAACCCGCCGAGGCAGAACCCGGCGACGATGCGGGATGTCCTGAAGGTCCTCTTCCGGCAGAAGGGCGTGATCTTCGCGACGATCCTGGCGGTGTGCGGGACGGTGTTCGCCGGGCTCAAGATGCAGACGCCGGAGTACGAGGCTCACGTGAAGATGCTGATTCTCGCCGAGAAACAGCTCGAATCCCCTTACTACCGCGACCTGGAAGGCTCGTTCAAGACGGAGATGGCGCTCACTCAAAGCGAAATCGTCAAGGCGAACCCGGTCCTCGAACGCGCGGTGAAATCCCTCAAGCTCGACGAGCGGCCGCTCGACTACGAGCGGGAGTTCGCCTCCCCTCTGAAGCAGACGGTGCTCGACCTCAAGATGCAGATGATCCAGAAGAAGATCCGCAGCGCCGAGCAGGAGAAATTCATGCGCTTCAAGGTGGCGCTCGAGTCCCTGCGCGAGAACATCAAGGTCAAGCCCGTCAGCAACACGAATCTCTTCACGATTTCCGTGAAGGACTTCAGCCCGATCGCGGCGGCGACCATCGCCAACACGATCAGCCGCTACTACGTCATCTTCGATCTCGAGCAGCAGCTCGCCGAGCTGCAGATCAAGTACGGCGAGAAGCATCTCGCCGTCAAGCAGCTCGAGGACCACATCCGCGACGTCGAGCGCACGTTGACCGAAAAATCGAATTCATACATCGACACGATGGGTCCCGCCAGCGTCAAGATCCTCGAGCAGGCGTCGATGCCGACGGACCCCGTGGGCCTTCCGAAGTTTCTCGTGATGCTGGCGGCCTTTTTCGCGAGCGTCTTCCTGGGCGTGATGCTCGCGTTCGTGTTCGAATCGATGGACCCGACGTTCCGCTCCCCGGAGGACGTCGAGCGGGCGCTGAACATGCCGCTCCTGGGCTCGATCCCGCGGCGGAAGTTTGGCAGCCGGCTTCTGACGAAAGAGCCCGCGATCCACACGAAATACAGCCAGTCGTTCCAGCGGCTGGCCGACCAGATGCACATCGTGATGCGGTCGAGGGGCCTCCAGACCGTCGTCATCTCTTCCTCGATCGGTTCCGAAGGAACGACCACCGTGGCCGTGAACCTCGCCAGCTATCTCTCGCGTCACCTGAAGCACAAGGTGCTGATCGTGGACGCGAACCTGCGCAATCCGTCGGTCCACCGGGCGTTCAAAATCCCGAACAACTTCGGCCTGTCCGAAGTCCTCGAGGGCCGCACGCCTCTCGAGAGCGCGATCTGGGAGATGACGCCCGAGCTCGGGGTGCTTCCGGCCGGGAAATCGAAGACCAACCCGCTGACGCTGCTGGACTCGCAGGCCATGGCCGATTTCGCGGCGCGGGCGAAGGAGAAGTACGAATTCATCCTCATCGACTGCGCGAACCTGAAGCACTTCCGAGACACCGAGATCCTCGCCGGGGCGATCGACGGCGTCGCCGTGGTCGTCGAGGCGGGCCACGCGCGCCGGCAGGCGGTCAAAGCCTGCATCGCGCCGCTCGAGCAGAAGAAGGCGAACCTCATGGGCGCGATCCTCAACAAGCGCTCGTTCGCGTTACCGAAAGTGATCTATGACCGCGTCTAACCCGCGCGTTCTGGTCGCCGGAGGGGCGGGCTACATCGGCTCGCACATGACGAGGGTGCTCTTGGCCGCGGGCTGCTCGGTCGTGGTGTTCGACAATCTCTCGACCGGCCACCGAGAGGCGGTGCCCGAGGGGGCCCGGTTCTTCCGCGGGGATCTGCTCGAGACGCGGGACCTCGACGAAGTCCTGTCGAAGTACCCGTCGGACGCGGTGATGCACTTCGCAGCGTCGAGCCTCGTCGGAGAGTCGGTGCGCGACCCGCTGAAGTATTACGAGAACAACGTCGTCGCCTGCGTCCGGCTGCTCGATCGGATGCGCCGGGCGGGTCCGAGCCGCCTGATCTTTTCCTCGACGGCGGCGGTTTACGGAGAACCGGAGCGGGTGCCGATCCTCGAGGGGGACAGGACCCGTCCGTTGAATCCGTACGGGCGGACGAAGCTCGCGATCGAGCATCTGCTCGAGGACGTCGCGGCCGCGCACGAGCTCTCCTACGTCTCGCTGCGCTATTTCAACGCCTGCGGGGCTCATCCTTCCGGGGAAACCGGGGAGCGCCATGAGCCCGAAACGCATCTGATCCCGAACCTCCTGAAGGCGGCGGGTTCCGGTGAGCCGTTCACGATGTTCGGCGACGATTACGACACGCCCGACGGCACGTGCGTCCGGGATTACGTTCACGTGATGGACCTGGCGCGGGCGCATCTGGCGGCGCTTCGCTCGCTCGAAAAGGGGAGACGGGCGGAGGTGTTCAATCTCGGCAACGGCACGGGCTATTCGGTGCGGCAGATCCTCGCGGCGGCGGAGCGGGTGACGGGGCGCCGGATTCAGGTGCGGACCGGTCCCCGGCGGCCGGGCGATCCTGCGCGGCTCGTCGCCTGCGCGGAGAAGGCCCAGCGAACCCTTGGGTGGAAGGCGACCGCGGGACTGGACGAAATCCTCAGGGACGCTTGGAACTGGGAACGCTCGCTCGAAGCGCGCGCGCCCCGCGAAACGCTCGGAGTGACCCCTTGAAAAATCAGGTGCTCCGCAACATCCTCAGCAATTACGGCGTGAACCTGGCGGCGATGGCGCTGGGCTTCCTGGTCGTGCCGTTTCTCATCGGGAAGCTCGGGAAGGAGGCGTTCGGACTGATCGTGCTCGCCGAGTCCATGATCGGATTTTTCGAGATCGGGACGATCAGCGTGCGCGTGGCGCTCTCGCGGCACGCGGCTTTCGCGCTGGCTCAGGGCGACAGCAAGGGCTTCGTCGAATACCTTTCCACGGGTCGCTGCCTTCTCTTCGGGTCCGCGGCCTTCGTGCTCACGGCGGGACTGGCCATGAGCCTCAATTTTCCGCGCATCTTCAACGTTCCGGCCGTGTTCGCGAGCGACAGCCGCGCGCTCTTTTCGCTGATCGTGCTCGCGTTTTCCATGACCGTCCCGAACATCGTCTTCTGGTCGGCGCTGTACGCGAAGGAGCGATTCGACCTGCTCAACCTCTCGATGTCGCTCGGCCTGATCCTGCGGGCGGTCGCGCTGTTCGTCTGCTATTCGGTGCTTCCGGAGCGCTATCTCTCGTTGGGCACTTACGGCGTGATCTACCTGGCGATGGTCTGGACGCAGAACCTGCTGGTCTGGTTCTGGCACCGGCGCGTGTTTCCGGACATGAAGCTCGGCTGGCGCCATTTCACGCGCGGGAAAGTCCGCGAGATCCTGTCGATGAGCATGCACACGTCGCTGGCGAGGGTCAGCAACCTGCTCTACGACAACACTGCGAACTTCATCATCAACATCCTCTGGGGGCCCGCGTTCAACACGATGTATTCGGTGAGCCTGAAGGTGCCCCAGCTGATGAAGCGTCTGTTCACCGACACGAGCTGGACGCTCACCCCCACGTTCACGGCGCTGGCCGCCCAGGGACGCAAGGAAGCGTTCCGGCGGCTCCTGTTCCTGTACACGAAGGTCGTGGCGGCGATCACCACGCCGATCTGCTTCGTGCTCATCTTTTTCGGCGCGCCCCTCATCCGGATGTGGGTGGGGCCCGGGTTCGACGCCGCCAGCCGGCTCCTCTGGTTCCACGTGATCCCGCTCTTCGTCAGCGTGCCGTTCTCGGTCTGCGGCTGCATCACGAACGCCTACGCCAAGGTGAAGCTCCCCAGCCGCGTGGCCTTCGCGATCGCGGTGGCCAACGTGGCGCTCGGCCTCGGCCTGGGCTGGGGCCTGGGCTGGAAACTCACCGGAATCGCCGTCGCCTCCTCGATCTCGATCTCGATCTACTCGGTGATCTACGTGCCGTATTACGCCTGCCGGGTCGGCGACATCCCGTACCTGCGGTACTGGGTCGACGGTTTTCTGCGGGTCTTCCTGCTGGCGGGCGCCTGTTTCGCCCTGCCGTTTTTCTGGATCCGCTCGGGATATTTCCACGGGGCCTGGTCGTGGCTGGCGGTCGGGACGCTCGCCGCGGCCTATCTGCCCGGAATCTATTCATTCGTGCTCAGTCCGCGAGAAAAGCTGCAGCTGCAGGAACTCTTGCGGGGATTCATGCCGCCGCTCCAGAGGCTCATGCCCGAGGAACCGGTTTTCGTGGCTCAACGTACGGTCAAACAGGAGAGTTCCCGATGAGCGGATTCATCAGTCTCGACCGCATCTCGCATCAGGACGGGCAGCTGGTTTATGAATTCGAGAGCAATCTTCCGTTTTTCCGGAAGAGGGAATTTTTCATCCGCTACGACAGGACGCGGCCGGGGCTGAATGAAAGCGTCAACGCGATCCCGTTCGCCGCCGTCATGGCGCCGGTGGCCTGGGCGTCGGGCGCCGAGCTGAGGATACCCCTGCTGGACCGCGAGTTCGCGCAGTCGCTCGACCGCTGCAGGGACCGGTTCCGCCACTGGTTTTCCAACCGGTGGTCGTTCGGAGGGCGTCTGAAGACTTCGATAGTGTCGAACGTGAGGCAGACGCAGGGGACGGCGATGCTGTTCAGCGGAGGGCTTGATTCGATGGCGACCTACGTCCGCCACCGGGACGAAAAGCCGGCCCTGTTCACCATCTTCGGGGCGGACATCCCGGTCGCGATGACGCGGTTCATCGACCTCTGCAAGGCGCATCTCGACGCGTTCGCCCAAAAAGAGGGCGCGACGCTGCGATACATCCAGACGGACATCCGCGACATCCTGGATTTCGGCCGGCTGAAGCGTTTCGCCCCCAACTGGTACGGCGAGGTGGCGCACGGGCTCCTGATGTCCTCCCTGATCGCCCCGGTCGGATACGATTCGTACGACCGGCTGCTGATCGCCAGCTGTTCGCACCGGCCCGGCTGCGGCTACGCCTGCGGCAGCGACGCCCAGCTGATGCGGGAGGTCCGCCTCGCGGGCATGCAGGTCGCCAGCGACAGCGACGAACTCAGCCGCTGCCGGAAGATCGCGCTGTATCTGAAAGACCATGAGGACCTTCACCGGTACCTCCGGGTCTGCTGGATGCAGTTCGAATCGCTGAACTGCGGCCGGTGCGAGAAATGCCTGAGGACCATCTGCGAGCTTCTGGTCAACGGGATCGATCCCGAGCGCTGCAATTTCAAGATGAGCGCCCGCACGCTGCTGGACCTCAAGAAAAAGATGATCTCGGAATATTACCTTTTTCTGAAAGGGGAGAGCACGCTCGACTTCTGGAGGGACATCCAGGCGAGCATCCGGCCCGAGCAGATCGCCGATGACCGTTACGGCTCGCGCGAGTTCTTCGGATGGTTCGCCGGTTTCAAGAAAATCCAGTCCCGGCAGAACCCCGCCCTTCTTCACCTGGCCGGCATGTTCCTGGACGTGCGCGCGGCCGGCGGACGGGCGCTGACGCCGGTGAAAGGGGTGCTCTCGGGCCATCGCGACCCGGGTTTTATCGTGACGTCCGGGCAGTGGAAAGGGGTGGGACGGGGAGGTTTCTCCGGCTGGGGGGGTATTCGTGCGGCAATCCGGGCGACGAGGCCATCCTCAAGTCCACGGTGTACCAGCTGG
>DATJEK010000007.1:0-13460 GCA_035496715.1 Candidatus Eiseniibacteriota bacterium | reverse complement strand
GTAATTACATGCACCAGGGCGACGAGGGGACCGTCGCCCGCGGCCCGCTTCAGCCGGTCGCAGACGCTGCGCAGGAGGAATTTGTCGCCGAGCGAATCCTGGCCGTTGTACGAACCGACCACCAGGATGTACTTTTGCATGAAA
Source organism: Candidatus Eiseniibacteriota bacterium (assembly GCA_035496715.1). GTDB lineage: Bacteria > Omnitrophota > Gorgyraeia > 2-02-FULL-51-18 > 2-02-FULL-51-18 > DATJEK01. Next base: position 13,316 of record DATJEK010000007.1, on the reverse strand, counting down.
GGATTATAGCGCGAACCGGAAAAAAAGACACGGGGCCGCCATTTGCCTGGCGGCCGGCGATTGGGTATGATTGAATCAGAAGAGGAGGTTTTGCCATGCGCGAGGCGTCGATTCGAACGGTGATCCTCTTTCTGGTCCTGACGGCTTTTCCAGCGGCCGCGGGGCTCCCGCCCGCCCGGGCCGCCACGGAACGCGTCACGGTCTACAATTTCGACGGCAGCGCCAACCTCGTCCGCAACCGCAAAACCTATCCGGTCGAGCTCGACCAGGGCCTCCGCGACGGCGATCTCCTGCGCATCGAATCGGAGACCTACCTGGATCTCACGATGTGGGGAATCGCGGCGTCCCGGCTCGGCGACGAGGGCGAACTGCTCGTGGTGGACACCAGCGCCAGCGGCCTTCTATTCCACCTGCACGCGGGGTCTTTCCTGTCGAACGTCCGGAAATTGCCGAGCGGCTCCAGTTTTCGCGTCGAAACGCCGATCGTGACGGCCATCTCTGAAGGCGGGCAGTTTTACGTGGACTACATGGTCGACCCGCAGAAAGGACCCCGTTCGCGCGTGGTCGTGAAAAAAGGACTGCTGAACCTCTTCGTGAAGGAAGCCTCGATCACGATCCAGATGATCGAAGGCCAGGCGCTGGAAGCGCTGGCCGGCTCCTCCATCCCCTCCCAGCATACGGCCTCCGAAGAAGAGCGCAAGCTCGCCGATCGGGCGCTGTCCATCTACATCGACGACAGCGTCGAGAACCCTCCCCCGCCTATCGAATAGTCGCTCCCTCGAGGAACCAGTCGAGAGCGGGCACGTCCCACACCAGGAGCGCGATCAGGAGCGCCGCCAGGAGCAGGCAGAAGACGAAAAATTCCTTCTCCCGGTAGAGCTTTTCGGGGTGCTGAGCGGGAGAGTCGGGACGCATGCCCAGCCTCAGGTACCAGGCGAAGAGGAGCGCCAGAAACGGAAAGCTGATCAGAAGCTCCACGCGGTGCTTGACGAGGAAGACCCCCAGGAAGAACGCCGAGCACAGCGCGTAGAAAAATGAGGAGATGAGCAGCGAATCCTCGGTGTAGCGCTCGAAGGACTTCCGGTACAGCGCCGCCTCGCGCTTGCCGATGTAGCGCAGCTCCGAGTACCGCTTGATCCCCATGAGGAAGGCGCCCCCCATCCAGTAGGCCAGCACGAGGCTCGACGGCGGCAGGACCGCCTCCGTCACCATGAACCATCCCAGGAGGAGGCGGATGGGGTTGTTGATCGACTCCACCAGGACGTCGGCGTAGACCCGGTCCTTGAGCCGGAACGGGCGGACGTTGTACAGGACGCCCGCCGCGAGAAACGCCGCGGACACCGCGAAAAATCCCTTCGAAACCTGCCACGCGAGCGCCAGGCCGCAGGCCGCCGTGAGGACATACTCGAGAAGCACGCCGCGGCCGCTCACGCGGCGCTGGACGGCGGGCCGGTTTTTTTTGACGGGGTGGAAGCGGTCGAACTCGGCGTCGATCCACTCGTTGATCACGTAGTTCGAGGAAGCGATGAGGCACGCGCTCGCGAGGCCCTCCAGGAACTGCGGCCAGAAGGCCGTCCACGGCGTCTTCGTCAGAAGCGCCGCGATCAGGACGCCGGGCAGGATAAAGACGTTCTTGAACCAGTGGTCGGGCCGGGCCATCCCGGCGTAGTCGCGCAGGCTCACGCCGGAGTTCCTTTCTGGACGTAAAAAACCAGCAGAGAGTCGCCGAGATTGACGGGCACGATGACCTTTCTGAAAAAAGCCGGCATCCTGCCGGGAAACGGAAAATATCGCTTCAGTCTCGACGCGAGGTAATCGAGGCCGAAATACCACGAAGGCCTCTGCCAGCCGACCCGCCGGAACCCCGCGCGCCCGAACAAAAGGTCCAGGTTCCGTAGATTGAAATAACCCACATGCCCCGCGCGAAAGTGCCACCACCGCCGCCCGAAAACCCGCGCCGCCACGGACGACGCGTCCGGAGTCGCCACCGCCACGAGCCCGCCGGGGGCCAGGACGCGCCGGATCTCTTCGAGGACCGCGATCGGGCGCGGGATGTGCTCCAGGACGTCGACCAGCGTGACCACGTCGAACGGCCCGCGCGCGTCCGGATGCGGCAGCGTCCCCAGGTGCACGCGCAGGCCGCGCGCGGCGGCTTTCTCGCGAAGCCACCGCGAGGGTTCGACGCCCTCCGCCTCGTATCCGAGCCCGGCCGCCTGCTCGACGAGCGCGCCGGAGGCCGCCCCGACGTCCAGCAGCCGCCCGTTCGGACGCAGGCGGCGGACCGCCTCGAGAAGCCGGCGTTCCTGGATCTGTCGCGCCGGACGGCTTTCTTCGTACGCGGGGTCTTCCAGAGCCTCGTAGAACGCGAGCACGCCGCTCATCTCGGGGCACTCGAGAAATCCGCAGGCGGGACAGCGCCAGAGAGCGCCGGTGACGCCGTACTGGCTGTCCGTGATCTTGAACGTTTCCGCGCTCGACTCCGCCGGAAGGCTCGACGCCCGATACGGGGCCATCGGCGTCCCGCCGCAGGCCCAGCAGGAAAATTCTACCACAGCCACCGTGTAAGGACCTGAAGCGCGAGGTTCGCGTAGACGCCCGCCAGGAGATCGTCCCAGACGATGCCGGTCGGATGCTTCATCCGGTCGAGCCGGCGGATCCCCAGCGGCTTCAGGATGTCGAAAAAGCGGAAGAGGACGAACGCCGCGACGAGCGTGCGCGCGTCGAGCGGCAGAAACGCGAGCGTGAGCGTCATGCCGGCCAGCTCGTCCAGCACGAACGGACGCGGGTCCTTCAGCTGGAACACCTCCGTGGCGCGACGCGCGATCAGCAGGCCGACGACGGTGCTGGCGACGGCCACGGGCTCGATCCACCGGGGCGAGGGGAAAAAGAAGGCGACAATGCAGATGATCGCGCTCAGCGCCGTCGCCGGCGCCACGGGAATCCAGCCGATGTAACCGACGGTCGCCAGGAAAACGACGAGGGCGTTCATGCGGCCTGCCTCTGCCGGCGCAAGAGGTCGAGGTTGTAGAGCGCGTTCTCGTACTGCGGGTCGATCTCGAGCGCCTTGTGGAACGCCCATTCGGCCTTCTCCGGCTGGTTGTTCTTCACGTACGCCACGCCGAGATTGGAATAGATCAGCGGGTCGCGGGTGACGTAGCGGATCGTGTGCTCGAAGAGCGTGATCTCGTCCTTCCAGACGAGGTTCTGGCGGAACGCGACGGCCCCGAGCACCGCGACGACCGGCAGCGCGACCGCCGCCATCGCTTTCACGTTGCCGCGGAAAACGCGCTCCCACAGCACGCCGAAGAGGACCAGCGTCAGCCCCATGAGCGGATTGTAGAGCCAGTGCTCGTGGACGAGGCTGTTGACGATGACCAGAAGGTTGATGACCGGCAGGAGCGACAGAAAAAACCAGAAGACGCCCGCCGCGTAGGGCCTCGACCGGGCCGCGGTCCACGCGCACACCGCCGCGAGCGCCGCGAACGCCAGGAACGGCCAGAAGTAACCGGGATCCGTGAATTCATGCGGCCACCGGAGCTGCCGCCACGTGTGGAGATTCGACGGGAAGAAAATCATCCTCATGTAATGCCCGTAATACACCGGCTGCATCCAGATCCGGTTCGGCCAGGCGTAGAAACCGTGCGTCGTGTCCCCCTCCGCCGCGCTCCCCAGGCCGCCGATGAAATAGAACCGCGTCGCGAAATAGACCGCCACCGCCGCGGCGTACGGTCCGTAGCGGCGGACGAAGGCCGCGGGCGACCAGTCCTTTTCCCGGCGCGCGTACCAGTCGTACGCCAGGAGCACGCCGCCGAACGTGACGCCCGTTTCCTTGGAATACATCGCCAGGAGGTACGCGAGCGCCGCGATCCAGACCGATCGGCGGTGGAGAAGAAGACAGGTCAGCGAGAAGAGGCCGCAGAGGATTTCGCTTCGGACCGTGATGTAGGAGACCGATTCCGAGTGGACCGGATGCACGGCGAAAAAAAGCGCCGCGAAGAACGCGGGCCACGGATCGAGGAACCGCATCGCCGTGACGAAGAACACGCCCGCGACGGCGGTGTGCAGAAGCACGTTCGTCAGGTGGAATCCGAACGCGTTTTTCTTCCCCCACGCCGCGACGTCGGCGAAGAGCGTCGCGCTGACCACGGCCCGCCAGAGGGCGCCCTTGGGTTTTTCCTGTCCGTAGAAGGCGATCGGCTTGGTGATGGTCCGGAAGAAGTGCGAGGGGTCTTCGAGCGTCTTGTCCTGGAGGATCATCTGCTGGTCGTCCCAGACGAACCCGTCGACGAGCGAGCTCGAGAACGCGGCGAAGGCCGCGAGCATGACGAGCCCGGCCAGGACCGCCTTCGGCGCTTTCGGCGCGGCGGAGACGGCGGTTCCGGCGGCGGGGCCGCCGCGGCCGCCGCGGAGGCACTCCTCGACCGAGACGCGCGGCACGTTCAACTGCTTGGCGATCTGCCTCGCGCTCATGCGGCGGGCGTTGGCCCGGGCGAATTCGACCTGCTGGGGAGTCAGTCCGCTCATTCCTGAAATCATAGCACAAAAGGGCGGACCGGGGGGGAAGCTGTGATAAGCTAGAACGCATGGCGCTCTCGGAGAAAGACAAGGCGTTCATCCTTCAACAGCACAAGAAATTGTCGGCCCGCCGCCTGGCGAAGGAGCTCGGCCAACCCCGCCCCGTCATCGAAAAATTCATCGCCTCCCTTTCGTCTTCCGCCCCGTCGACGCAGACCGCCCCGGGACCGGCGTCCCGAGGCCTTCCGGTCCCCGGTTGGGCCTGCGCGGCGGTCCTTCTGGCCCAGAACCTGCTTCTTTTCTGGCGCCACTATTTCGCGGACAGCGGATTCGCGTACGACTTCGAGAGCGCGGGACACGCGGTCCCGTTCTACTGGATCACCTCGGTCCAGGAGGGTCTCTTCCCCGCCTGGGTGGCCCAGGAGGCGATGGGTTACCCGTTCTTCCTGTGTCTGGCCACCGGCTTCTTCTATCCGCCGCTCTGGCTCTTCGTGCTGCTCGGGCACACGTTCACGCTCCACGCCGCCGTCGTCTTCCAGTGCCTGCACTTCGCCCTCGGCGGCGCGGGGATGTTCGTCTTCTGCCGGGCCCGGCGTCTTCCCGCGGCGTACGCCCTCCTGGCCGCCGCGGGTTACCAGTTTTTCGGCGGATTTTTCTGCAACGCCCAGCACGACACCATCGTGCGGGGCTACGCGCTCGTCCCCTGGCTCCTGGCGGGCCTGACGACCGACGAACGCGGCGGGCTCGGGCTCCGCGCGCTCGTTCTCACGCCGCTTTCTTTTTTCCTCCTCTTCACCGGAGGCTATCCGGGCATCGGACTGGCGTCGCTTTTCATGGGCGCGCTGTACGCCGCTTTCCAGGCGAAAGCGCTCGTCCGGCAGGGGCTCCTCTTCGCGCTGGGGCTCGCGCTGGCGGCCGTTCAGCTCGTGCCCGCCGGCCTCTTCAAGTCGGAGCTGTCACGGGCGGGAAGTTTCACGACGCAGGTCCTGAACACCTTCACGCCCGCTCATTTTTTCACCCTCTTCACGTACGCGCACACCGACGCGCTTTCGCTCAATCCGTCCATGAGGTCGATCTTCATCACGATGCCGTTTTTCGTCTGTCTCTTTTTCCTGAGCCGGCGGCTCCTGCGGCTCCATCTGCCGGCGGCGCTTCTGGCGGCCGCGGCGGCGCTCATGATCACCGGGAGCCCGCTCTACGGCCTCGTGACGACGATTCTGCCGCCGCTCAAGTTCTCGCGATTCCCCGCGAGCGACTACCGCGCGTTCGTCGCGGTCCCGCTTCTCCTCCTGGCGGCGGAGGGACTGCGGGAATTGCTGTCCGGACCCAGCCTCCCGCGGGTCTGGTTCGCGGCGAGGCTTTTCGCCGCGGGCGCCCTGATCGCCTTCGGCTTTTTCCGTCTGGGCGTCCGGCCCCTGGAACACCCGGCGGTTCTGGCGTCGATCGTTCTCACCGCGGCGTTTTTCATCGCCGCGGCCCTGCCCTTCCTGCGCGGCAGACCGCTGGAAGTTTTTTTTCTCGCCGTGCTTCTGGCGAGCGGCTGGGCAGAGGTGAATTCGGACCGCGAGCTCTGGGAGATGCCGGCCATCACCGCGGACCTGAAGGGCTGGTTCGACTCGATCTCGGACTCCTCGGGCGCGAAATACGATTTCGACCGGCAGATCCGGGGAGCGGCGGCGCTGCGGGCCGCTCTCAAAAATCCCCCGGCGGAGCGGCCGCGGCGGCGCGTGCCCCTCACGCCGTACACGATGCCGGAAGAGGAGTTCGCCTGGCGGGGTTATCTGACCGGCGACTTCATGCTGAACGATTACTCGATGGGGATGCAGCTCCGGCGCCAGCAGGAGCTATTCAAGGACTCCGCGCTTCGGCCGTTCATGGAGGAGAAGAGCGCCGCGCTCGTCCTGCCGGCCGACGCGCCGCTGGACCTCTCCGCGGTCCGCAGGGCCGTCGTCGAGCGGACGGGACTCGACCGGGGGTCCTTTTCGGTGAAGTCCTACGCCTCGAACGAGATCGTGTACGACGTGCGTCTGGACCGGCCCGCGACGGTCGTGGAAAACGAGACGTACTTCCCCGGCTGGACGGGAAATCTGCCGGGATCGGCGGGAACGGCCGCGCTCGCGGCGGTCCCGGCCGCGGAAGGGCTGCGGGCCTGGAGGCTTCCGGCGGGCACCTACGAATTCCGGACTCGGTTCCGGATGCCCTGGCTCCGGACGGCCGCGGCGATTTCCTGCGCCGCGCTTCTTGTCTGGCTGTCGTGCCTGGCCCTCGCCCTCGCCGGACGCGCCAAAACGAAAGACCTCCCTCGAACTGCCTGAGGAAGGTCTTTTTTTGAAACCCGGAGAGACTGGGATTCGAACCCAGGGTCCAGTTTTACCCGGACAACCACTTAGCAGGCGGTTGCATTCGGCCTCTCTGCCATCTCTCCTAATCTTTCAAGCGCTTCAGGGCCTGCCGTAATTTCTGGTTTTCGCCCTTCAGCTCGGCGATCTCGCCGTAACACCGTTCCAGCTCCGCGATGAGCCGCTTCAAGTCCTTCCGGATCTTGTCGAAATTGTCATCCGCTTCGGGCGATTTCATTCCCGTCTCCTAAACTGGCGGAGGGGGTAGGATTCGAACCCACGGACCCTTTCGGGTCAGCGGTTTTCAAGACCGCCGCAATCGACCACTCTGCCACCCCTCCGGTTACTTTTTCAGCACCGTCATGCCGTCGAGATAGGGACGCAGGGCCGCGGGCACGAGCACGGAGCCGTCGGCGTTCTGGTTGTTCTCGAGAATCGCGATGACGACGCGGGGCAGCGCGAGGCCCGAGCCGTTCAGGGTGTGCACGAGCTCGGACTTGCCCGTCTCCTTGCGCTTGAAACGCAGGTTGGCGCGGCGCGCCTGGAAATCCTCGAAGTTCGAAACCGAAGAGACCTCGAGCCAGCGCCCGAGACCGGCCGCCCACGCCTCGATATCATAGCACTTGGCGGCCCCGAAACCCATGTCGCCGGAGCACAACTGGAGCACGCGGTAGGGCAGCTCCAGCTTTTGCAGCACGCGCTCGGCGTCCATCAGCATCTTCTCGTGCTCTTCGTAGGATGTCTCCGGACGGGAGAATTTCACGAGCTCGACCTTGTCGAACTGGTGCACGCGCACGAGGCCCTTCGTGTCCTTGCCGTACGAGCCCGCCTCCCGGCGGAAGCAGGGGGTGTACGCGGTGTACTTGAGGGGAAGCTCCTCCTCCTTCAGGACCTCGTCGCGATGGATGTTCGTGACGGGCACCTCGGCCGTCGGGATGAGGAAGAGGTCGTCATCCTTCAGTTTATACATGTCCTCTTCGAACTTCGGAAGCTGGCCGGTTCCCGTCATGGTCGCGCGGTTTACCAGGTACGGCGGCCAGAACTCGGTATAGCCGTGCTCCTTGGTATGCACGTCCAGCATGAAGTTGACGAGCGCCCGCTCGAGCCGAGCCCCCAATCCCCGAAAGAGGGCGAAACCGCTGCCCGAGAGCTTGGCTCCCCTGGCCATGTCTAAAATACCCAGATCCTGGGCGACCTCGGTGTGCTCTTTGGGCTTAAACGAGTACTTTTTGGGCTCTCCCCAGGTCAAAACCTCGGTGTTTTGGGTGCTATCCGTTCCACTTTTGACTGAAATATGGGGAATATTTGGGATAATAAGCTGCATTTCACGTACTTTCTCATCCAATGCAGCCACTTTAGGCTCCAATTCCCCTATTTTCTGGGAAATGCCCTTCATCGACTCGATCGTGGGCTTGGGGTCTTTCTTCTCCTTGAGGAGCTGGCTGATCGCGTCATTGGCCTTGTTCTTCTCGGCCCGCAGTCCGTCGAGCTCCTGGGAGATCTGGCGCCGGTCGGCGTCCAGCTTGAGGAAGGCGTCAAAATCCAGCTTCGGCGCCCGGATTTTCAGCGCCTCGCGGACCCGGTCTTTGTTTTCGCGGATGAAGGATAAATCGAGCATAGGCGGATTATAACAAATTCACGGAAGAAATGGTGAGCCGGGAGAGAATCGAACTCTCGACACCTTCCTTAAAAGGGAAGTGCTCTACCGACTGAGCTACCGGCTCGAATTTCAATGGGATTCGGATCAGCCCTGGAGGTCTTTTTCTTTCGCGGCCTGGGCCTGGTCGATCAACGAGATGTACCGGTCGGTGAGTTTTTGGATCAAATCCTGCGTCTTGAAGCTCTCGTCCTCGGTGACCGTCTTGTCCTTTTCCAGCTTTTTCACGTTCTCGTTGCCTTCGCGGCGGACCGAGCGCAGCGACACGCGCCCTTCCTCGGCCTGCTTGTGGACGATCTTGACGAGCTCCTCGCGGCGCTCCCGCGTCAGCGGCGGGATGACCAGCCGCACGAGCTTGCCGTCGATGACCGGCGAGATGCCCAGATCGGAATCGGAGATCCCCTTCTCGATCGCTTTGAGCGCGCCGGCGTCCCAGGGCTGGATCAGCACCATGCGCGGCTCGGGGACCGTGATGTTGGCCATCTGCTTGAGCGGCGTCATGTTGCCGTAGTAGTCGATGCGGATGTTCTCGACCATGCCGCTGGTGGCGCGGCCCGTGCGGATGCCGTTGAAGTTCTGCTGGACGGCATCCAGCGTCTTCTTCATCTTCTCTTCGGTGTCGCGGAGGACGTTCTGGGCGCTCATGTCAGTTGGAAACCACGGTGCCGATGTCCTCGCCCGAAATCACGCGCCGGATGTTGCCGTGCTTCAGGAGGTCGAACACGATGATCGGGAGGTTGTTGTCCATGCAGAGCGAAATCGCGGTCGCGTCCATGACTTTGAGCCCTTTTTTCAACACGTCCATGTAGCGGAGCTTCGTGAATCGCTTGGCTCCCGGCACCTTCTTCGGGTCGGCCGAGTAGATCCCGTCGACCTTCGTGGCTTTCAGGATCACCTCGGCGCCCAGCTCGATCGCCCGCAGCGCCGCCGTGGTGTCGGTCGTGAAATAGGGATTCCCCGTGCCGCCGGCCAAAATCACGATGCGGCCCTTCTCGAGGTGGCGCATCGCGCGGCGGCGGATGTACGGCTCGGCGAGCGCCTCCATCGCGATCGCCGTCTGCACGCGGGTGTAGACGCCTTTGCGTTCGAGCGCGTCCTGGACCGCCATGCCGTTGATCACGGTCGCGAGCATGCCCATGTAGTCGGCGGTCGAGCGGTCCATGCCGGTCGCCGCCGCCTCGAGGCCGCGGAAGATGTTCCCGCCGCCGATGACGACCGCGAGCTCGACGCCCATCTCCTTGACTTCTTTCAGCTGGAGCGCGATCGATTCGACGACGCGGGCGTCGATGCCGTAGTGCTGGCTTCCCTGCAGCGCCTCGCCGCTCAGCTTGAGCAGGACGCGCTTGTAGGCGACCCCGGCCTTGGCTTTCTTCACGAGGCCGGAAGCGTTTCGCCGAGCTGGAAGCGCACGAAGCGGACCACCTCGATCTTTTCGCTGGCGGATTTCGAGCCCTCATCCAGCAGCTTCTGGACCGTCATCTTGTCGTCCTTGATGTACGGCTGTTCGAGCAGGCAGTTCGACTGGTAGAACTTGTCGAGCTTGCCCTGCACGATCTTCTCGAGGATGTTGTCGGGCTTGCCCTTGACCTCTTCGCGGTAGATCGCCTTCTCGCGCTCGAGGGTGGCGGCCGGCACTTCGGCGCGCTTCACGCACAGCGGGTTCGACGCCGCGATCTGCATCGCGAGGTTCTTGCCCAGGTCCTCGCCCGACGCGTCGCGCGGAGCCGAGGAGAGCTCGACGAGCACGCCGAGCTTCTGGTTGGAATGCACGTAGGAGAAAACGGTCCCGTGGGTCTCGACGACCTTCGCCCGGCGCACGAGCATCTTTTCGCCGATCTTCCCGGAGAGCTCGGCGAGCCGCTGGCTCACCGTTTCGGAGGAGGCGGCGGCTTCGCCCTGGGCGAGCACCTGGTCGAGCGTCAACGAGGCGAGCGCCTTGAAGTCGTCCGTGCGGGCGACGAAATCCGTCTCGCAGTTGACCTCGACGATCGCGGCCTTCTTGCCGGCGACGCGGACCGCGATGACGCCCTCTTTGGCTTCGCGCCCGGCGCGCTTGGCGGCCGAGGCGAGGCCCTTCTTGCGGAGGAAGTCGGAGGCCTTCTCGAGGTCCCCGCCCGATTCCTGCAGCGCGGCCTTGCAGTCCATGATGCCGGCGCCGGTCCGTTCGCGCAGTTCCTTCACGCGGTCTGCCGTAGGCACGGGGATCATTCCTTCCCTTCTTCGGCGAGAACGGCGTCGGCGTCCTTGAGGGACGGCGTCTCGTCGGCGCGCTCGGAGGCCGCGCGCTTCACCTTCTGAAGGCCCTCGATGAGGCTGTCGACGACGATGCCGGTCAGGAGCTTGATCGAGCGGATCGCGTCGTCATTGCCGGGGATCGGGTACTGGATGCGGTCGGGATCGGAGTCGGTGTCGACGATGGCGACGACCGGGATGCCCAGGCGGTTCGCCTCGCGGACCGCGATGTCCTCTTTCTTGGCGTCGATGACGAACATGGCGCCCGGCAGGCGGCTCATCTCGGCCACGCCGCGGAGATTCTTCTCGAGCTTGGCGATTTCGCTCTCGAGCATCGAGACTTCCTTCTTGGTGAGCGCCTCGAACGTGCCGTCCTCGCGCATGCCGATGAGCTGGCGGTAGCGGCGGACGCTGTTGCGGATCGTCGCGTAGTTGGTGAGCATGCCGCCGAGCCAGCGGTGGTTCACGAAGTACATGCCGCAGCGCTTGGCCTCGGCCTCGACGATGGCCTGGGCCTGGGGCTTGGTGCCGACGAAGAGGATGGGCACGCCCTGGCTGGCGACGTCGCGCATGAAATTGCAGGCGCGCGTCAGGTGGTCGACCGTCTTTTCCAGGTCGATAATGTAAATGCCGCTCTTCTCACCGAAGATGAACGGCTTCATTTTGGGGTTCCACTTCTTGGTCTGGTGGCCGAAGTGGACGCCGGCCTCGAGCAGATTCTGGATCAGTTCCTTGGACATCTGGGACTCCTTGTGGTTTATCTGGGAACACGTAACCCAATTAGAAGATTAGGGTTACGCACGAAACCGTTCTCCCCGCCTGACCGTCTGGAGCCGGGTTTTTGGCTTCCGTCCCGGACAGGCACTCCTGTTGGCCCCGCCCCCTTCCTGAGGGCAGGGAGCCTAAATTATACCAAAGATTTAAGACCTGGCAAGCGTTCGTTTTGGGAGGAAAAGCGGGGCTTTCAGATACGGAACTGCAGGTCGTACAGACGTTTGTAGAGCCCGTCCCGGGCGATCAGCTCCTCGTGGGTGCCCATCTCGGCCACCCCGCTGTCGTTCAGGACCACGATCTTGTGCGCGTCCTTGATGGTCGACAGGCGGTGGGCGATGACGAGCACCGTGCGGCCCTTCATGAGGTTGTGGACGGCCTCCTGGACCAGGATCTCGGACTCCGAGTCCAGCGCCGAGGTCGCTTCGTCCAGGATCAGGATCGGAGGGTTCTTCAGCACCGCCCGGGCGATCGACAGGCGCTGGCGCTCTCCGCCGGAGAGACGGAAGCCGCGGTCTCCGACGCGCGTCTGGTAGTTGAGGGGCAGGCGCGAGATGAAGTCGTGCGCGTTGGCGATGCGCGCGGCCTTTTCGATGTCTTCCTGAGGCGTCCTCGACCGGCCATAGGCGATGTTCGCCGCGATGGTGTCGTTGAAAAGGACCGTCTCCTGCGTGACGATCCCGATCTGGCTTCGCAGGCTCTCGAGCGTCACGTCGCGCACGTCGGTGCCGTCGATCCGCACCGTGCCTTTCGTCACGTCGTAAAACCTCGGCAGGAGGTTGAGCAGCGTGGTCTTCCCGACGCCGCTGGGGCCCACGATCGCGATGATCTCGCCGTTTTTCACGCGGAAGTCGATGTTCTTCAGGACCTCTTTCTCGCCGTAGCCGAACGAGACCCCCTCGAACCGGATCTCCTCGCGGATCGTCGCCAGCGGACGGGCGCCCTCCTTTTCGGCGACCTCCTGCGGCGTGTCGAGGATCTCGAAGATGCGCTCCGCGGCCGCCTGCGCGTGCTGCAGGATGCCGTGGACGCGCGAGAGGCGCTTGAATGGCCTGAGCAGCGAGAAGAACGCCGCCAGGAACGCGATGAACGCGCCCGGCGACATCTGCGTCGAGATGACCTCCTTGCCGCCGATCCAGAGCACCACGCCCAGGCAGATGTAGCCGATGAATTCGGTCAGCGGCGAGACGAGGATCATGCGCCCGATCGAGAGCATCATCGTCCGGTACAGCGCCTCGTTCTGGCGCCGGAAGCGGTCGGTCTCGTACTTTTCCATCCCGAAGCCCTGGACGATGCGGATCCCCGAGATCGATTCGAACAGCGTCGAGTTGATGTCGGCGAACTGCTCCTGCGCGTTGCGGCTGATCTTCTTGAGGCGGCGCCCGACGCGGAGCACCGGGTACACGATGAGCGGCAGGAGCACGAAGATGATGAGGACGAGCGACCAGGGGATGCCGAACATCTGCCGCACGCCGAGGAGGAGGACCGTGTAGATCACGATCTGCACGGGCTGGAAGAAGAAGTCGGTCATGCCCTCGGAGATCGCGTCGCGGATCACGACGGTGTCGTACGTGATGCGCGAGACCAGGGCGCCCGTCTGCGAGCGGCCGAAGAAACTCAAAGGGAGCGTCACGAGTTTCGCGTAAATCTGGTTCCGGAGATCGCGGATCACGCGCTGGCTCACGTCGTTCATCGTGTAGGACTGCAGGTATTCGAAGATCGCGCGGAAAAAAGCCAGGCCTACCGTCCAGACGATCAGCCAGTTCAGGAGCTCCCAGCGCGAAAGCGCGTTGGCGCGGTAG
>DATJEK010000006.1:0-3344 GCA_035496715.1 Candidatus Eiseniibacteriota bacterium | reverse complement strand
CGTTTCGCGAAGGCGCGCCTTTCGGCGCATCTGTCGGCCCTGCTCAAGGAGATCGGAGGATGATTTCGGTCGTGATCCCCTGCTACAACGCCGAGCGGTTTCTCGTCGAGACCGTGGAGAGCGTCTTCGCCCAATCGTATACCGAGGTGGAGACGATCCTGGTGGACGACGGGTCCACGGACGGAACCGCGGCGCTGATGCGTTCGTTCGGCGCCCGGGTGCGCGCGGAATTCCCGCCGCACGGCGGCGCCAGCGCCGCCCGGGAGCGCGGCACCCGGATCGCGCGCGGGGAATTCATCCAGTACCTGGATTCGGACGACCTGCTGACTCCCGACTCTCTCGAGCGGAAAATGGAAGCGATCTTGCGCTCCGGCGCCGACGTCGCCTACTGCGACTGGGTCCGCTACGAAGAGCGCGCCGGCGGGCGCTTTGAAGACGGGGAGGCCGAGCGCCGGCGCATCGAGGACGTGCACGCGCGCCCCGAAATCGCCGCTTTCACGACGTTCTGGTCCCCGCCGGCGGCGCTTCTTTACCGGCGTTCGACCGTGCACAAGATCGGCGGCTGGAGCCCCTCGCTGCCGGTGATCCAGGACGCCCGCTTCCTGCTGGACGCGGCGCTGTCCGGCGCGCGTTTCGTGCACGTGCCCGGCATCGGCGCGCGTTACCGCGTGTTTCACGGCTCGAGCCTTTCGCGCGGAAACCGGGCCGCGTTTCTCCGCGACATCTTCAACAACGCGGACGAGGTCCGGGCCCGGCTCGGGGGGATCCCCGACGGCGAGTGGAAAAAGGCGTTCCTGCGCGTCTACGGCTACGTCGCGCGTTCCGCCTTCGAGACGGACAAGCCGATGTTCGAGCGCGCCTGCGAAAGGCTGAAGTCGATCGACGCGCGCTACCGTCCGGAATCTCCCTGGCATCTGAAGATCGCCTCCTCGGTTTTCGGCTATCCCCGCGCGGAGGAAATCGCGCTGGTGTATCGCCGGGCCAAAGGCCTGCTCGGCGGAGGATCCTGAATGTCCCGCAAAATTCTCCTTGTGACCGGCTGGTACCGCCCCGAATCCGTCGGCGGCACCGAAACCTACGTCGGCTGGCTGGCGGCGGACCTGAAGGCGCTCGGTTATGACGCGCGGATCGCCGCGCCCTCGACGGACGAGCGGGAAATGGATTACGAGCACGAGGGGATTCCGGTCCACCGCTATCCCGTTTCGCGGAATCCCTCTCGGGACGAGCTTTCGGGCAAATCGGAGCCCGCCTTCTTCGACGTCTTCCGGCGATGGGCCGCCGCCGATCGCCCCGACCTCGTCCATTTCCATTCGTACGGGCGCGGGTGCGGGCTCCCGCACGCCGAATTCTTCCGCGGCGCCCGTGTTCCGGTCGTCGTGACGGCTCACACGCCGCTTTTGAATTGCGCGCGGGGGACCATGACGCGCTGGGGAACCGTCGCCTGCGACGGCCTCATGCGGCCCGCTCTTTGCGGCGCCTGCTACCTCCAGAGCCGGGGAGTGCCCCGCCCGCTGGCGTGGGCCGCGGCTCTCGCCCCCGGACTCGCCGGAACGCTGCCGGACGGCCGCCTGCGGACCGCGCTCACCATCCGCCGGGCGATGGAGAGGCGCAGGGCGGCGGTCCTGCGTTTCCTCGACATCGCCGGATCCGTGATCGTGGTTTGCCGCTGGCTCGAAGAGGCGTTCCGCCTGAACGGAGTCCCGGACGAGAAACTGGTCCTGCTCCGGCAAGGGCTGCCCGCCCGGCAAACGCCTCCGCGCGTGCCGTCCGGGGGGCCGGTGCGGATCGGCTATCTGGGCCGACTCCACCCCAGCAAGGGCGTGGACGTGCTCGTGCGCTCTTTCGTGCGGCTGCCGTCCCGGACGGAGGCGGAGCTCCACCTTTACGGCGGCGCCCAGGACGAGGCCTCCCGCGCGTACGAGAAGCGGCTTCGCGCGCTCGCGGGCGCGGATCCCCGCATCCGGTTCCACGGGCCCGTCCCGCAATCGGAGACGGCGCAGGCGCTGCGGGATTTGGACGCGCTCGCGGTTCCTTCCCTCTGGATGGAAACCGGTCCGCTCGTCGCGCTCGAGTCGTTTTCGGTCGGCACGCCGGTGATCGGCAGCGGCCTGGGCAGCCTGCCGGAGATCGTGACGGACGGCGTGAACGGGCTGATCGTTCCTCCGGGGGACGTGGAGGCCTGGACGAGGACGCTCGAGCGGGTTTCTGCGGATCGCGGGCTCTTGCGGCGCCTGTCCGAGGGACGGCCCGAAATCAAAACCAGCGCCGAGGTCGCCCGGAAAACGGCGGCCTTGTACGAAAAGGCGTTTCAGAGGAGAGAAGCG
This sequence comes from Candidatus Eiseniibacteriota bacterium, assembly GCA_035496715.1. Lineage (GTDB taxonomy): Bacteria > Omnitrophota > Gorgyraeia > 2-02-FULL-51-18 > 2-02-FULL-51-18 > DATJEK01. The sequence goes on along the minus strand of DATJEK010000006.1, from coordinate 1,020 downwards.
GCATGAAGTGGCTTTTCGGATCGGCCGCGAACAACGCGCACACGCATCAGGCCGCGCTCGCCCTTTTCGAGAGGGACGCCCTGGGGCTGTATTCCTCGACGGGCGTGATCACGCCCGACGACCGCGCGCTGCTGGAAACCGTCCGCCGTTTCGCGCCGCGCCTGGCCGGCAAGCTCGACCGGCGCCGGCTCGATTTCCTTCCGACGAAACTGCTCGACTGCCAGTGGGGATGGGAGGCGTGGCGCCTGGCGGCATCGAGAGTCCCCGGTTCCATGCTGATCCAGGACTGGTTCTGGGAGAAGAACGAGCGCTCGCTCGACCGGCTGTGGTCGCGACTTCTCCGGCAAAAGCGGTTCGACGGGTTTCTGGGCGTCGAGCACGGCGCCCTCACCGCGGTGCGGGAAGCCCGCCGGCTCGGCAAGAAATCGGCCGTGATCTTCATGAGCCTGCATCATTCCTTTTACGAAAAGTGGATCGAGCCCGAGTATGAAAAATTTCCGGAACTGCTTTCTCCCGCGGCCCGGCGGCTGAGCGATCTCGCGCGCGTGCGCGACCGCCGAAGGGACGAGGAGGCGTCCCTCGCGGACTGCGTGCACGCCAATTCCGAACTGACCCGCAAGACGCTCGTGGCGGCGGGGGTCCCCGCGGAAAAAATTTTCTGCGTGCCGCTCGGCGCGCCTCCGGCGGCGGACGATTTCCGCCGCACGCCCGGCAAGAAGCTGCGCATCCTTTATTCGGGCCCGGTCTCCATGCGAAAGGGCGCCCATCACCTGCTTCTGGCCTGGCGAAAGCTCAAGGCCCGCCGCGGCGCCGAATTGCACATTTACGGCATCCGGCTCCTGCCGAGGCAGTTTTGCGAAGGTCTGGCCGGTGTCTTTTTTCACGGCAACGTCCCGTCGGACGAGCTGCGGGCGGCCTACCGGGGATCCCTGGCGCTCGTCTTCCCGACGCTGGCCGACGGTTTCGGGATGGTCGCCTCGGAAGCGCTCGCGCAGGGTCTGCCGGTCATCACGACGCCGA
>DATJEK010000005.1:0-28066 GCA_035496715.1 Candidatus Eiseniibacteriota bacterium | reverse complement strand
TGCAGGTAGACGTAGCGCATCACCATCGCGCCGATCCGGCCGGGGTTCACGGCGACGCCTTCAGGATGAGGTCGCCTCGCCGCACGATCTTGATGAACACCTCGTCGAGGCTGGCGCTCTCGAAGTGCCGCATCACCTCGGCGGGCGGGCCCTGGACGATCGTGCGGCCCTCGTGAATGAAGAGGACCCGGTCGCAGAGCGCCTCGACTTCGGGCATGTTGTGGGAGGTGTAGAGGATGCCCAGGCGCGCCTCCTTCTGGATCTTCTTCAGGGTCCGACGGACGGTGTCCGCCATTTCGGGATCGAGGCTCGCGGTGGGCTCGTCCAGCAGGAGGAGCTCGGGGTCGTTCAGGAAACATTTGGCGAGATTGAGGCGCGTTTTCTCGCCGGAAGAAAGCGCCCCGGTCACGCGCCCTGCGAGCGGGCCGATCTCGAAGAGCTCCAGGAGCCGCTCGATCTTCCGGCGGGGATCTTTCACGCCGTAGAGGCCCGCGTACACGCGCAGATTCTCCAGGACGCGCAGGTTCGAGGGCAGCTGCACGTAGGCCGAGCAGAAATTCAGCCGGGACGCGATGCGGTGGCGTTCGGTGAACGGGGAAAGGCCGAACACGGTCACCTCGCCCGAGGTGGGCGTCAGGAGTCCCAGCATGAGGTGGATGGCCGTGGTTTTCCCGGCCCCGTTGGGGCCGAGCAGGCCCAGGATCTCGCCCCGGCCGAGCGCGAGGTCCAGGCCGTCGAGCGCCCGCGTCTGGCCGTACGATTTCGAGAGGGCGACCGCACGGATCAGGGGAGAGCCGTCGTCGGAAAGCGGAGGGTTCATGCCTCGATTTTCCCACAAACGGCCCCGCCGGGCCAAGGGAAATCCGGGCATTTTTTGTTGCACTCCGTGTTTCGGCGGGTATAATCAGAGAATCTTAACAGGAGAAACCATGCCCAAACACGCTCTAAAAATTTTCGTTTTCTCGGCCGCCGCCCTTGTGTTCGTTTCCGGTTGCGCGACCACGCGCGCCCGCAAGTCCGACGAGAAGGACGCGGCGTCCCAGGTCCAGAACATGCAGGCCGAGCTCCAGGCTAAGGACCAGCAGATCCAGGACCTCCAGTACCAGCTCGACAGCTACCAGCAGTCGATCCAGAGCAGCAGCAACGTCTCTTCCGGCAGCCGCACCTCTTCGTCGGCGATCCACGTGCCCGGCGTGTCGGTCAAGGCCGTGCAGAAGGCGCTGAAGGCCGCGGGTCTCGATCCCGGCCCCGTCGACGGCCGCATGGGCAAGAAGACCAAAGCCGCGATCAAGCAGTTCCAGCGCCGCAACAACCTCACGGCGGACGGCGTCGTCGGCGAAAAAACCTGGGCGCTCCTGCACGGCTAGGACGGCCCATGTTCATCCACATGGTCCTCTTCCGCATCCGGAAGAAAAACGTCCCGGTCTACGTCGCGGACTGCCGGATCTGGGAGAGGGAAGCCAAGCGCCATCCCGGCTTTCTCGGCTACAAGACGCTCTTCCGTACGAACGAAAAAGACCAGTACGCTTCTTTTTACACGTGGAAAACGGAGAAGCACCACACCCGCTTCATGAAAAAGCACCACGACCGGCTCGTGGCCCTCTCGAAATGCCCGGTCGACGTGCTCGGCTATTTTAACTTCAAGACCTAGCCGCCCCTAAAGGCCCCCATGGAACAGCCCCACTCGATCGCGCTGCTCGTCCCCGAGATCAAAGAGCTCCTGGCGCAGCGGAATTATCCGCTGATCAAGCAGGTGATCCGCGAGTGCAACGCCCTCGATTTCGCCGATTCCTGGCGCAGCTTCAAGGACGAGGAGAAGCTTCAGATCTTCCGGCTCCTGTCCGCGACGTCGGCGCTCAAGCTGTTCGAGATCCTGGACATCGAGGACCAGAAGTACCTGTTCGAGCGCGCGGGAGACGACAGCCTTTTCCCGGTCCTCGAGGGGATGGACACGCCCGACCTGGCCAAGATCTTCAACAAGATGCCGGCCCGCGCGATCAAAAAAATGACGAGCCTGATCAAGCGGCAGACGGCGATCTCGCACATCGAGAACCTGATGAAGTTCCCGGAGAACACGGCCGGGAGCCTGATGCACCCCGAGTTCGTGAAACTCTCGCCCCGCCTCACGGCCAAGCAGGCGCTCCTGCTCCTGCAGTCGGTAATCCGCCCCGCGCAGAAGGACCATCTCAATTCGCTTTTCGTGATCAGCGACGAGGGCCGCGTGCTGGGGAGCCTCAGCGTGCCGGACCTGATCACGGCCCCGGAAGAATCGCGCCTCTCGGAGCTCATGGATTCCGTCGAAGGCATCAAGGTCCGGCCCGAAACCGACCAGGAAGAAGTCTCGAAGCTCTTTTCGAAATACCAGATCAACGCGGCGCCGGTCGTCGACGAGACCGACAAGCTTCTCGGCGTCATCATCGTCAAGGACATCCTCTCGATCATCAAGCAGGAGGCGACCGAGGACATCGCGAAGATGGCCGGTACGCGCGCGAAGGACCTGCGCGAAGTGTCCGCGTTCAAGATCGTTTTCTTCCGCATGCCCTGGCTCGTCGTCACGCTCTTCGGCGGGATGCTGATTTCCCTCATCATCCGCCATTTCGAGCCGGTCATCGCCAAGGCCATCGCGCTGGCCTCTTTTTCGCCGCTCATCGCCGGCATGGGCGGCAACGTCGGTTCCCAGTCGGCGACGATCGTCGTGCGGAGCCTCGCGCTCGGCCACCTGGAAAGCCGCGCCGAGCAGCTGAAAGCGGTGCTCCGCGAATTCCGGGTCGGCCTGATGCTGGGCCTGATCTACGGCGCGCTCCTGGCCGGCTTCGCGTACGTGGTGTACGGCCAGCAGTACGGATACAAATTCGGGATCGTGGTCGCCGTCGGCATGAGCACCTCCATGACGGTCGCGGCGACGATGGGTTCCATCGAGCCGATCCTGTTCCACCGCAACGGCATCGATCCGGCGACGGCGACCGGACCGCTCATCACGACGATCACCGACATCATCAGCAACTTCGTCTATTTTTCGCTGGCGACGGTTCTGCTCCTGAGCCTCTAAACCTTTCATGCCCCACATCCACGAGCGGTATGACTTCGTGGTCTCGGCGTTCATCGTTCACCGGGGGAAGGTCCTCCTCGTTTACCACAACAGCTACGACGAGTGGCTGCCCATCGGCGGGCACATCGAGCTCGACGAGGACCCGGAAGAGGCGCTCTACCGCGAAATCCGGGAGGAGTGCGGCCTCAAGGTCCGCGTGCTCGCCTCCAGGCGTCCCCGCATCGCGCACCGGGGCGTCAAGCCGCTTCCGACGCCGGATTTCATGGACGTGCACTGCGCGCACGGCGGGCGGTGCTCCGCCTCCGTCCACCGGAAGAACCGGCACCGGCACATCGCGTTCGTTTATTTCGGCACCGCCGCCGGCGACCGCGTGAAATTGCACGCGCGCGAGCACCGCGAGTACCGGTGGCTGTCCCGCGCGGACCTCGGCCGCCCGGAATTCAGGCTCACCCGCTCGATCCGCTTTTACTGCCGGGAGGCGCTGAAACGCGCCGCCCGCCCGTGAGGCGCCTGGCGTCCGCCGGGGCGGTCCTTCTCGCCGCGGCACTCGTCGTCCCGGCCTCCGCCGCCGGCGAGGCGCGCGCGACGGCGTTCAGCGTGAAGGCTCCGGCCGAAGTCCGGACGGCCCCGGGCGCACCCTGGAAGCCGCTCAAGATGAATGCCGTCCTCCCCGGAGGCGCGAGCGTGCGCACCCGCGCCGGAGGGTCGGTCAGCGTCGTTTTCGACCGCCGGCTGGGCGGGCTGGCTCATCTGACCGAAAATACGAGCGTCGAATTCCTGAAGTCCCCGGACCATCTCCACCTGCGATCGGGAACGCTTTTCCTCGTCATGGAGGAGGAGGGCCCCGCCGCGGAGCAAGGCGCGACTTCCGCGGGGCTCACGGTCCTGACGCCGGACGTGCGCGTGCACATGGGCAGCGGCGGATGCGGGATCGAGGCCTCGCCCCGCGGGACGGAGATCAAGGTCTACGGCGGCCGCGCCGACGTCCGGCCGGAGGGCGCGGCGAAGCGACAGGCGCGCTCGATGAACGCCGTCGACGAGGGATTCAAATTTTTTTCCGGCCCCGCGGGGAAGGCCCCCGAAAACGGGTTCGAACGCCTTCGAGCGGCCGACTATGCGGACTGGCAGCGGTGGATCCGCACCTGGTACGAAAAAAAGGACGACTTCGAGGCCGACGTCCACGAAAAGGACGTCGCCCGCCGCAAGGCCGTCCAGAAGGAAGAGACATGATCGCCACGATCACGATGAACCCGTCGATCGACCAGAACTTCGTCGTGCGCTCGCTCGTGATGGACGACGCCAACCGTGCCCTGTCGGTGCGCCGCACGGCCGGCGGCAAGGGCCTCAACGTCTCGAAAGTGCTCCGCGAGCTGGGCGGCCCCACGCGCGCCTACGCGCTGGCCGGGGGGTTCGTGGGGGACTTCTGGAAACATCTGGTCGGCGAGCTCGGGATCCCGTTCGAGGCCTCCGCCGTCGGCGGAGAGACGCGCATCAACACCGTGCTCACCGACATCGGCGATCGGACGCAGACGCGCGTGAGCGCCCCGGGCCCCGCGGTCACCGGCGCCGACCTCGACGGCTTTCTAAAAAAACTCCTGGCCGTGCGGCCGAAGCCTTTTTTATGGGCGCTCGGAGGAAGCCTGCCGAAAGGCGCGCCGGCTTCGACGTACCGCTCGTTCGTCTCGGCGCTCCAGAAAAACGGCACGCCGTGCATCCTCGACGCCGACGATGAGGCGCTCCGCCAGGGCGTGAAGGCACGGCCGTTCTGCATCAAGCCCAACGAGTTCGAAATGCACCGCCTGATCGGGAAAAAACTCGGAACCGAGGCGCAGTACCGGACCGCGGCCGCCGCCCTCGTCCGCAGAGGGGTCGGGATCGTCGTGGTCTCGCTGGGGGCGAAGGGGGCGCTGGTGGTCTCGCGGGACCGGTCGTTCCGACTGCCCGGGGTGCCCGTGCCGGTGAAGAGCAAGGTGGGGGCGGGGGATTCGCTGATCGGGGGCCTGGCGCTCGGGCTCTGGAAGAAGCTCGATCTGGGCCGGGCCGCCGCGCTGGGGATCGCGGCGAGCACGTCGGCCGTCATGCGGGAATCCCCGCGGCTCTGCCGGCGGTCCGACATCGCCCCGCTCCTCCGGAAAGTCCGGATCGAACCCTATTGACGCCCCCTCGTCAGAGGGTATAATAAGACCTCACTAAAAGGAGGCTCCACCATGTCAGTCGTTTCAGAAAACACTTTGCAGGTCGGCCAGAAGGTCTCCGATTTCGCCGCCCAGGCCTACATGCCTGACGGCAGCATGAAAGAAGTCAAGCTCTCGGACTACAAGGGCAAGTGGCTCGTGGTGTTCTTTTACCCCCTGGATTTCACGTTCGTGTGCCCCACCGAGATCCAGAGCTTCGACAAGCACTACGAGGAATTCAAGAAGCTCAACGCCGACGTCGTGGCGGCCAGCACCGACAGCGTTTATTCGCACAAGGCGTGGACGGAATCCTCGCTCGGCAAGGTCAAGTTCCCGATCCTCGGCGACACGAGCCACAGCGTCGCCAAGAATTTCAACGTGCTCCTCGCGGACAAGGGCATCGCGCTCCGCGGCACCTTCATCATCGATCCCAACGGCGTGCTCAAGTCGGCGGTCGTCAACGACCTGCCGGTCGGACGGAGCGTCGACGAGACGCTCCGCACGCTGCAGGCGTTTCAGAGCGGCAAGCTCACCGGCTGCGGCTGGAAACCCGGCGAAAAGACGCTGAATTAAGATTTTCAAAAAGCGGGGGAATTTTTGAATTCCAAAAAAACCCTCGCGCTTGAGATCGTCCGCACCCTCCGGAGAAACGGGCACCAAGCCTATTTCGTCGGGGGGTGCGTTCGTGATCTCCTCCTGAAGAAAGCCCCCAAAGATTTCGACGTCGCCACCGACGCGGTCCCCGAGCGCGTGGCGGCGCTGTTCCCCAAGACCGTCCCCGTCGGCGCGCAGTTCGGCGTGATGCTCGTCGTCTGTCACGGCGTCCCGTTCGAAGTCGCGACCTTCCGGGCCGACAAAGGCTATCAGGACGGCCGCCGTCCGACGGGCGTGCGCTTCACCGACGCGCGCGAGGACGCGATCCGGCGCGATTTCACGGTCAACGGTCTTTTTTACGACCCTCTCGCGCGGGGCCCGCGGCGCGTGCTCGACTGGGTCGGGGGAGAGAAGGACCTGAAGAAAAAAGTCATCCGGGCCATCGGCGATCCGGTCCGCCGCTTCACGGAGGACAAGCTGAGGCTCCTGCGCGCGGTGCGCTTCGCGAGCGTGCTGGGCTTCCGCATCGAGCCGAAAACCCTCGCCGCGATCCGCAAGCTCGCCCCCAAGATCACGGAAGTCAGCAGCGAGCGCGTCCGCGACGAGCTCGTCAAGATGTTCACCGGCCCGTCGCCGGCCCTGGCGCTCGACCTGCTCGACCGCTCCGGGCTCCTCGTCCGCGTCCTGCCCGAGGTCTCGAAGATGAAGGGCGTGAAACAGCCCCGGGCGTTCCATCCCGAAGGCGACGTGTTCGTGCATACGCGCCTCCTCCTCAAAGGTCTCGAGAACGCTCCCGCGGACCTGGCGTTCGGCTGCCTTCTCCACGACATCGGCAAGCCCCCGACGTACCGCCGCTCCGACCGGATCCGCTTCAACGGCCACGACCGCGTGGGCGCCCGCATGACCGAGCGGATCCTCGAGCGGCTGCGTTTCCCGAACGATCTGAAGGACCGGATCGTCGCGTGCGTGGAGGGGCACATGCGCTTCAAGGACGTGAAGCAGATGCGGGAGAGCACGCTCAAGCGCTTCATGCGCCGCGACACGTTCGAAACCGAGCTCGCCCAGCACCGGCTCGACTGCCTGGCCAGCCACGGCGACCTGTCCAACTGGCATTTTCTCCGGAAAAAGATGCGCTCGTTCACGCGCGAGGACATCCGCCCGAAGCCCCTCCTGAGCGGGCACGACCTCCTGGCGCTCGGCTACGCCGAAGGTCCCCTGATCGGCCGCATGCTGCGGGCCGTCGAGGAGCTCCAGCTCGACTCGCGCCTTTCCACCCGGGAAGAGGCCGTCCAATGGCTCCGGGAGAACGCGGAATCGCTCGCCCGCGACGAAAAAAAAGGCGCTTAATAATAGTTGTTATTTTTGATTAAAATAGTTGCACCGTTATAAAACTTCTGCTAGAATGATTTTCGTCGGCCGCCCCGTGCGGCGAGCCGAGGGATTCACTCAAACACGAGGATAAAATGCCAGACGAAAAGAGACCGCAGCGCACACAGATCATGACCCTCAAAGAGGTCGCGAAATACCTCGGGGTTCATTCGATGACCGTGTACCGGCTGCTCAAGGAAAAAAAGCTTCCCGGATTCAAGGTGGGCGGGCAGTGGCGTACCAAGAAGGAAGTGCTCGACAACTATCTCCTGAAGGAAATCGACAAGAGCTCGGACTCCAAGCGCAAACCCCTCTGACCGCCTCATGAACGCCGGCGCCGCATCGGGGGGCCTGCATCCATGGCAGAGGGCGCGGGAAATCTCGTTCGTCCTCTGGGTCGTGCTCGGGCTCAACTGGGCGGTGGCGCTCTGCAAGCTCCTGATCGGCCATTGGACGAACAGCACGACCATCTTCGCGGACGGCCTCCACTCCTTTTCGGACGGAACTTCCAACATCATCGGACTCGTCGGGATCTCGATCGCGCGCCATCCGGCGGATCTGGACCATCCCTACGGGCACGAAAAATACGAGACGCTCGCGGCGACCGTCATCGGGTTCCTGCTGCTGTTCGTCTCGGGGCGTATTTATTGGGAGGCGCTGCAGAGTTTCCTCGGCGCGCGTCCGCCCGTCCAGATCACGGCCCTGAGCTTCGCGGTGATGGGCGCCACGCTGGCCGTGAACCTCTTCGTGGTCTGGTACGAACGCCGGCGGGCCGTCGCGCTGAACAGCGAGCTCCTGAAGGCGGATTCCTGGCACACGCTGACCGACGTCTGGGTGACGCTGTCGGTGCTCGCGGCGCTCGTCGGCATCCGACTCGGCATTCCCTACGTGGACTCGCTCTTTGCGATGGGCATCGCGACGGTCATCGTTTTCACGGCGCTGGGTCTCCTCAAAGTCAGCTCCGACATCCTCTGCGACAAGGCGCCTCTGGAACCGGTCTGCATCGAGCGGATCGTCCGGAGGGTGGAGGGGGTGCGCGACTGCCATGAGATCCGCACGCGCGGCAAGCCCGACGCCGTCTACGTCGACCTTCACGTGCTGGTCGACAACGAGATGACGGTTTCGGCCTCGCACCGGCTCGCCAATCTCATCGAGCGGGACATCCGCCGGGAGCTGTCGGTCGTTCACGACGTGGTGGTCCACATAGAGCCCGTCTCGCACGGGCACGACGAAATTTGAGGCGCGCGCATGTTCAAGCGGAAGATCCTCGTCATGGACGACGACCCGGCCTTCACCCAGCTGATGGCCGAGTATTTCAAGGCGAATTACGACGTGCTCACGGCCAACACGCTGGAAGACGCGGTCCGGTGCTTCCGGCGGCACCGCCCGAAAGTGGTTCTGCTGGATTTCAACATGCCTCGCGTCAACGGCGACCAGTTTCTGCCCATGCTGCAGGAGGTGGATCCGACCGTCCGCGCGATCATCGTCACCGGCTGCCAGGAAGAGGAGGTCGAGGACAAATTCAGGGGGCTCGGATACTATGCGTTTTTTGAAAAGGGTTCCATGTCTCTGGAGGACATGGCTCAGAAAATCGATGAAGCGTTCCATTATTGAAGCCGCGCTCTGCCTCGCGCTTTCGATGCCGTCGGTGACCCCGGCGCTCGCGGCCGCGGCGACCCAGGAAGCCGAAGTCCAGACGGCCAAAGCCGGGACGGCCGGGACCGCGACGGAGCCCGGCGCTTCCGCGCCGGCGTCTCCCGCCTCCGAAGCACCGGAAGCGCCCGTCCCGGGCACCGAGAAAGAGTATTACGGGGTCAAAGTGCTCCTGGTCGATCCCAAGGCGGGTTATCTCGGCGTCCTCTTCACGGACCAGGATTCCGGAAAGTCCGAGAAGCTTTCCTTCCGCGTGGACCCGGAAAACGTCGACGTCATCAACAAGCTGAACAAGTACCTCGAATTTTCTGATATCGTGATCGGCTCGAACCTCGACCTGTACACGATCATCGAACCCGACGGGAAGGAAACCGTCGACGAGATCGTGGCTTACGACATCAATCCCGATTGAGTCCGTTTGACAGCCGTCCGGCGTGCGGGTATGCTATAAACAAGGGTGAGAGCATGATCCGAAAAATCCTGATTTCCGGCGTCTTATCTTTCGCGGCCGCTTCGGCGTCCATGACCGCGTACGCGATGCCCACCTGCGGGCCCGTTTTCCCGGCTCCCGGCCTGTCCGCGGCTTCCGCTCCCATGGCCTGTTGTGCCAAAGCCTGCCACTGCGCCATCAAGACCCCGGCCCCGTCCCGGCTCCCGGCCGTTCTCGCTTCGCTGGCGGCGGACGGGATTCCGGCGCTTGTCACGGGTCTGTCGGCGGCGTTTTTTCCGCCCGCCGCGTCCGGCGAGCCGCGTCCGCGCCGGGCGTCCTCAGGACCTTCTCCGCCCCGGGAAAGTCTCCTCGACCTCTACTCGATCTACCGCATCTAGTTTTCCTTTTCCTGGCGCGCGCCGACCAATCGTCGCGCGTGTGTTGTGTCTCCCAAAGGGAAAGGAAAATAACCCATGAATAAAACGATCCGGTTTCTCCTCATCTTCTGCCTCGCCTCCGGGGCCGCGGCGGGGTTCTTCTTCGCCGGCCGGCAGCATCGGCCGGGGGAGCCGGCGGCGATTCCGGCGAAAGCCCTCTATCATTGCCCGATGCACCCCCAGGTGGTTTCGGACAAACCCGGGGAATGCCCGATCTGCCACATGCGCCTGGTGAAGTACGGCGACGAGGCGTCTCACGCGGACAAGAAGGACAAGGGCAAGCCTCTCTTTTACCGGAACCCGATGCGCGCGGACGTCACCTCTCCCGTTCCGGCAAAAGACGAGATGGGGATGGACTATATTCCCGTTTATGCGCAGGAGGCGGGTTCGAAGGACCCGAACGAAATCTGCGCGGTGCACGAATGCCCGATGATCAAGGCGGGCGAGACGTGTCCCATGCTCGTCCTCTCGGAAAAGGGCGAAAAGCTCGAGTGTCCCGTGTGCAAGCGGCAGATCGAAGCCGAGGGCGCGGCCGCGCCCTCCGGCTACGCGGCGGTATTCGTCAGCCCCGAAAAGCGGCAGCTCATCGGCATCCGCACGGCCGCCGTCGAGGAGAAGCATCTCTCGAAGACCGTGCGGGCCTGGGGAGTCATCGCGCACGACCCCGAACTCTACCAGCTCCAGATCACGTACCTGCGCGCCGCGCGCTCGAACGTCGAAAAGGAACGGGACCGGAGCCTCTATTCCCAAAAGCGCGGTCTGACCGACCTGGAGAAGGCCCAGATCGAGATCAGTCACCTGGGCCTCGGGGAAGACTGGGTCCGGACGCTCCTGCAGGAAGGAAAACCGGACAAGCGCCTCCTGTCGCACCATGAGGAAGGCGGGGCGTGGGTGTATCTGTACGTGAACGAAAGCGACGCCGCGCTCGTCAAGAAAGGGGATCCGGTCGCGATCCGCGCGGCGACGCTTCCGGGAGTCGAGATCGCCGGAACCGTCCGGTTCGTCGATTCGCTCGTGGATCCGGGGAGCCGCGCCGTCCGGGCGAGGGTCGTGGTCGAGAAACTGCCCGAGGCGCTCCAGGCGAACATGTCCGTCGAGGCGTCGATCCGCGTCGACCTGGGCACGGCGCTGGCGGTCCCCGAGGAGGCGGTCTTTTTTACCGGCACCGCGTCGATCGTCTTCGTCGAAAAAGGGGAGGGGCTTTTCGAGCCGCGCGTCGTGGAGACGGGCGCCAAGGCGGACGGCGATTACCCCGTCCTGAAAGGCCTGTCCAAGGGCGAGAAGGCCGTCGTGAACGGCAATTTCCTGCTGGATTCGGAGAGCCGGCTCAAAGCCTCGGTGGAAGAGGCCTCGCGCCGCGCCGGAGGCGGGTCATGATCGAGAAGCTGATCGAGTTTTCGGCCCGCAACAAGTTCCTGGTGTTGATTCTCACGGCGGCGGCCGTCGGCGTCGGTATTCTCACGCTCAAGCAGATCCCGCTCGACGCGATTCCCGACCTGTCCGACACGCAGGTGATCGTCTATTCGCGCTGGGACCGCAGTCCCGACATCCTCGAGGACCAGGTGACGTATCCCATCGTGTCCGCGCTCCTGGGGGCGCCGCGGGTCAAGGACGTGCGCGCGTTTTCGGATTTCGGATTTTCGTATGTCTACGTCATCTTTGAGGACGGGACCGACGTCTACTGGGCGCGAAGCCGCGTGCTGGAGTACCTCTCCAAAATCCAGTCGAAACTCCCGGAGGGCGTGAAGACGGAGCTCGGACCCGACGCGACCGGCATCGGCTGGGTCTACCAGTACGCGCTCGTCGACCGAAGCGGGACGCACAGCCTGGAACAGCTGCGCTCGTACCAGGACTGGAATCTCCGCTACGCCATCCAGTCGGTGCCCGGCGTGGCCGAGGTCGCCTCGATCGGCGGGTTCCAGAAGCAGTACCAGGTGCAGGTGGATCCCAACCGCCTCCTCTCCTACGGCATCCCGCTTTCCGAGGTCGTCGAAGCGGTCAAGAAAGGCAACAACGAAGTCGGCGGCCGGCTCGTCGAGTTTTCCGGCGCCGAATACATGATCCGCGGCCGGGGGTACGCGAAGTCGACCCGCGACTTCGAGGACATCGTGATCCGGTCCGCGTCCGGGGGAGCCCCGGTCCTCGTCAAGGACGTCGCGAAAGTGACGCTCGGCCCCGATCTGCGCCGCGGGATCTCGGACCTCGACGGGCAGGGGGACACGGTCGGCGGCATCGTGGTCATGCGTTACCACGAGAACGCGCTCAACGTGATCCGCCGCGTGAAGGAGCGCATCCGGGAGCTCGAGCCCTCGCTTCCGGAGGGCATGGAAATCGTGACCGTCTACGACCGTTCCGAGCTCATCGAACGGGCGATCGAGACCCTCAAGCACCAGCTCGTGGAAGAAATGCTCATCGTGAGCGCGGTGATCCTCTTTTTCCTCTGGCATATCCCTTCCGCGATCGTCCCGATCGTGACGATCCCGGTCTCGGTGCTTCTGGCGTTCATTCCGCTGTATCGGCTGGGCATCACTTCGAACATCATGTCGCTGGCCGGCATCGCCATCTCGATCGGCGTGCTGGTCGACGGGGCCATCGTCGAGGTCGAGAACGCCTACAAGAAGCTCGAGCTCTGGCAGGCCGGCGGGCGAAAGGGGGACTTTCACGAGGTGCGCCTCTCGGCGTTGAAAGAAGTGGGACCGTCGGTTTTCTTCTCGCTCCTTGTGATCGCGGTCGCGTTCATGCCGATTTTCACGCTGGTCGACCAGGAGGGGCGTCTTTTCAAACCGCTCGCCTACAGCAAAAACCTCACGATGGCGATCGCGGCGGTCCTGGCGGTGACGCTCGACCCCGCTCTGCGAATGCTGTTCGCGCTCATGGATCCGTTCCGGTTCCGCCCGGCGTGGCTGGCCCGGATCGCGGACGCCGTCTTCGTGGGGCGCTATTATCCGGAGGAACGGCATCCGGTGAGCCGCACCCTCCACCGCTGGTACGAGCCGCCGGCGCGCTTCGTGCTCCGCCATCCCAAGGCGGTCCTGTTCGCCGCGTTCCTGGCGTTTCTCAGCTGCGTGCCGGCGTATCTCAGGCTCGGCTCGGAGTTCATGCCGCCGCTCAACGAGGGGGTCGTGCTGTACATGCCGACCACGCTGCCCGGAATCTCGGTGACCGAGGCCCAGAAGCTCATGCAGGAGCAGGACAAGATCCTGAAATCTTTCCCCGAAGTGGAGCGGGTGTTCGGAAAGGCGGGCCGCGCGGAGACCGCGACCGATCCCGCGCCGCTTTCGATGATGGAGACGACGGTCGTCCTGAAGCCGGAGACCGAATGGCGGAAGGTGCGCCGGTGGTATTCGGGCCTGCCGGAGGCGCTCCAGGCGCCTCTCAGGCATTTTTGCCGCGACCGCATCAGCCAGGAGGAGCTCATCGACGAGATGGACGCGAAGCTGCAGATTCCCGGCGTCACCAACGCCTGGACGATGCCGATCAAGAACCGAGTCGACATGCTCTCGACCGGCATCCGCACCCCCGTCGGCATCAAGATCTTCGGCGACGACCTGCGCGAGATCGAGCGGACCGGGCTCTCGATCGAAAGCGCGCTGCGCGGCGTCCGCGGGACGCGGAGCGTTTTCGCGGAACGCGTGACCGGAGGCTATTTCCTCGATTTCCGTCTGAAGCGCGCGTCGCTGGCCCGGTACGGGCTCTCGGTCGACGAGGCCAACGAGGCGATCCTGACCGCGATCGGCGGAGAGAACGTCTCGACGACCGTGGAGGGGAGGGAGCGCTACTCGGTCAGCGTCCGGTACGCCCGCGAATTCCGCGACGACCTCGACGGCCTCAAGCGGACGCTCGTCTCGACGCCGTCCGGAACGCAGATCCCGCTGGAGCTCGTCGCCGACCTGGAAATCGTCCAGGGGCCCGCCATGATCCGGGACGAGAACGGCCGCCTGTCGGGCTACGTCTACGTCGACATCGCCGGCCGGGACGTCGGCGGCTACGTCCGCGAGGCCAAGGCGGCCGTCGCGCGGTCGGTGGCGGTGCCCAAGGGGACCTACCTCGTCTGGAGCGGGCAGTTCGAGAACATGATCCGCGTGAAGAAGAGGCTCCTCTTCGTCGTGCCGGCGACGCTCGCGCTGATCACGCTGCTCCTCTATCTCAACACGAAATCCTGGGTGAAAACCGGTATCGTGCTCCTGGCGGTGCCGTTTTCGCTGATCGGCGCGGTCTGGTTCCTGTACGCTCTCGGTTACAACGTCTCGATCGCGACGTGGGTGGGGATGATCGCGCTCATGGGGCTCGACGCGGAGACGGGCGTCTTCATGCTCCTGTATCTCGACCTCTCGTACGGCGAGGCCGTCCGGGCGGGACGCATGAGGAACGGGCGGGACCTCGACGAGGCGGTCATCCACGGTGCGGTCAAGCGCATCCGGCCGAAATTGATGACCGTGATGGCCGCGATGCTGGGTCTCCTGCCCATCATGTGGTCGATGGGGACCGGCGCCGACGTGATGAAGCGGATCGCCGCGCCGATGATCGGCGGGCTGTGCACGAGCTTCCTCATGGAGCTTCTCGTGTATCCGCCGGTGTACCGCCTGTGGCGCGGCCGCGCGCTGCGCCGGACCTTGCCATCCGCCGCGCCGGTGCCTTAAACTAAAACGATGAACAAACCCGCGCCCTGCTGCCACGAAAAGCCGGAACCCCGCTTCACCTGGACGCGCCTGGCGCTGGCCGCGCTCGCGGGGCTCGTCGCCCTGTCGTACGCGACGCCGCTTCTGACGCCGTTCCGGGAGAGCTTCCTCGGCTATTTCCGGCAGATCGGACCGGCGGTGATCCTGGGGCTCCTGCTCGGCGGCGCGATCGAGCGCTACGTGCCGCCCGAATACGTGGCGACGCTGCTGGCCCGGGACCGGAAGAGGACCATCCTTCACGCCGTGCTTTTCGGTTTTCTCATGAGCGCCTGCAGCCACGGCATCCTCGCGCTGGCGATGCAGCTTCACAAAAAGGGCGCCTCGACGCCGGTCGTCGTGAGCTTCCTTCTGGCCAGCCCCTGGGCGAACCTGCCGATCACGATCATCCTGTTCAGCTTTTTCGGGGCGAAGGCGCTTTTCATCCTCTTCGGCGCGCTGGCCGTCGCGACGAGCACGGGCCTCCTTTTCCGCGTTCTCGAGCGCCGGGGATGGATCGAATCCAACCCCTCCACGATGCCGGTCGAGGAGGGATATTCCATTCTTTCGGACCTGGGCCGGCGCTTCCGCGCGCGCCGCTTCACCGCGTCGGCGTTGGCCGAGGATATCCGGAAGATCTTTCGCGGGTCCGCCGATCTGGCGCGCATGACGCTGACGTGGATCCTCCTCGGGATCGGCCTCTCGAGCCTGGCCGCGGCGTTCGTGCCGCCGGGTCTTTTCCACCGGTACATGGGAGCGTCCCTGGCCGGGCTTCTGGCCACGCTCGCGCTGGCCACGGTCATGGAAGTCTGCTCGGAGGGGACCGCTCCGATGGCGTTCGAGCTCTACCGCCAGACCGGCGCGTTCGGCAACGCTTTCGTTTTCCTCATGGCCGGGGTGGTGACCGATTACACCGAAATCGCCCTGCTGTGGGCGAACATCGGGCGGCGCACGGCCCTCTGGCTTCCCGCGGTGACCGTGCCCCAGGTGGTCCTTCTCGGAATCGTTGCCAACCGGTTTCTGCGGTGATAAGATAATCTCATGGGCAAACTCAAGCTGATCGGCGCCATCCTCCTGGTGTTCGTCGTGCTGACGGTCCTTAAAAACGGGATCATCCAGACGGCCATCACCGCTTCCGTCTCGCGCGCCGCCCACGTGCCCGTGCGCATTTCGAACACCGATTTTTCCCTGCTCAAGTCCTCGATCCGCCTGAAGGGTCTCAAAGTCATGAACCCGTCCGGCTATGCGGACAAGCTGATGATCGACGCTCCGCTCATCCTGATCGACATGGATCCGCAGGCTCTTTTCCGCGGGCAGGCCCATTTCGAAGAAGTCCGGCTCGATCTCCGCGAAGTGTGCGTCGTCAAGAACAAGGACGGAAAACTCAACATCGACGCCGCCAAACCGACGCAGCAGGAAAAAGAAAAGCAAAAGCAGGCCGCCGCGCCGGCCGAACCCCGGAAGCCCGGCGCGAAGGGGCCGAAGCTCAAGATCGACAAGCTCTACCTGTCCATCGGGAAAGTCACGTACAAGGACTATTCGGCGGGCGGCGCCCCCGCGGTCCAGGAATTTCCGATCGACATCAAGGACCGTGTGTACACGAATATCGATAATCCTTCCGCCATCGTGAGCCTGATCATGTTCGAAGCGCTCACGCGCACGACGCTTTCCCGCCTCGCCGGCCTCGACGTCGGCGTTTTCAAAGACGGCGCCCTCGGCGCCATCAGCGGCGGACTCGGACTCGTCTCGGACGGGGCCGAGGGTCTCGAAAAAAAGGCCAAGGGCCTCCTCAAGCTTTTCGGTTAATCCCAAAAAGTCAGCTAAATACCGCGTTTCCAACCCCTTGAGAAACAAGAGGTTATAATATTCACTTTTAGCTTATTTCAAATAAAATTGATTAATATTACTTAAATAAATTGACAAATACTAATTATTATATTATACTTCCTTCGAGCCTAAAGAAAAGTCCGGCTTCAATGGAGACTTTGAGCATGATCATGAATAACGGAAACGGAAACGGGAACGGCGTCGATCCCAAGTTCAAAGAGATGGCCAAGCCGGAACGCACGCAGATCATGACGACCAAGGAGATCGCCAAATACCTCGGCGTCCATGAAATGACGGTGTATCGCTGGCTCAAAAAGGGCGTACTGCCGGGTTTCAAGATCGGCGGCAGATGGCGCTCGAAAAAGGACCTTCTGGACGCGTATCTCGTCAAGCAGATCGGCGAAGAGAGATAGTCGTTCCAAATTTTCGTTGACCGAACATCCCGTCCCGCCTTATCCTAAGGTCGATTCGCCGATTTTCTGACCTGTCCAACCCGGCTGGTTCCTCCCGATGCTGCCCGAACAATGGCTGATCGACGGCTATAACGTGCTTCGAAATCCCGGCGCCCGCTCCGGTAGCAAGCCGCCCGCGCGGGACGTTTTTTTTGCCCGCGTGGCGGGATTCGCCGCCGCCGGGCCCCGCCGCGTTCTGATCGTGATGGACGGGATCGGTCCGGACGACGAATGGGGCGCCTTCCAGACCGCGTCGTTCAGCGTCGTCTATTCGCAAAAGGTCACGGCCGACAGCTACATCGAGCGGTTCCTGTGCGAGAACAAAGGCGCGTGCGCCTTCACGGTCGTGACCGGGGACCGCGCCGTGGTCGCCATGGCCCGGGGAGCCGGAGCGCGCGTGCTGGACGCGTCCGAGTTTCTCGCGCTGATCGGCGAAAGCGGCCGCGACAACGAGGCGCGCGTCCTCAAGGACCGCATCCGCTCGCACGGTTTCAACCGCCCCTTCGGAGACAAACTGAAATGAAAATCGGGCCTTCCGTCCAGCTGAAAGCGGGTCCCCAGGGGGCGACGCGCTTCGGGCATCCGTGGATCTACAAAAATCAGGTCAAGGACGTCGCCGGCGCTCCCGAGCCCGGCCAGCTGGTGCGGGTCCTGGGCGAGCGCGGGATCGTCGGGCTGGGATACTACAATCCCCGGTCCGAAATCGCCGTGAGGCTGCTCTGCCGAGGGGCCGCCGAGTCCGGCGCCACGGTGGACGCCGCCTTCTTCAGGGAACGCATCGAACGCGCGGCGGCTTTCCGCCGGCGGAACGTGTCCGAGACCAACGCCTGGCGGCTCGTCTCGAGCGAGGCGGACGGCCTGCCGGGACTCATCGTCGACCGTTACGGCGAAGTGCTCGTCGTCCAGTTCCTGACGCAGGGGATGGAACGCCTGAAGGACGCGGTGATCGCCGCGCTGGAAGAGGCCTCGCCTTCGCGCGGCATTTTCGAGCGCAGCGATTCGGGCTCGCGCCGCCTGGAGGGTCTCGAGGACCGTGTCGGATGGATCCGCCGCGACTGCGGGGATTCGGTCGAGATCGTCGAGGGCGAGATCCGGTGCGAAGTGCGCTTCGGCGAGGGGCACAAGACTGGATTTTATCTCGACCAGCGGGAGAACAGGCTTCTTTTCGGCCAGCTGGCGAAGCAAGAGGCCGCGGCGCAGGCGCCCCGGACGCCGGAGGCGCTGGACGCTTTCTGCTACGAGGGGGGATTTTCGCTGCACCTGGCGGCCGCCGGCTTCAACGTGCTCGGGATCGACATCCAGCCGGAGGTGCTCGCCCGCGCCGAGGAGAACCGGCGGCTGAACGGACTGGACGCGCGGATCGAGTTCCGGGCCGCGGACGTGTTCGACGAGCTGAAAGCGCTCGAAAAAGGGGGGAGGCGGTTCGACTTCGTGGTGCTGGACCCCCCGTCCTTCGTGAAGAAAAAATCCGCCGTCGAGGGCGCGCTCGCCGGGTACAAGGAGATCCTGCTGCGCGGCATGCGTCTCCTCCGCGAGAACGGCCGGCTGGCGGTGTTCTCCTGTTCCTACCACGTGGACGAGAACCTGCTCATGCAGTCGGCGATGGCGGCGGCCTACGACGTGCGCCGCTCGCTGAGAGTCCTCAAATTTCTCAAGCAGTCCGCGGACCACCCGATCAACCCCTTCATCCCCGAAACGTACTACCTGAAGGGCTTTCTTTTTGAGGTCTCTACGGGGTTCTGATATAATCGACGCATGAAAAAATCCGCGGCCGTTTTTATCCTGGCGTTCCTCGCCGCCGCGCCGGCACGGGCGTTCACGCTCTCCAATTTCGACAGCCCCGAGAGCGTCGCCATCGACTACGACGACGACTCCTACTACGTCTCCAACGTCAACGGCGGACTGTCCGAAAAGGACGGGAACGGATACATCTCGCGGATCAATTCAACCGGCAGCCTCGTGATCCAGCGCTACATCGGCGGCAACAAGGACGAGATGCTGCTGAACGCCCCGAAGGGGCTGGCGATCGTCGGCCCGCTTCTCTATGTGGCGGACATCGACACGGTGAAGGCATTCGACAAGCGCACCCGCAAGCCCGCGGCGATCATCGACCTGTCGCCGTTCAGCGTCCGCTTCCTCAACGACCTGGTCGCCGACCGCTTCGGGAACCTTTACGTCAGCGACACGATGACCAACCGCATCTTCCGGATCGATCCTTCGGACGGCTACAAGGTGCGCGTCTACGTCGAGGGACCGATCCTTTCGAGCCCCAACGGCCTCCTGATCAACCCGAAGACCCGCAACCTGATGATCGCGACCTGGGAATCCGGCCAGCTGCTGGAGGTCGATTCCAACGGGAAGGTGCACGTGCTGAAACGGGGCCTCTCCCAGCTCGACGGGATCGATTACGATCCCCAGGGAAACATTTATCTGTCCAGCTACGGGAAGGGCGAGATCTACCGCATCGCTTTCTACGGCCGCGGCGCGCTCGCCACCTACGTGAACGGCCTCATGACCCCCGCCGACATTTCCTACGACCGTCACAAGAACGAGCTCCTGATCCCCTCCTTCAAGGGGAACAAGGTGACGGCCTACCAGAAGATCGAGACCCCGGTTAAAAAATAAGTTCGGTCAGCGAAGGCCGCCCGCGGCCTGCTGGGTGAACCGGATCAGGAAATCCGGGAAGACACCCATGCCCACGAGCGCGAAGAAAAGAAGAAGTCCGAGGAGTTTGAGGCGGGCCGGAAGCGCGATCGGGGAAGGGTCGACCGGCTTTTCCAGATACGCGTGCTTCACGAGCGTCAGATAGTAGAAGAGCGACACGACGCTGTTCAGCACGCCCCAGAGGACGAGAAACCAGTGGCCCTTGTCCATCGCGGCGGAGAACAGGATCCATTTTCCGGTGAAACCGGCCAGCGGCGGGATGCCCGCCAGCGAGAGAAGGCTGAGCAGGAGAATCAGCGCCAGGAACGGCGAGCGTTCGGCGAGCCCGTCGAAATGCGACACCTGGGGGTTGTCGAGGCGCGCGGCCCGGCCGACCTCCATCGTCACGAGGAAGGCGGCCGCGTTCATCAACAGATAGGCGATCGCGTAGAAGAACGCGGAAGCGTAGCCGTCGGCGCTGCCGGCGAGGAGGCCGACGAGGAGATAGCCGGCTTGGGCGATGCTCGAATAGGCCAGCAGGCGCTTGACGTCGCGCTGGACGAGGGCCGCGCAGTTGCCGAGCGTCATCGAGACGAACGCGAGGATGCCCACGACCCAGACGAGGGCGGGGGTCAGGCCGGTCCACGAGAAGAGCCGGATCAGGATCGCGACGGCGGCCGCCTTGGAGGCTGTCGCGATGAAGGCGGTCACGGGCGTCGGCGCGCACTCGTAGACGTCCGGCGCCCAGAAGTGCATCGGGAACCCGGACAGCTTGAAAAGGAACGCGAACGAGACGAGGACGACCGCCAGCGCGAAGGAAGGCTGCGCCGCGAGGACGGGCGCCTGCTGCGCGATCAGGGCCAGCGAGGTCGTCCCCGAAAGCCCCGCCAGCAGGCTGAATCCCCAGAGCATGAGACCGCTCGTCGCCGCTCCGAAAAGGAGGTACTTCGCGCCGGCTTCCGCGCCGCGCCGGTCGGCCTTGAGCGAGGCCAGCAGATACAGCGAATACGAGGAGAGCTCGAGCGAGATGTAGAGCGTCAGCAGGTCCGCGGCGCTGGTCATCATCATCATTCCGAGCGTCGCCGTGATCAGAAAAAGGAAATATTCGATCCGCTTGCCGGTCGTCCCGGAGGCTTCCTCGCGGGAGAAGATCACGACCACCAGGAGCGCCCCCGCCAGCGCCGTTTTGAACCCCTGCGAGAACAGGTCGATCCGGTAGGTCGAGAAGAAGAGCGTTTCCGGCGGCGCGCCCAGGCTCCAGACGCAGGCGGCCAGAAGCGAGCCCGCCGTCGCCAGCCCGAGGCCCCAGGCCGCGCGGGAGGCGCTTTCGCGGCCGAGCGCCAGGCAGAGAAACAGGATGCCGCACGTCAGGAGCAGGGTTTCCGGGAGGAAAGCCGTCACGTCAGCCGCCTCCCAGGAGCGCCCGCGTCGAGGCGGAAATGAGCCCGATGAAGACCTGCGGGAAGAGTCCGAGGTAGATCAGGACTCCCACGAGGATCGCGCGCGGGATGAACTGCAGCGCGCCGATGTCCTTGAAGTCGTGGTGGTGATGGTTGACGGGGCCGTAAAAAGCCTTCTGCACCGCGGTCAGGACGTAATAGGCGGTCACCAGCAGCGCGACGACGGAGACCGCGCCGATCACCGGGTAGCGGCTCACGGCGGCGATCGTCACGAGCAGCTCCGCCACGAAGCTTCCCATGCCGGGCAGGCCCAGGCCGCAGAGGCCCGCGATGATGAAAAACGCCGATATTTTCGGCGCCTGCTTCGAGAGTCCCCCCAGCTCGTCCAGCATGCGCGTGTGGCAGCCGTCGTAGATGAAGCCCACGCAGGCGAAGAAGAGCGCCGTCATCACGCCGTGAGAAAACATCTGGAACACGGCGCCGTTGAACCCCGTCGGCGACAGCGTGGCGATGCCCAGCAGGACGATGCCCATGTGGCTGACGCTCGAGAAGCCGATGATGTATTTCAGGTCCCTCTGCTGGGTCGCGACCATCGCGCCGTAGACGATGTTGCAGAGCGCGAGGCCCGCGATCAGCGGCGCCCAGGTGCGCGCGCCGTCCGGCAGGAGGTACACGCCCACGCGCAGGATGCCGAAGCCACCGAGCTTCATGAGGACGCCCGCGTGCAGCATGCTCGCCGCGGTCGGAGCCGCGACGTGTCCGTCAGGCGACCAGACGTGGAACGGGAAGCAGGCGGCGAGGACGCCGAAACCCAGGAAGAGGCCGAGGAAGAGGACGTTTTGCTGCTGCAGCGTGAAGTGCACGTTCTGCTTGATCGCCAGGAGGTCGAAGGTGCGCGCCTCCGGCAGGGAGTACATGAAGAGGAACCCGGCGAACATGAGCGCGCTCCCGAAGAGCAGGTAGAGGGTCAGCTTCATGGCGGCGTACTGCTTGTTCGTGGAGCCCCAGATGACGATCAGAAGGTACATCGGGATGACCGCGACCTCGTAAAAGAGGAAAAAGAAGAAGAGGTTCGTCGTCATGAACACGCCGAACACGCCCGAGACGAGGAAGAGCATGTTCGCGAAGAAGTCCTTGACCCGGTAGGTCACCGACCAGGAGACGAGGATGCCGCAGAAGATGACGATCGCGGTCAGGAGGAGCATCGTCACGTTCAGCCCGTCGACGGCGTTGGAATAGTTGATCCCGTAGGCCTTCACCCACTCGACGTTTTCCACCCACTGGAAGGACGGGTCGGCCGCGTTGAAATGGAAACAGAGCCATCCGGTGAGCGCGACCGTCGCGGCCGCGGCGACCAGCGAGATCCATTTGATGAGCGTCTCCTGCCGGCGCGGGGTCAGGAGAATGAGGCCGAGCCCGACGACGGGGCAGAGGAGGATGGAGGTGAGGATCGGAAATCCGCTCATTTAGCCCCCCACCGCCAGGTGAACGCCGCCGCTGTTGATCACAAAAAAGAGGATGAGGACGCCCACCGCCATTGCCAGCGACAGATAGTCCTGCAGCTGGCCGCTCTGAAGCTTCGAGCCCAGCTTGCCGAGACCCAGGATCGCGTACGACGTGCGGTCCACGAGGATGCCGTTGAAGGCTTTTTTGTCGATCCAGTTGAGGAGCGCGGCCAGGCGCAGGCCCACGCCCTTCACGAGAAACACGTAGGCGTCGTCGACGAAGAACTTGCGGTCGAGCAGGAGCTTTACCGGATTGGCGGACGATTCCAGCCGCTTTTCGGCGGCTTCGGGGTCGCGGAACTGGAACCAGGCCAGCGCGACGCCGGCAGCGAAAAGGGTCATCGTCACGGCGACGATGGACAGGTCGAGGTGCGATTCGATTTCGGCGCCGCCGAGCCAGTGCAGGAGCGCGTTGTGGAAAAGCGGCGTGCCGAGCGCGCCGACATAGAGAGAAAGAAGCGCGAGAGAGACGAGCGGGAGAGCGCGGCAGAACTTGAGGAGGCCCGTCTCGGCGTGCGCGGCGTCGGAGGCGCCGTGCGCGACGTGCGCGTGGGCGTCATGGCCGTGGGCCGCGGGCGCATGCGGCTTCGCGGCGGCGCGGCCTGCGGCTTCTTTCGAAAAGAGGAGGACGAACAGCATCCGGAACGAGTAGTAGTTGGTCAGGAACGACACGAAGAGACCGACGCCGTAGAAGAAGAGGCTGTGCTCCTTCAGCGCTTCGAGGATCATGTCCTTGGAGAAGAAGCCCGAGAAGGGCGGAACGGCGCACAGCGACAGGAGGCCCAGCGTCAGGACGGCCATCGCGAGCTTGTCCTTTTTGCCGCCTCCTCGCGCGATCTCCCAGATGTCGTTCGTGTGGAAGTGGTGGATGAAGGCGCCCGCCGTGAGGAAAAGAAGAGACTTGAAGCAGGCGTGCGTCGACAGGTGGAACATGCCCGCCACGGGTGCGCCCGCCCCCATCGCCATCACCATGAAGCCGAGCTGGCTGACCGTGGAGTACGCCATGATTTTCTTGATGTCCCGCTGGACCGTCGCCAGCGACGCGCCGACGAAGGCGGTGAGCGAGCCGATCACGAGGATCACCTGGAGCGTCGTCACGGACGCCGAGAACAGGCCCCAGCCCCGGGCCAGGAGGAACACGCCCGCGGCGACCATCGTCGCCGAGTGGATCAGCGCGCTGACCGGCGTGGGGCCTTCCATCGCGTCCGGGAGCCACGCGTGGAAAGGGAACTGGGCGGATTTGCCCATGACGCCCGTGAAGACCAGCAGTCCCAGCGTCGTCAGGACCGCGGGAGCGAAGGCCTGCCGCAGGACGTCGGCCCGCAGATCGACGAAATCCAGCGATCCGAAGAGGATGAAAAGAAGGATCGTCCCCAGATAAAAGCCCAGGTCGCCGAGGCGGTTCAGGACGAACGCCTTGCGCGCGGCGTCGCCGGCCGATTTTTTCTCGTACCAGAATCCGATGAGGAGGTACGACGTCAGGCCCACGAGCTCCCAGAACAGGAAGGTCTGCAGGAGGTTCGAGGAAAGGACGAGCCCCGTCATCGAGAAGGCGAAGAAGCTGAGGAAGCCGAAGTAGCGCGCCCGCGAGGCGTCGTCGGCCATGTAGTAGGCCGAGAAGACGTGCACGAAGAGCGCGATGACCGTCACCAGCGTGATCATGAGGAGATTGAGCGGATCGACGAGGAACCCGACCGAAAGCGAATAATGGGGGATCTGGGTGTGGGCCCAGAGCGGCGCGTCGGCGACGTCGAGCCAGTTGACGGCGAAAACGGCCGGGAGCGAGCCCCCGTCCAGGTGAAGCCAGAGGAGCCGCAGGCTCGACAGCGCCGCGGCGAGCGCGCCGCCGACGGCCACGAGCGGCGCCGCTTTCTTGAGGCCGCCCGGAAGGAGCTGGATGACGAGAAACGCCAGGAGCGGGGCGGCCTGGATGGTCCAGAGGAGCGCGAGGTCCATCAGCCTTTCAACTCCCCGGCTTCATCGACGTTGATGGAGCCGCGTTTGCGGTAGAGGAGAAGGATGAGGCTGAGGCCGATGCAGACCTCGGCCGCCGCCAGGGCGATCACGAACACCGCGAACACCTGGCCCACGGCCTTGTCGGCGAGACAGAACTTGTTGAACGCCAGAAAATTGATGCTCGCGGAGTTGAGGATGAGCTCGAGCGAGATCAGGATCGCGACCAGGTTGCGCCGCGCCAGGAGCCCGTAGACGCCGATCGAAAAGAGCGCGGCCGACAGGAACAGATAGCTCTCGAGCGACTGGCTCATGAGGAACGCTCCTTTCCGGCGGCCAGGAGGAGCGCTCCGATGATCGCCACCAGGAGCACCAGCGACACCGCCTCGAACGGGAGGATGCCCCAGCCGAGGAGCGCCTTGCCGATCATGCGCATGCTGTAGTCGCCTTCGGGGGAGGCCGCGTGCCAGACCGTCCGGTGAAGCGTCAGGCAGAGGCCGGCGAAGAGGAACGCCGCGATCACGAAGGACCGGCTGATCTTCGCCGCCTCGAGCTTCTCGGTCTCGCGCGCCATGGGACGCGAGAGCATGATCGCGAAAATGATCGCCACGGCGATCGCGCCGATGTAGATGATGACCTCCATGATGGCGAGGAATTCGCTGTTCAGGTAGATGAAGAGGCACGCGACGCCGAAGAGGCAGAGGATGAGCGACAGCGCGTTGTAGAAGACGTTCTTGAAGGAGACGGCCATGAGCGCGCCCAGGATCGTGACGGCGGCGATTCCGATGAAAACGAGGTCGGCGAGGCTCATGCGGGCGGCGCCTGGGGCGGCGGGGCCGCCGGCGCGGCGGCAGCCGGAGCCGCCGGCTTCGGGGCGTTGGGGTCCACCACCGGGATCTTCGTCAGCGGGGTGCCCGCGTCGCGGAACGGCTTGAGCAGGTCCATGACGAGGTCTTTCTGGGTCAGGGACACCATGTCGTAGTTGGGGTCGTCGTGCTTCAAGGCGTCCGTGGGGCAAACCTCGATGCAGAGGCTGCAGAGGCTGCACAGCATGTAGTTCACCTTGAAGTCGGTCAGCACGCGTTTGCCGTCGGCGGCGCTTTTCTGCGCGACGAGCGACATGCAGCGGGAAGGGCAGGTCTTGATGCAGGCATTGCAGGCGATGCACTTGTGGTCGTGCGTTTTCTCGTCGGTGACGAACGCGATCGGGCCCTTGAAGCGCTTCATCGGGATGCGCTCGCGGGGATAGATCACGGTCACCGGTTTCTTGAACATGTACCGGATCGTGATCGACATCCCCGTGAGGAGGCCGACGAAGCCCTGGATGATTTCGGTGAGGTATTTGATCATGGCGTCAGGCGAAAAATTTCTGCAATTGTAGCACGAGCGCGGTCAGGAACACATTGAAAATGCCGAACGGGATCAGCACTTTCCACGCGAATCCCATCAGCTGGTCCGAGCGCAGGCGCGGAAACGTCCAGCGGATCCACATGACGACGAAGACGAGCGCGTAGGTCTTGAAAAGGATCCAGAACGGCGCCGGCAGGAGCGGCCCGTGCCAGCCGCCGAGAAAGAGCGTCGCGGCGATCGCGGACGACACGAAAATCGCCGTGTACTCGCCGAGGAAGAAGAGGGCGAACCGCATGCCGGAATATTCGGTGTGGAATCCGGCGACGAGCTCCGATTCCGCCTCGGGGATGTCGAACGGCGCGCGGTTGGCCTCGGCCAGCGCCGAGACCAGGAAGAGGATGAACGCGACCGGCTGCAGCGCGATGAACCAGACCTTGTCCTGCGCGGCGACGAGGCCCGACATCTTCATCGTCTGGGCCAGCAGCACGACGCCCATCGTCGAAAGGAGGATGGGGATCTCGTACGAGATGTTCTGGGCGACGGCGCGCATCGAGCCGAGGAGCGCGTATTTGGAGTTGGACGACCAGCCGGCGATGAAGAAGCCGATGAAGGTGATGTTCGTGAGAGAGAATACGAAGAGGAAGCCGACGTTCAGGTCCCGGATCACGAGATTCGGCCCCAGCGGCAGGACCAGGAACGCCGCCAGAAGCGGCGCGAACACCAGCACCGGCGCCAGGACATAAAGGAAGCGGTCCGATTCTTTCGGGTGGACGAGCTCTTTCGAGATGAGCTTGAGAGCGTCGGCGAGCGTCTGGAGCGCGCCCTGGAAGCCGACGTGCAGGGGTCCCTGCCGCAGCTGCATGCGCGCGGAGACCTTGCGCTCCATCCAGACGAGGAAGAGCGCGTTCACCGAGATAAAAAGAATGACCAGCGTGCCCCAGAAGATGATCCGGATGACTTCCTGCAGGACGGGATCGAGGGCGGCCAGCGAGGGGAGGGTCACCGGTCGATCTCCGGCAGGACGATGTCGGTGCTTCCGAGAATCGCGACGACGTCGGAGACGAGCGCGCCGCGGATCATCTCGTGAAACGCGCTCAGGTTCGAGAACGACGGCGTCCGGAGCTTGATGCGGTAAGGGTTCATCCCGCCGTCCGAGACGAGATAGATTCCGAACGATCCGCGGGCGGATTCGACGGCCGAGTAGTACTCGCCTTTCGGGAGATTTTTCGGGAGCTTGCCGACGCGGTACTCGCCGGCGGGAAATTTATCCAGGAGCTGGGCGACGATCTTGACGCTCTCTTCCATCTCGCGGGTACGCACGAGATAGCGCGACCAGACGTCCCCGTCCTTGGCGGTCGGGATCTCGAAATCCAGATGCGGGTAGAGCGAGTACGGTTCGTCGCGCCGAAGGTCCGCCGCGACGCCCGCCGCGCGAAGGGAGGGACCGGTGACGCCGTACTCGAGCGCTTTTTCCTTGGGCAGGAACCCGAGGCCGCGCGTGCGGTGCTGGAAGATCACGTTGTCGGTGACCAGGCCCTTATAGTCCCGCAGGCGCTGCTTGAACTTCGGGAGAAATTTCTTGATCGCCGGCACGAATTCTTCCGGCGTGTCGTGGTCGACGCCGCCGAAGCGGAAATAATCGTACGTGAGCCGCTCGCCGGTCGCCATCTCGAGGATGTCGAGGATGTTCTCGCGGTCGTCGAAGCAGTAGAAGAACGGCGTGAAGCCGCCGAGGTCGAGGAGGAACGTGCCCATCCAGAGCAGGTGGCTGGCGATGCGGTTGAGCTCGGTCGTCACGACGCGGATGTGCTCCGCGCGCGCCGGCGCCGTCACGCCCATCGCCTTTTCGGCCAGGAGCGCGTAGCCGAAGTTGTAGCTCATGGCTCCCACGTAGTCGAGGCGGCCGAAGTTGGGCCAGCAGGCGAGGTAGTTCTGGATCTCCATCATCTTCTCGTGGTGGCGGTGCGAATAGCCGAGGACCGGCTCCGCGCCGATCACGCGCTCGCCGTCGAGGTGGAGGAGGACCCTCAGGACGCCGTGCGTGCTGGGGTGCTGGGGGCCGAGGTTCAGGTAGTAGTCGTTGCCCTGGCGGGTGAGCGAGCTCGGCGTACGGAGCTCGAAGCCCGACGCGTCCTCCTTGATGAGCTTGAGCGACTGCTCGACGTCCGAGCCCTTGGGCTCGCCCTTGAAGCTCTTGCGCAGGGGAAAGATCTCCGAGCTCTCGGGCAGGAGAAGGCGCTTGAGCCCCGGATGGCCCTCGAACACGATTCCGAACATCTCGTGCGCTTCGCGCTCGTACCAGTCCGCGGCGCGGTAGACCCCGACGAGGCTGGGGGCCGCGGCGCTCTCGTCGGGATTTTTCGCGACGAGGACCTTGATGCAGGAGCGGTCGGCCTTGCCCCAACGGTTGAAATGATAATTGAGCTCGTAGCCTTCGGTGAAGTCGACGGCGGTCAGCGATTCGAGGAAGTAACCCCGCGTCTTATAGGCGGAGGCGACCTCGCGGATCTTCGCGGCGGGGACGAGCGCCTCGAAACGGATCCCGGCGGCCTTGGGGTCTTTTTCGGCGAACTCGG
>DATJEK010000004.1:0-9339 GCA_035496715.1 Candidatus Eiseniibacteriota bacterium | reverse complement strand
ACGTCATCTCCGAGCCCTCGATCGTGAAGGGCAAAGTCACCCTGAACGCGCTCCCCGGCCCCTACACGCTGGGAGACGCCGTCAACGTCACCTGGATCGCCAACGGCTCGATCGGCCCGGTGAAGGTCGAATACTTCGACGGTCAGGCGTGGTCCACGATCACCTCGACCGCCCCGCAGAACGGTCCCTTTAACCTGGTCCTGGATTCGGTGAACGGCATCGTGAACGTCACGAACGCCGCCAAAGTCCGCATCACCGACGCCGACGATCCCAATGTGTCGAACACCTCCGGCAGCTTCACCGTCAAGGCCCTCGTGCAGATCACCTCTCCGGTGCCCGGCAACGACATCTGGACCGTCGACGACCTGACGCGTTCGATCACGTGGAACAAGAAAGGCGACAACATCGCCAACGTCAAGATCGAGTATGACACCATCGCCGGCAACTTCTCGGGCGGCCAGACCGTGATCTACGCCTCGACCGCCAACGACGGCTCCCAGGCGTGGACGTTCGCGGCCGGCGCCGATCCGGCCTCCGTCAGCTCGAGCGGCGGCATCCCCGACAACATCCGCAGCGGCAAAGATCTCCGCGTCCGCATCTCGACTCTCCCGACGACGGATCCCTGGGCGGCCTCCGCCGTTTCGGCGGGCTTCCAGATCATCGGCCAGGTCGACATGGTGACCCCCGGAGACGTCACGGGCATCAAATGGAAGATCGGGACGACGAACGTCGTGACGTGGAACAACACCCACGGCTCGACCGCGAACGTCAAACTCTACTATTCGACCGCAGGCGTCAACGGCCCGTGGGCCCTCATCCGCAACGCCGGGGGAGACATTGTCAGCATGCCCAGCGGATCCGCCCAGCAGCAGCACAGCTACGCGTGGGACATTCCCAACGACTTCCCGATCGTGAAGGACAACTTCCGCCTGAAGGTCGTGGACGCGGCGAATGCCGGCATTGAGGACATCGCGACGGCAGCCTCCTCGACGCTTTCGAAATTCGTCTTCACCGCCCCGGTCACCGGAAACGTCTGGGTGGCCGAGAACTCTCACACGATTCAATGGACCACGGCCCAGACCGGCGTGCCGGCCAACGTCCTGATCGAGTACAATGTCGGCGCCGGCTGGCTGCCGATCCAGGAAAACGACGGCACCGCCAACGACGGCATCGTCCCCAACACCGGCGCCAAGTCGTGGCTCCTGCCGCCCGACCGCACGGCCGCCGCCAAGATCCGCATCTCCGACCCCAACGATCCCGACAGCACGGTGGAGAGCGATCCTTTCAAGATCCGCGGCGACCTGCGCGTCACGGCGCCGAACATCGGCACCGAGGCGTGGGTCGTGACGACGCTGAACGACATCACTTGGACCAAGAAGGGCAACATGAGCGCGGTCAACCTGCAGATCACGAAGGACGCCGACGCCGGCACCGTCGTGTGGGAGAATCTGGTCGACGGCGATTCGAAGCCGACCCAGAACCTGGACGTGACCGGCCCCGGCCCGACGTACACGTTCAGCTGGCGCGTTCCCGATCAGAGCGACATCGTCTCCAGCAAGATCAAAATCCGCGTCGTCGACGCCTCGGACCCGACGGTTCTCGACGATTCCGACAATAAATTCACCGTGCAGGGCCGCATCAACCTGACGCAGGCGGTCCCGTCGCCCCAGTACGTGGCCGACGATTACACGGTGACCTGGACCAAAGAGGGCACGATCCCGAACGTCAAAGTGGAATATTCGGTCTCCGGCGGAGCCTACCAGCTCGCGCTGGACGGCGTCGGCAACCCGGCGAACAACGTCAGCGGCAATTCGTTCGTCTGGCGGATCCCGGATTCGATCAGCGCCAACATCGTGCTGCGCGTCTCGAACGTCGACCCGGCGAAACCGACGCTGAGCGCGGTGTCGAACGCGTTCGGCGTCAAGGGCAAGCTGGCCCTCGGGGCGCCGGCCACCCTCAACGAGAAGCTCGAGGTGGACAGCGACTACACGGTCCGCTGGACCCCGACCGGCACGCTGAATACGGTGAAGCTCGAATATTCGACCAACGGGTTCGCCGACGAATCGCAAAAGTTCCCCGTGCTGGGGCCGCTGGGCCAGAGCGCGGCCAACCTGCCGGCGGGCACGAGCGGGCAGGAGCAGACCTTCACCTGGAGGATCCCGAACAACATCAGCTCCACCGTCAAGGTCCGGGTGACGAACAACGCGGACGCGGCGGTGTTCGGCCTCTCGCCCGCGGTCAAGATCGTCGGCGGCTTGAAGATCCTCACTCCGAACGGCGGCGGCGGAGCGTTCTACGAGGTGGACGGCACGACGGCCATCACCTGGGAGAAGCACGGCACGATCGCGCAGGCGCAGATCGAGTATTCGACCAACGGATTCACCAACGAGAGCGAGACGTTCCCGATCGCCACCGTGCCGGCGAACGACCTGAGCTACACCTGGACCATCCCCGACAAGATCGGGACGAACGTCAAAGTCCGCATCGTCGATCCCGCGGCGGGCAATTTCACGAACGGGGACACCTCGGACAGCGCGTTCGCCGTCCGCGGCAAGATCGACGTCACGAGCCCCGTGAACGGGGACGTGTGGCTGATCGCCAGCGACCATCCGGTGACCTTCGTCAAGCACGGCACGATGCCGAGCGTGAAGATCGAGTATTCCATCAATAACGGCTCCTACAGCTACGTCCTCGACGGCAGCGGCGGACAAGCCAGCGGCGTCGCGGGCACGAGTTTCACGTGGCGGGTGCCGGACCAGAAGACGCTTCTGGGCGCCCGCATCAAGGTCTCGAACCTCGCCGACACGGCGAACGTGTACACGGTGACCCAGCCGTTCACGATCCGAGGCGGTTTCGCGCTGACGAATCCCTCCGCGGCGGGCCAGGTCTTCAAGGTCGGCACCGTCTACACGCTTTCCTGGACCACCTTCGGGACCATCCCGACGATCGACCTCGAATATTCGACGAACAACGGGTTTTCCTATTCGCCGCTGAAGGACCTCTCCAACAACGACGCGACCGCCATTTCCAACACCGGCACCTTCAACTGGAACGTGCCGAACAGCATTTCGAAAGACGTCTTCATCCGGATCAAGGATTCGACGGACTCCGACGCGAGCGACATCTCGCCGAAGGTGAAGATCGCCGGAACGCTCTTCCTCGACACGCCGACCGGGGCCTCCCGCTGGGGCGTCGGGTCGACGCAAAACGTGACCTGGCACACCGCGGGTTCCATCGCCAACGTCAAGATCGAATACTCGATCGACGGCGGATCGAGCTGGGTGACGCCCGCGATCGCCGACTCGGTCGTGGCCTCCTTGGGCACGAAGAGCTGGCTGATCCCCAACACCGTCACTCCGAACGCCATGATCCGCATCAGCGACGTCGTGACCGACGCGGGCACGGATCCCGTCCTCTCGCCGTCCTTCAAGATCGTCGGCAGCTTCTCGTTCGTCGCTCCGACGGCCGGCGTCACGTGGCCGGTCAGCGTGGGCGAAATCCCCGCCGGCCCTCAAAACATCGTCTGGGCCACGCAGGGATCGGTGGCCTCGGTCAACCTGCGCTATTCCTCGACCGGGGCGGCTCCCTGGGCTCTGATCAACACGTCGGGTCCGATCGCCGACGGCGGCTCGGGCGGTTCCTACTCCTGGACCGTTCCGGACAACATTTCCTCCACGGTCAAGATCCTCATCGAGGACAGTTCCGACAGCCAGACGAACCTGGAATCGCCGCTCTTCACGATCAGCGGCGACCTGAAGCTGACCTCTCCGGTGGGCGGCGAGAAGTGGGGGGTCAATTCGATCCAGACGATCACCTGGCAGCGGAACGGCTCCGTTTCCGAGGTTTATCTCTTTTATTCGAAAAACGGCTCGGCGGGCCCCTGGATCGGCATCCAGAACCCCTTGAACGGCCTCTACAACCTCCCCAATTCGGGCAACTTCGTCTGGACGGTCCCCGACGACATGACGACCCAGGCGCGTGTCCGCATCACCAACGTCTCGGGGCCGGCGATCCTGAACCAGTCCGCGGCCAATTTCAAGATCATGGCCCGCTATGACGTCACCAACCCCGACGGCGGCGAAATCATCAGCGCGGGCCAGGACTACGTCATCAACTGGAACCGCTGGGGGACGAACGCGACCAACGTGAAGATCGAGCTGTCGACCAACGGGAACGCGGGTTCTCCCACCTACGACAAGGTGATCGCCTCCAACACGGCCAACAACGGCACGTTCACGTGGCTGGCGAACGCGGTCGTTTCGGCGGCCGACAACATCACGCCGGCGGCGCGCATCCGCATTTCGGACGTCAACGACATCGATTCGGCCAACACCTCGGCGAGCTCGTTCCTGATCCGCGCGAGCTTCGTCTTCTCTCCGACGATCGGCAGCGTGCCCGTCCAGGCGGGGACGGCCTACGACATCGTCTGGGCCAAGCAGGGCAACATCCCGAACGTCAAGATCCAGTATTCCCCGGACAACTTCTTCGCCGACGTGCGCAACATCGATCCCACCCCCGACGGGCTGGTTCCGAACGTCGGCGACCCGGGCAAGGGCGACGGCCCGGCGACCGGCCGCTACGTGTGGAACGTGCCGGACATCGAGGCCGCGAAGGCCGACAACCTGAAATTCCGCATCTCCGACCCCAACGATTCGGGCGCGAACGCCGTCTCGAACGTGTTCCGCGTCGTCCCGAAGTTCACGGTCACGGCCCCGAACGGCAATGCGACCGCCTCGCTGACCGACAAGCTCAAGGTCGGCCAGCCCTACACGATCACCTGGACCTCGACCAGCGCGAACGACGGCGTGCACACGCCGAGCGTGAAGATTTCCTATTCCACGAACGGCGGCGGCAGCTACAACGTCATCACGACGACGGAAAACGACGGCTCCTACGACTGGGTGACCGGCAACGGCGGCGTGCCGGACGACATCTCCTCGCAGGTGAAGATCCGGGTCGAGGACGCCAGCGACAACACCGCGTACGACGACTCCGATTACAACTGCAAGATCATCTCGAATTTCACCCTCACCGCCCCGAACGGCGGCACGGTCCACGAGGTCACGGACCCCTACACGATCACCTGGACCAAGGTCGGCACCGCGGCCAGCGTGGAGCTGTCTTACTCCACGGACAATTTCGCCACCGCGCCGGTGGTTATTCTCGCCGGCACGGCGAATGACGGCTCCGAGGCCTGGCCCGGCGGATTCCCCGACGCCGTCAACTACAACGTGAAGGTGCGCGTGCGCAGCTTGACCGACGACGGCTATGACGACTCGGACGCCGTGTTCCGCATCCGCGGCAAGCTCGCCGTGACTTCGCCGGCTCTCGGCGCGCCCGTCCCGATCGGACAGAACTACAACGTGACCTGGACCACGACGGGCACGATCCCGAATGTCACGATCAAGTACGACGTGAACGACGGCAACGGCCCCGACCTCACTCCGGACACGGGGGACGAGTATCCCTACGCGATCGCGACGAACATCCCCAACACGAACTCGTTCAGCTGGACGAACATTCCGGACACCGGCACGGCCCAGGCGCGCATCAAGATCTTCGATTCCCGCACGAGCCCCGACAACACCGACGTCATCGGGGTTTCGCAGCGCTTCAACATCGTGGGTAATTTCATCCTGCAGACGCCGAACGGGGGAGAGGATTGGAGGGTCGGCTCGACGCACAACATCACCTGGAAATGGGGCGGCACGATCCCGAAGGTGCGCCTCCTTTACAGCAAGAACCCCGCCGCCGATCCCGCGACCATCCCCGACGGCGACTGGATCGAGATCGACCCGGCCGTGGACAAGAGCTACGGGGCCGGCAACGGCAACAACGGCGCCGTCACGCGCAGCTACGCGTGGGTGGTGCCGGACGATCTTTCCCCGTCGGTGCGCGTGATGGTGCAGGACTACAACGACGCCTCCGTGCGCGATTATTCCGACGCCACGTTCAAGATCAACGGCACCCTGACGCTGACGGCGCCGCTCGGAAACGCCGACCCCAGCCTGACCGACCGCTGGGTCACCTCGGTTTACGCGATCAACGAAGGCCGCACGATCACCTGGAACACCGTCGGGTCGGTCCAGAACGTCAAGATCCAGTACTCGACCGACAATTTCGCCTCGAACGTCGTCGACATCACCCCCAGCGTCGCGAACACGGGTTCGTTCTACTGGGAAGTCCCCGACATCGTGCAGAAGGACGGCAACGGCAAATACACCGCGCCGACCATGATCAAGATCCGCGTGTCCGACGTCAACGATCCGGTCGTCTACAGCCAGTCCAACGAGCCGATCAAGATCGACTACTACAAGGTCACCTGGATCGTCCGCGATCTCGGCACGTATTCGCTGATCCCCGAGCTCAACGTGCAGGAATCCAAGACGAGCGACACGAGCTTCATCCAGTGGCTCGAAAACGCGATCCCGATCGCGCAGACGGACGCGATCGGGCCGCCGCCCGTGCCGGGCTACACGCGCATCGAGCCCACGCCGGCGGGCTCCTGGGTGGCCCTGTGGACCAAGACGGGTTACGGCGACCTGCCGCAGGGCGTCATCCTGGTCAAGAGCAACACCGAGCTCGACCCCACGTTCACGCTGCTCATGGAAACGACCGTCATCCACATCACCCGGACCGAGTCGCGCTACACTTACGATCCGGATACGAAGCGCCTCGACATCACCGCCTGGCGCGAGCGCGACGGCGCGCTTCAGACCGGCACGCTGCATTCGGAGGTCGATCTCTACGACGGCTCGACCTTCCTGGGGACGGCCGTGCTGACGACCACGGGAAACAGCGGATTCTGGATCACGTCGCTCAGCAACGTCGACCAGGCCCCCTGGAACATCGTCTCGGGCAAGACCTACACCGCCATCGCCCGCACGCAGAACGCGGCGCAGGCCCCGAACAACATCTGGACGGCCACCGCGACCACCTTCGAGATCACGACTCCCTCGAAGCTCGAGGAAGTGCGCGCCACGATCGCCGCGAACATCGACAAGCCCCTTTCCGCGATCAGCGCCGAGCTGAACGCGTCGCTGCTGGCCCAGACCACGACGATCCAGAGCGCGCTCGACACGCAGAGCCAGCAGATCAACACGAAGCTCGACCAGCAGACCGCGATCATCCAGCAGAAACTCGACGACTTCACGAGCACGATCCAGGACTCGATCGTCAAGCTGGAGGACGCTTCGAACCTGAGCTTGAAGTCGGCCAAGACCCTCGAAGAGACCGCGCTCAAGTTCTCGTGGAAAGCGGTCGTCGCGCCCAATCCGGCACTCTCGGGCGATTCGATCCTCCTGCAGGCCCAGGGACCCACGGGACTCACCCCGTATCTCAGCGTCTATAACCACCAGAACAAGCAGGTCATCGCCAACGGTATCATGGAAGAAGATCCCACGCGCCCGGGCAACTACAATTTCGAGTTCAAGGCCAATTCCTCGGACTTTGATCCGGGCCAGGCGTACACGTACATCGTGACCGAGGACGTCACCGGCGGTCTCGTCGCCGGATCCGGATTCGTCGAATCGATTTCCCTGACCGCCGTCGCCGGTCTGGCATCCGCCGCCCCGGCCGCCGAGAAGGCCGCGAAGGAAGCCGTCGAGGCGATCAAGGAGCTCGAGGCCACGATGGCCAAGGGCGGAGACATGAGGAGCGCGCTCAAATCCCTGCAGAAGTCGGTGAACGAGCTGCCGCAGGAAGTGGCCAAGGTTTCCGGGGGAGACACCAAGCGCATCCGCTCGACGGTCAACGAGATCTCGGAACGACTGCAGAAGCTGGCCGGCAACGAAGGCCTGGACCTCACCCAGATGATCGGGAAGGCCATCGACGAAAATTCCTCGATCCAGGACATCCGCGGTCGCTCGGAGGCGATTTCCCAGAGCCTCGAACTCCTCGGGGCGGTCGTCGAGAAGCGTTTGGGCGGGGTGGACGAGCCGGTTGTGGCCACCTTCTTCGAGTCGTAAAAATTTTTTGGCCGAACTTGCAAATAGAGTTAAGTAATGTTAAAATATAGTTAATTTAATATGAAGAAATCAGCTCTCCTAACGGTCTTCCTTCTTGTCGCTTTCGCGGTCCCGGTTCACGCGGCCACGGTAAAAATGCGGATGGTCATCGTCAACCCTTCGACCTCCAAGACCCAGACCAAGAGCATCAAGAGCTATCTCCCCAAAGAAGTGACGCTGAAAGACGTCAAAGACAACGGGGGCCTCGATATCGATTACGACGCGGAACAGGCCCTCTTGTACGTCGCCAAGGACATCGAGCTGGCGCCGGGGGAGACCAAGACGTTCGAGATCGTGCTCGACGACGTGTGGCTCGTGCCCGACACGAAATTGCACGCGCTCGAAGAGCGGACGAACAACGTGCTCGGAAAGCTCAAGGACACGCCGTATTTCGAGCAGGCCGACATCCTGGCCAAAACCATCCTGGGCCGCCTGACGGAGATCCTCAACACGCAGAGCGACCCCAACGTGACCCGCCAGCAGCACATCGCCTATTACCGGGACAACCTGAAGGTCCTGGATTCCGTGATGGCCGACATCGAGCGCCTCGAGAAAATCCTCGTCACGGCCGGCGGACCGCCGAACGTCGAGCTCATGGAAAACTCCGAGGTGAATCTCAAGTCGCCCTCGACCAAGACGACCTGGATTCTCATTTTCATCATCCTGATCTTCATCTCCATCCTCGGCGGCGCGTTTTATTTCACCTGGCA
Source organism: Candidatus Eiseniibacteriota bacterium (assembly GCA_035496715.1). Lineage (GTDB taxonomy): Bacteria > Omnitrophota > Gorgyraeia > 2-02-FULL-51-18 > 2-02-FULL-51-18 > DATJEK01. The sequence goes on along the minus strand of DATJEK010000004.1, from coordinate 623 downwards.
GGGCCAGGCGCGGGTGACCGAAAACATCTTCATGCGGGAGAAGGACACCGCCTTCTCCGAATTCAAGGCTCCCGAAAAGAAGCCTTGACCCAAGGCTGACCCCCTTTTATGGCTAACGCGGGCGACCTCAACGTGCTGATCGCGACGGCCGAGCGCGTCCTCTATGAGGGGACCGCGATAAGCGTGATCCTGCCGGGGGAGCATGGCGTCTTCGAGATCCTGGCGCATCACAAACCGATCCTCTCCCGGCTTTTGGGAGGAAAAATCATCGTCGACGGCAAGGCCATGCCCGTGCGCCGGGGCGTCGCGAAAGCCAGCATGAACCAGGTGACCGTCATCGTGGAGGAGAGCTGAACCGTGAATCGCGACATGGTCATCATCCTCATTTTCGCGCTCTGTATTCTGGGTCCCAGCCTCATCATCGCCGCCGGAGGCTTCGCCAGCATCCAGGCGTTGGGCCGAAATCCGTCCGCCGCCCCCAAGATCTTCACCGCCATGATCATGATGCTGATCTTCGGAGCCGCGATTTCAATCATCGCCCTGCTGGTGCTTTTTCAGATATACGCTCCCTAACTTACTGCCATAGAGCAGGTTAGGTCTTTTTCCCCCGATTTAAAATTCTT
>DATJEK010000003.1:0-8607 GCA_035496715.1 Candidatus Eiseniibacteriota bacterium | reverse complement strand
TTCGTCGTCGTGCCGATCGTTTTCGAAAGGCACCTGTCCGGCTCGCCGTCGGACCCCGGAAACACGACGCCGATCGCCGCCTTGCCGGGATTGCCTCGCGAGGCGCCGTCGATGAAGACGGTGACCGTCCGGTCTTTCGCGCTCACGGCATCCAGTACAGGATCCGCGCGCATTCCTCGCAGAAGATGAGTTTTTCCTGCATCATGACTTCGTTCACCGTCTGCGGCGGCAGGCCGATGTGGCATCCGCCGCAAGAATTGTTCCGCACCGGGACCAGCGCGAGACCCTCGCGGCCCTTCAGCACGCGCTCGTACTGCGAGAGCAGCTTCGGGTCGATGTTCGGCAGGTACGCCTTGCGCTTCTCGTCGAGCTCGGCGGCCGCGGCGGTAAGCTCGGCGGCGCGCTTCGTGTGGACGGCCGTTTCTTCCTTCGATTTCTTTTCTTCGATGACGAGGGCCTCTTTCTCGGCGGCGCATTTCGCCTTGGCCGCCTCGACCCCGTCGAACGAGCGCAGGATCTCCTCCTCGATCAGCGAATTGTCCGCCTTGAGCCCCTTGATCTCGAGGTCCATCGCCGTGTATTCCTTGTTGGTCTTCAGCGAGTAGAGCTGGCCCTGGAGCTTCTTGATCTTTTCCTCTTTCGAGGCGAGTTCGCCTTCTTTCTCCTTCTGCTTGAGCTGCGCGGCCTTGAGATCGGCCTCGGCGGCCTTCATGCCGGCCTTCTTCTTCTCGAAGTCGTCCTCGACCTTCTTCTGCAGCGCCGGGATCCCGGCCAGCTCCTTGCGGAGCCGGTAGATCTCCGAATCGACCTTCTGAAGCTCGGCGAGGATCTTGATCTGCTCGTTGATGGCTGTGGGCATAATCTCCTTAAACTCTATGAGGCGCCTTCGCGCCCTTTGCGACGCACCGAAGCGCTGAAAATCTAGCTACTCGGCGCCATTTTTTGCCCCCGATTTTTAAGCCCCCGGGGCAAAAAATGGTGGGCAATACAGGGATCGAACCTGTGACCTTTCGCATGTGAAGCGAACGCTCTAACCAGCTGAGCTAATTGCCCTCAGGTCTCTTCTGTCCATCTTTGGGTCCGCCTGGACTCGAACCAGGGACCGGATCATTATGAGTGATCTGCTCTAACCGCCTGAGCTACGGACCCTTGACTCGCTCGGGGACGCGGCGCGCGTCCCCGAAACGACACGGCCGGCTGGTCCAAAACGCCCCAAAGGAGGCATTGTAGCACAGCCGGCCGGGCAGGGCAAAAACGAAGAAAAGCTTTAGAAGTCCAGCTCTTCTCCGGCGCCGAGCTCGAGAAACGTCTTGAGCTTGCGGGAACGTGTCGGGTGGCGCAGCTTCCGGAGGGCCTTGGCCTCGATCTGGCGGACGCGCTCGCGCGTCACGTTGAAGATCGAGCCGACCTCCTCGAGCGTGCGCGGGTAGCCGTCATTGACGCCGAAGCGGAGCTTCAGGACCTTGCGCTCGCGCTCGGTCAGGGTGGCGAGGACTTCGTCCATCTGTTCCTTGAGCATCGCGTACGTGGTGGCGCTGGACGGCGAAACGGCGCGTTTGTCCTCGATGAAATCGCCGAAGTGCGTGTCCCCCTCGTCGCCGATGGGCGTCTGCAGCGAGATCGGCTCCTGGGCGATCTTGAGGATCTCCCGGACCTTCTCGACCGACATGCGCATCCGCTGGCCGATCTCCTCGGGCGTCGGCTCCTTGCCGGTCTCCTGAACGAGCGTGCGCGAGACGCGGATCAGCTTGTTGATCGTCTCGGTCATGTGCACCGGGATGCGGATCGTGCGGGCCTGGTCGGCGATCGAGCGCGTGACGGCCTGGCGGATCCACCAGGTGGCGTACGTGCTGAACTTGTAGCCGCGGCGGTACTCGAACTTGTCGACCGCCTTCATGAGGCCGATGTTGCCCTCCTGGATGAGGTCGAGGAAGGACAGGCCGCGGTTGGTGTATTTCTTGGCGATCGAGACGACGAGGCGCAGGTTGGCCTCGACCAGCTCTTTTTTGGCGCGCTGGTACTTGTTTTCCTTGCGGCGGATCGTCTGGTAGCGCTCCTTGAGCTCGGTCGTGTCGCGCTCGCCGAATTTCCGCAGCATCTGGCGCTTCTCTTTCAGCAGCTTGCTGACCTGGGCGCGCTCCTTGCGGCGGCGGAAGCGCTCGATGTCCTTGTCGATCCGCTCGAGGCGCGTCACGCCTTCGCGGATGTCGTGGAAGATGTCCTCGACCACGCGGGGGCTCACGCGGAACTCCAGCAGCAGGTTCTGGACGTTCGTCGTCTTCTTCGCTCCGCGCAGACGGCGGGCGAGGATCTTGAGGCGGCGAAGCGTGCGCGGGGCGTTCTCGCGGAACTTCAGCTCCTCGTCGATGTATTCCTCGATCGTGTATTCGCGCTTCAGGAGCTTGTTCGTGAAATCCAGGATGTACTGGCGCGAGTAGAAGCACTCGAACACCGTCTTGCGGAACTCGATCTCGTCGGCTTCGATGCGCTTGGCCAGCTCCAGCTCCGCGTCGCGGGTCAGCAGCGAGATCTGCCCCATCTGGCGCAGGTACATGCGTACGGGGTCGTCCATCTGCTCCAGGCGCGCGGGCGAAACGGCGACCGCTTCCTCTTCTTTCTTCTCCTCGGCCTCTTCTTCGACTTCTTCCTTGTCCTCGTCGTCGTCGCCGGCCGCGGCGGCCTCTTCGTTGTCCTGGACTTCGATATGCTGGGCGTTCAACGTGGCCAGCACGTCCTCGATCTCGTCGGAGGAGGTCACGTGATTGGGCAGAAGGCGGTTGATGTCGTCGTAGGTCAGAAAGCCCTTTTCCTTGCCGAGCGCGATCAGCTCGACGAGGCCTTTCGCCTTCAGTTTCGCCTTCGCGGCTTCGGAAACATCGGCGGTCTCGACGGCGCGCGCGTTCGTACCCGTCTCGGGCGCGGCGGGCGCCGGGTTTTTTTGCGCCGCAGGACGATTGGCTTTCTTCACGCTATTTTTTTTCATTGATTTGTTTGTCCCTTTTGTTTAATTCTTCCAGGTCGCCCATCAACTGCCGGATCCGGTTCTTGTCGCCCTCGCGCTCCGCTTCGAGGATCCGCGAGCGCAGTCCTTCGCGCTCGACCCCGAGCCTCGAGCGCTTCACCCTGAGCAGGCAATCCGCGAACGATCTCCTCTTGTCCGCGGGCCCCTCGATCTTGTCCGCTTCGGCCAGAGCGAGCGTGATCACCTCGACGGCCTCGGCGTCATCCTTGTAAACGTTGATCAGCGCGGCCGCCGGAGTGAACTCGCGCGACTCGAGCAATCCCTTCGCCAGCCGCCGCGCGGCCGGGTGCCGGAAATCCTCCGGCGAGAGCTCCTGCCGGGCGCCGTCCGCGAAATCGGGCGAATCCAGAAGCAGGGCCAAAAGCATTTTTTCGACCGGCGGAACGTCCTTCGGAGCCGGCGCCTCTTTCGGCGCCGCGGGCCTGGCGCCGCGGTCGGCGCCCTTGCGCATCTCCGCGAACAGCGCCTCCTCCGAGAGCGAAAGTTCCTTGGCCAGCTCCTTCGTCCAGGCGGAACGGAGGATCTCGTTCGGGACCTTCGCAAAGAGCGCCACCATCTCGTTGGCGATCTTCACCTTGCCCTCGACCGTACCCGCCGGATGGCGTTCCTTCAAAAGAGCGAGCTTGTACTCGAACAGCGTCTTGGCCGCCGCCAGCTCCTCGCGGAAACGCGCGGCCCCGCGATCCTTGATAAAGGAATCGGGGTCATGGCCCGGGGACAGCCTCACGACCCGGACCTCCATCCCCTCTTCCAGAAAAAGTTCCAGCCCGCGCAGCGTGGCCGCCTCGCCCGCCTTGTCCGCGTCGTACAGCATGATCACGTTTCGCGTGTTGCGCTTGATCAGCCGCACCTGGTCGGCGGTCAGCGCGGTGCCCAGCGACGCGACGACGTTTTCCACGCCGGCCTGATGGCAGGCGATCAGATCCATGTAGCCTTCGACCACGATCGCCAGGTCGCTCTCGCGGATCGCCTTGCGCGCCTGGTACAGGCCGTAGAGATGCCGGCCCTTCACGTACAAATCCGTTTCCGGCGAGTTCAGGTACTTCGGCACCGAGTCGTCCATCACCCGGCCTCCGAACGCCACGCAGACGCCTTTGGCGTCGAGGATCGGGAAGATCACCCGGTTGCGGAAGCGGTCGTAATATCCGCCGTCCTTGCGAGTCAAAAGCAGCCCGGCCTTTTCGAGAGCCGCCTCGCCGATCTTCGCCTTGAGCCCCTGAAGGAGCGAGTCCCACGCCTCGGGGGCGAAGCCCACGCGGAAGTCCTCGATCGTCTTGTCGAGGATGCCGCGGCGGCGCAGGTATTCGCGCGCCTTCTCCGCCTCGCGGCCTGCGGTCAGCACGCGATGGTAAAAATCCGCCGCCGCGTGATTGGCCTTCGCCAGGAGCTCGGCGCGCTTGGCGGCTTCGGTGTCCCGCGACGGGCGGTCGTCGGGAATCTCGATGCCCGCGCGTTCGGCGAGCATCTCGACGGCCTCGCGAAAATCCTTCTTCTCCATCTTCATCACGAAGCCGAAGATGTTTCCCCCGGCGCCGCAGCCGAAGCAGTGGAAAATCTGCTTGTCGGGATTCACGTGGAACGACGGGGTCTTCTCCCCGTGAAACGGGCAGCAGGCCTTGAAGCTGCGGCCCGCGCGCCGCAACGGCAGATAGCCGGAAACGACCTCGACGATGTCGAGGCGCTCCTGGATCTGGTTCAGCGTCGCGTCCGGAATCATGCCTTGCGGCTCACCGAAAGCTGAGGCGACAGGCTGGACAGAAAGTCAAAGAGCATCGGGGCCACCCGTTCGATCTGCGGGCCCGAAACCGAGCGTTCCTTGATATCGGTCCGCAGCGGCGCCAGCGGCGAACCCGAGATCAGCATGAACGCCAGACTGAGCAGGACCACCCACCGGCATCCGCCCAGCACCAGCCCGATCAGCCGGTAAAAAAATCCGCCCTCCCCCAATTTCAGCATCTTGAGGATGAGCAGCGAAATGAGCTTGGCGAGCACGAACACGCCGACGATCAGCCCGCCCAGCGCGACCGCCTCCGCCGTCGAGGCGTTCAAAAACGTGTTCAGCGTCAAGAACTGCGAAACCGACTCCCGGAACCTCAGCGTCACGACGGCGGTCAAAAGATAAGCCGCGATTCTCAGCAGTTCGGGGAAAAAACCCGACTTGTACCCGACGTAGCAACCGCGGAGCACCGCCGCCATGGCCAGGTAATCGACCCACGTCAGCCGCGAGATGAACTCTTTCAAAGGGTTCTCTTACTCAATGAGTCGAATGTGTTTATATAAAATTATAGGATTGCGGAATGAAAGGTCCGTACAAGACATCCCTTTGAGCGGCGAGTATACCATCCAATAGTGGGATTGTCAAACGGTAAAACGTTTAAAAATATAGATTATTTGGGAGCGGAGGTCCGGGCGATTCCCGTCTCTCCGCGCTGGGGGGATTTGACGGTCCGCTCGAATTTTCCGTCGAAATTGTCGTCGTATTCTTTGCGCAGAAAACGATGGTTGTCTTCGAAGCTTTTCAGGTCCGGCTTGCCGTCGAAGTTGCGGTCGTAATCCCGGCGGTAGATCCGGCCGGAGCTGAGATAAACCCAGTAGTCGGGCTTGCCGTCGTGGCGGGCGCGGTCGCGGGCGATCGTCTTCACGGCGCCGCCGGGCTCATAGTCCTCCCAGAGATCCGCCTTGCCGTCCCCGTCGACGTCGGCGACGATGCGGACGGTCTTGCCGTTTTCCGAATAGACCTTGCTTTCCCTGCGGCCGTCCCCGTCGCGGTCTTTTTCCTCGACCTTCTGCGCGGCCCAGGCGAAGGCCGCCGGCAAAAGAAGGGCCGCCGTCAAAAATAAAAGGCGGCCGCACCGCTTACGTGTCATGGCTGGCTTCTCCAAAGAAAAAATTGAGCGCCGAAAGAAGATAGAGCGACGCGGTCTCGCTCCGGAGGACGAGCTTTCCGAGCGAAACCGGCACGGCGCCGCGGGACACCGCCAGACGCGCTTCGGCCGGGGTGAAATCCCCCTCCGGCCCGATGAGCGCCAGAACCTCCTTCGGACGGGGGCCCTTGAGCGCTCCGCGCAGTTCCGAGACGGGGACGGCCAGCGTCGGCAGAAGAATCATATCATAGCCGTCGGCGCGGGCAATAAAATCTTCAAACCGGGCGGCGGGCAGGATCCGGGGCAAAACGCTCCGGCCGCATTGCTTGCAGCTTTCCGAAACGATCTTCTGCCAGCGCAGGGACTTGGCTTTCAGCCTTTCGGCCGAAAGGCGCACGACGGTGCGTTCCGAAACCAGGGGCGCGATCGCGTGGACCCCGAGCTCACTGGCCTTCTGGATCAAGAGATCCATTCTCTCGGGCTTGATCAGGCAGGGCGCGAGGGTGACGCGCGGAGACGCCGCGGACGAAGGGCCTTCCGGGGAAGCGATGCCACGGTTCACCTGGATCTCCAGGCGGCCGGACCGGGGACCGATCACCGTGCCGGAGAACGTCTTCCCTTCCCCGTCGAAGAGTTCCACCGCATCCCCCGGCTTGAGGCGAAGCACTTTCGTCGCGTGATGGCTTTCTTCGGGGCTGAGCGTGTAGAGATCCTGCTCACAGGCGCCCGGTTCGACAAAAAAGCGGGGATGCTTCATCGGAAAATTTTACCATAAGGCCTTGGGAACATAAAGGAAGAGAAAACCCGCCCGGCGGGGGCCGGACGGGTTTCAATTGGTGGACCTGAGCGGTCTCGAACCGCTGACCTCCTCGTTGCGAACGAGGCGCTCTACCAACTGAGCTACAGGCCCTGGATTTTTCTTTCGACTCCAGGGCCTAGTCCCGCTGTCGCCGTTCGACTCCAGCGGGGCAGGCCCCAGTGACCAACTAAAAACTTAAATCGTCCCGGCAATCCTATCAAGGGCCGGGGCGGCCGATCGGAAAACGACAACGAGCCCCAAATCTTACCGGATTCCCCCCGCCCCGTCAACCCGCCTTCGGTTCGGCGGGCGCGGAACGCGCGACGGGATACTCCTTCTGCTCCCAGGCCTGGATCCCCTCTTTCATGGCCCGGACGTCCGTGAAGCCGAGGCTTTTCAGCTTGAGGAGAACGGCCGTGCTCGCCTGGCAGTGCGAATTGCAGTACACGACGATCGGTGTCGTCTTGGGCGTGTCGCGCATCGCGTCGCGCAGGTAGGCGGCGGTATCGGGCTTCTGCGAGATGATGTTGGCGCTGTAGAGGGACAGTTCGGTGTAGTATTTGTGCGGCATCGGCAGCGTCGCGCCTTCGATGTGCGCGGTGTCGTAGTCCGACTTCGAGCGGGCGTCATACAGCAGGAAGGATTTCTTCTCGAGCTGGAGCTTCCTCAATTCGTCGGCCGAGATGATCTCCTCCGGCTTCAGGTCCCGCCACACCGGCGCCGTCTCATCGGCTTTCGTCGCCGCCGGTGCCGACGCCGGAGCGGTGTCGGCCGCGCCGGCCGCGGGGGCGACGAGCAGCGTGAACGCAAACGGGAGGAGCGGAAGGAGGGTCAGCCGTTCGCGAGCCATGACCGGTAGGCCTCCGTCGCGTCCGCCGGGATCCGGAGGATCTCCGGCAGCTCGTAGGGGTGGTTTTTGAGGATCATCTTCTCGACCTTCGGGTAGTTTCTACGGAGAGTTTTCACCAGAAGCAGGGTTTCGCGCGAACGCTCGAGGCGGCCTTTCCAGAAATAAGTCGAAACCGCGCCGGGGAGCGCCGTCACGCAGGCGGCGGCCTTTCCCCGGACCAGGGCCTCGCCGAGCCGGCGCGCCGATTTATCGTCGGGGAGCGCCGTGAGGACGACGATCGCGGCGGAAGCGGCCCGCCGCGCGCGCGGCGCCGGCATCAGAAACGCAGCGTGATCCGGTAGTCTTCGCCTTCCTGCTCCATGATCACGTGTCCTTCGCGCGCGAGCCAGCCCAGGCTCATCAGGACGACGTTCCGGTTCTTGTCGATGCCCGTAACCAGTTCGGAAAGAAAGGACGTGCGGTGCTGGTCGAGGTAATGCCAAATGTCTCCGGCGACGATGCCGATTTCAGTGATCATTTTTGAGGGCTCCTTGGGATCAAAACTGAGTAAAAAACCATATCCATGATAAACATTGCGCGGGAAGAAATCAATCCAAAACGCCCGCGGCTAGATCAGCCGCTCTTCCGGGGCTTTCTTGTTGTAGCTCTTGCACTGCGGGCACTGAGAGATCTCGTGGTGCGTCGAGTCCACGTAGGTGTAGGCGCAGATGGAGCACTCCCAGACGTCCGCCTCCTCGCGCACGAACTTCGGCAGGACGGCCTTCTTTTCGAAAAAGATCCACAGGATGAACACCGCGGCCAGCGAAGCCAGCACGTAGAGGCAGACCGCCAGCGACACGTCGATGCGGATCACGGGCGGGCTTCCTCCCAGCGCTCGTTGTCCGCGGCGGGGTAACCGGTGGCCAGGCGGGAGCCGAAATCGGTCTCGGGCGAGCTCTTGTCGCCCCCGAGGAGGCCGCGCATCGAGTTCAGAACCCGGCGGCCGAACGGCACGCTCACGACCTCGCCGGGGGAACGGCGCTCGATGGAGGCGGGTTTCGGCTCGAGCTTCGGGGGCAGCTGGCTCAGGTTG
>DATJEK010000002.1:0-2828 GCA_035496715.1 Candidatus Eiseniibacteriota bacterium | reverse complement strand
AGCCCCGCGGGGAAATACCCGTTTGCGGTTGCCATGACGCTGGCGCCCAAAGACGCCTGGTTCGACGCGCCTCCCCTGGGCCTCCGCGATCTCGGCGACTATACGCGCTAGCTCACGTCCGGATCTACATTCCCTTGGCTGTTCCATCGAACGACATCGAGACAAGATTGGAAGGCAAGACGCGACCCCAATGACCCGTCACTAACGCCCCTTGCAGGGCTCATTCTTGACCTTCGCGACCCATTCCCGCGTCCATTCCACGGCCTCGAGACCCAGATCCACCATGGGCGTTCCGAGGAAGAGCATCCCCTTGATGCGTCCTTCCTGAAGCCAGCGATATCCCAGCTCGGTCTGCTGCTTCATGCGGGCGACGGGAAGGGGGGCGTTGCTGTTGAAATCGTAGAGGTAGCATCCCAGGAGGATGCCTTTATCCGGCGCGAGCGCCTCCAGCTTTTTCAGGTTCTGTTCGAGCTGATCCAGCTCTGCCGGCGTCCACGTCCATAACGTGATGTTGTCGACGTGCTTCAGGTGCGGTTTGGCGCGGGGGACGATCTGGTTCGTGTAGACCACGACGTTCAGGGGCAACGCGCGGCCGTTGACGGTCAGCGAACTCCGAAGGTCGGCCAGGTCTTTTGGCGTGAGACTCGCGGGCAGCGGAGTGTTTTCATCGTCGAGATTCTTCTCCTTGGAGATGTCCTTGAAGAAATCGTCGAGAATGAATCCCGTGATGTTCTTGTTGTGGGCTGCCAGCTTGAAGGCCTCTTTGCGTTCTTCGGCCGACGTGACTCCCGATTCTCCCGTCAGGGACCAGACGACGCGGTCCAACGATTTGAACGGCGCGTAGTAGTCGTCGAACGGGAGAGCCGGTACGTTCTTGTAGCGGATGAAGTAGGTATTCTTCAGCCCCAGATACTTCACGCCATCGACCGGCTCAATCCTTGAAGGCTTCAGGTCTTTGAGATATGGCTCCTGGTTGTACGATCCCGCGGGGTGCGACCAGACATAGAGTCTGTCGCCGATCGTCGTCTCCTGCGTTGCCGGAGCCGCAACCTGCGCGAGGATGAAGGTCAGCGAGAAGATTGAAACCATGATTCAAACCGCTGCAGTCACCACGATCTCGACAAGGTATTGGGGCGCTGCCAGCCGCGCTTCGATTGTTGCCCGCGCCGGCGGGTTTGATTTGTCCACCCATGCATCCCATACGGCGTTCATCTCGGAGAAGGTGCCGATGTTCGCGAGGTAGACGCTCGCAGAGAGGATCTTTGATTTCTGGCTTCCGATGCCGGCGAGCGTCTCCTCGATCTGCTTGAGGATCTGCTCCGTCTGGCCTTTGACGTCCGCCGTCGGATCGTCCGCCACGGCGCCCGCCAAGTAGGCCGTTCCGTTGTGCAGCACCGCCGTGCTCAGGCGCGGCCCGGGCTCGAATCGCTGGATCGTCACCGAATCCTCCTTATCTAACCTTTTCCGTGAACCACCGCTTCCGGTCCGGGAAAAACCGGCAGGATTGTCGAGATGAAGCGGGTGGCCCTCGTTCGCTCCCATTGGGGCTGAGCTTCGGAGGGCATCCTTCACTTGGGCTTCGCTTCGCTCCGCCGAGCGAAGGATGGTGGGCCGTAAGGGATTCGAACCCCTGACCCTCTGCGTGTAAAGCAGATGCTCCACCGCTGAGCTAACGGCCCCCTTCGCGCCTTGGACGGTGCGCTATGGAGGGCAAGCCCTCGAGCGGCGCCCGCGGCGCGTCGGTCTACCGATTCTATCGGCGTAAGTCGGGGAGGGGAAGAGCGTTAGCGTCGCCGGTCCCGGACGAAAAACACCCCGAGGACGTCGACGACCAGTCCGGCGAAAAAGAAGAAGAGGTCGACCATGCTCCTGGGACGCTCGCCGGCCCGGCCCATGACACGAAAACGCGGAGCGGCCGACGTCGGCTGAGGGAAGAGCATCCCTGCCCCTGGAAGGGGTGAGGTGCCGCCGCGGAACCGCTCGACCTCGCGCGCCGACTACTTCGGGTGGACGCCGGTCGAGCCGCCCGGAAACTCCGTCCCGGCCCACGCGAGGTAGACCGCCTGGTTGCGGTCGCGCACCTCGGTGTCGCCGGTCCGCCGCGCCTCGCCGTGATGGTGGCGCGGGTCGAACCAGAAGGCCTTGTTGAGCTCCTCCTCCACGAGCGCCGAACTCGTGAAGTCCAGGGGCTCCGTCAGCGCCATCCAGTGCGGGTATGTCTCGATCTTCGGCTCACCGCGCCGGATCTCGAAACGTTGAACCTGGGCACGACTGAGGATGTCGCGGACGCGCAGGGTAACCTTGCCGACGAACGCGGCGAGGTGGCGGGTTTCAAGGTCCATGAGTCTCCCCTCACATGAACTTGAAGTCTGAGACTCATGGTCACTCGAGCCATTGCTCGGGTCAAGCCAAATGAACGGCGCCGACGAAAATAAAAAGCCCGACCCTCCGGGGAATCGGAGGACCGGGCTTTTTTGAATTCGAAGCTACGCGACCTTCGCCGGCGGACCGGACTTGACCTGGGGAGGCGGGGGCTTGGAAACCACGGCCGCCTCGATCTCCGCAAGCAGCTCTGCCGCCCGCGGACCCGTCACGATCATGCCGACGACGTGCTGGCTTTCAACAATAGAAAGCGAGGGCGCCGTGATGTTCCCGAAGACTCGGCTCCCCTTATCCAGGATCACCGATCCCCGCGACGTCACGGGTCCCTTGATCTCTCCGCCCTTCACGACGACGCTCTCCGCGCGCACTTCCGCGATCAGCGTCCCTTTCTTGCCGACCGTCACGACCCCGGCCGTCCACATCTCGATCTTCGCGCAGTACTCGTT
>DATJEK010000001.1:0-24386 GCA_035496715.1 Candidatus Eiseniibacteriota bacterium | reverse complement strand
TCGGCGGGAATGCCCGGACGGCCCGTCCGGCAAATCGAGGAGAACGTGAACGCCGCGCGCTGGGGCAATCTTCTTTTCCGCTACTCCGGACGCCCGGCGGACCGCGAGCTCGCGGGGCACGCGATGAAATATCTCGCCTCGCCCGCGCTTGTCCGGAACCGCCGGTTCCTGACGGGGGTCCTCCTGGCGGACGCGGAGCTGGCCTCGGAGCCCGAGCACGTCACGGTGCTGGGCCCCAAGAACGACCCGACGGCACTCGCGCTCCACCGCGCGGCGCTCGCCCATCCGTTTCTCTACCGCCGCATCGAGTGGTGGGACCGCAAAGAGGGGCCGCTGCCCAACGCGGACGTCGAATATCCCGAACTCGAGAAGCCGGCGGCCTTCCTGTGCGTGAACGGCGCCTGTTCCACTCCGTTTTTCACCCCCGAGAAACTGCTTGCCGGGCTGGAGCGTCTCGATAAATAATAAGGCGTGACCATCGCCAATCGAGCGCTTCTGTCCTGGGTCGAAGAAGCCGCACGCCTGTGCGGCCCCGCGAACGTCGTCTGGTGCGACGGCTCGGAGGAAGAGAAGGAACGGTTCACGCGGCTGGCGGTCGAGACCAGGCAGCTCGAGCCGCTCGACCCCGTCCGCTGGCCCGGCTGCCTCTACGCCCGCAGCGCCGAAAGCGACGTGGCGCGCGTCGAAGACCGCACGTTCATCTGCACCCGCCTGCGCCGCGACGCCGGCCCCCTCAACAACTGGATGGACCCCCGCCAGGCCTACGAGAAACTGAGCGCCATCCTCGCCGGATCGATGAAGGGCCGCACGATGTACGTCGTGCCGTTCCTCATGGGTGTGCCGGGATCCGCGTTCGCGAAAGTCGGCGTGGAGCTCACCGACAGCCTCTACGTCGTCCTCAACATGCGCATCATGGCGCGCATCGGCCGCCCGGCCCTCGAGGTGCTCGGCGACTCCGCCGATTTCACGCGCGGCCTGCACGGCCAGGCGGACCTGGCGACCGACCACCGTTTCATCTGCCATTTTCCCGAAGACAACACGATCTGGAGCGTCGGGTCGAATTACGGCGGCAACGTCCTCCTCGGCAAGAAATGCCTCGCGCTTCGCATCGCCTCCTGGCTCGGCCGCCGGGAGGGCTGGCTCGCCGAGCACATGCTGATCATGGGCGTCGAGGACCCCTCCGGAAACACGCGCTACCTGGCGGCGGCGTTTCCGAGCCAGTGCGGGAAGACGAATCTCGCGATGCTCGTGCCGCCGAAATCGATGCCGGGATGGAAGGTCTGGACGGTCGGCGACGACATCGCGTGGCTGAGGCCGGGCCCCGACGGCCGGCTCTGGGCGATGAACCCCGAAGCCGGTTTTTTCGGCGTGGCGCCGGGGACCGGAGAAAAGACGAATCCGAACGCGCTCGCGGCGCTGCGCAAGGGAAACGCGATCTTCACGAACGTCCTGAAGACGCCCGACGGCGGCGTCTGGTGGGAAGGGCTCACCGAAACGCCGCCGGCCGAGGGGCTCGACTGGCACGGCCGGCGCTGGACTCCGGCTTCGGGCGAGAAGGCCGCGCACCCGAACAGCCGCTTCACGGTGCCCGCGGCGCAGTGCCCGTCGATCTCGCCGCGGTGGCAGGATCCCGCGGGCGTCCCGCTTTCGGCGATCGTGTTCGGCGGACGGCGGGACCGGCTCGCGCCGCTCGTTTACGAGACGTTCGACTGGGCGCACGGCGTCTACACCGGAGCCACGATGGCGTCGGAGACCACGGCGGCCGCGACCGGAAGAACGGGCATTCTCCGCCGCGACCCGTTCGCGATGAGGCCTTTCTGCGGATACGACCTCGGGGAGTATCTCGGGCACTGGCTGCGCGTGGGGGGCGGGCTCGCACGGCCGCCTAAAATTTTTCACGTGAACTGGTTCCGCCGCGACGCCGGAAAATATCTGTGGCCCGGCTTCGGCGAAAACCTGCGCGTCCTGCGCTGGATCCTCGACCGGGCCGAAGGCCGGGCCGAGGCCGCGCGCACGCCGATCGGTTTCGTCCCGCGCGATCTGCCGGTGGAGGATCTGGCGCTCGCGCCGGGCACGCTCGAGCGCCTGCTCGCCGTCGATCCGGGCGAATGGAGGGAGGAGGCCGCCGCCCAGGAGGCCTTTTTCCAATCGATCGGACCGACTCTTCCGGAAGCCGTTCGGGACCAGCGCTCCGCACTTTTGAGCCGGATCGGCTGATTTTTTTCGCGCCCGCCGTTTAACCAAAAATTATCAGAATTATCAAACGTTCTGCGCGGGAATCCGCATTTGAATTCTAGTTGACCCGTTAAGGACGAATAAATTTTACCTTTCCCGCCGCTCCTCTCTTGAATTGAATTCCCTTCTTCTGTAAACTTCGTCCATTGCGCAAAAATTGAATTAGTATTTTTCGGCCCGGATTCCCTAATACTTTTACAAAGTCGGCGGCGAAGAAAATACACCTGATGCCCGAATCGATTCGGATCCATAAAGGCGGGAAGTCCCGTTTTATCCTGCGGGGCATTTCGCTCCTTCTGACGGCCGCGATGATGATGAACGACGTGGCCTACGCGGCGCCGATGCTTTCGGGCCTTCTCGCCAAAGACCTCGCGCACGATCCCGGTCTTCTTCAGATCTCTCCCGCGGTCGCCCAGATCCACGAGATCCACCGCGGCGCCGACAAGCGTCTCCTGATCCACATCGAGGACGCGCACACGAACCTGAGCGGCCAGGAGAATCTCGCCAAGGTCCTCGAAGAGCTCGTCACGCGCTACAAGGTCAAGACGCTCTTCGTCGAGGGCGCCTCCCAGGAAGTCTCCCTGTCGTTCCTGCGCGGCCTGGCGCCGACCCCCGCGCGCGAACGCGTCGCGAAGAAGTACCTGATGAAGGGCGAGCTGAACGGCGCCGAGTACATCGACGTCGCCTCCGATCTCGACCTGCGCGTGCTCGGCGTCGAAGACGCCTCGCTGTACGCCAAAAACCTGAAAAGCTACGCCGGCCTCGTGTCGCGCCGCGACGCGATCCTTTCCTTCCTCGACGAGATCGACCGCCGCGTCGACAGCCTCAAGCGCCAGCTCTATCCGCGTGAGGCCGTCGTGTTCGACGACGCCGTCGGGCGGTACGAGCGCAAGGAAGAGGACTTCACGCGCTACCACGCGCTCCTGTGGGAAAACGCCGCCCGCACCGGCGTCGGCCTCGAAGCCTATCCCTCGTTCGCCTCGCTGAAAGACCTTCACGCCAAGGAAGAAAAGATCGACTTCGCCGCGGCGAACAAGGAGCAGGAGAGGCTCGTGACGGCGCTCTACGGCACCGCCGCCCGCGCCGAGCTCTTCCGCGAGTTTTCCGAGGAGCTCGGCAAGCTGCGTTCCTCCTCGCACCCTCCGGCCGCGTTCTACGAGACGCTCGTCGCCGCCGCGCGCGCTCACGGCCTCGAAGAGAGCGCCTACCGCAACCTCGCCTTGTACGCCGACTACCTGAAGACGTTCTCCCGCGTCGATCTCGCCAAGCTCGGCGACGAGACGCGCGCGCTCGAAGAGGCCGTGTTCCGCAAGGAGCTCAAGACCCCCGAGGCGCTCTACCTGCGCGAGGTCTCCAAATACATGAAGCTGCAGCGCAAGCTCTTCTCGCTGCAGGTCTCGAAGGATCTTTTCCAGGAGTACCTCTCCTACCGCGGCGACGTGCGTTTCGAGACCATCGTCGCGCTCGCGTTCCTGAACCGGCGCCTCTACGACCTGGGCCACTACCAGGACGTGCTCAAATTTTCTCCCGTGCTCGAGGAGAGCCGCGCCGAGGCCGAGGGGTTTTACCGCACGACGGAAAAGCGCGACGAGGTGTTCCTGCGGAAGGCGTTCGAGCGGATGGACCGCGACCGTCTCGACACGGCCGTCCTCCTCACCGGCGGCTATCACACGGCGAGCCTGAAATCGCTTCTCCAGAAGCGCGGCGCCTCGTACGCGGTCGTGACGCCGAACGTGACGCAGGAGACGAACCTGCGCCGCTACGAGGAAATCCTCCTTTCCCAGCTGGGCGACGAAAATCCGCTGGCCGCCGCTTCCGCGCGCCGGGCCGGTTCCGATAAAAATCTACACCAGGGCTGGGCGGCCGCGCGGCCCAACTCCACGACGCTCGTCCGCTTCGCCGGAGAGCTCGCGCTGGAGGGCGGCACCGAGGCGGCGCTCGCGGACACGCTCGCTCGCAACCCCGCGCTCGGCGGCGCCGCGGCGCGCCAGGCCGAAACGCCGAAGACGGAGGGCGCGCGCCTCGCCTACGAAAAGCTCGATCCCGCGACCGCGCAGGTGCGCGAGGGCGGCAGCGCCTGGACGTACGCCGAAGACGTCGTGAAGGCCGCCTGGTACCGTCACAACAGCCGATTCGACCTCGCCGGCACGGCCGAGAAGCTCGGGCCCTCCTCGGTCGTCGTCGATTTCCCGGCGGGCACCGCGGCCTCCTCGCTCATGCTTCTCGACGACCTGCGCCGGCAGGGGAAGAAGATCCGGAAGCTCGTCCTCGCCGACATCGACACCAATCTCTCGCGCAGCTACATGCAGTACGCGATGAGGGCGCTGGCCTCGTACTCCGACGTCGTCGGCGAGACGGAGTTCTACATCCTGAAAGAAGACAAGACGACCGGCACGTGGGCGCAGCTCTCCGAGATCCCCGGACTCGAAGGCGCCGCGGACGCGGTGTTTTTCTCGAACGCGTTTCACCTGGTGCTGCCCGCCCAGCGCGGTTCGACGCTCGAGGGCCTGAAGAAGGCGATGAAGCCCGGAGCCCAGCTCGTCATCGGCAGCGGCAACATCGACAGTCGCTTCCGTCCCGAAGACGCGATCCTTTTGGATTCCGTCTTCCGCCGCGTCGCCGACAAGGCCATCGAGATCCTGAGGGCCGGCAAGAACGGCCGTTTCGCGGCCGTCTGGCCCGACGTCGAGAGGAAGCTCGCCGACGCCTCGGTGCAGCAGCAACGCACCCGCGCGTTTCCCGCGCCGCCGAATCTCGACCCCATCCGCGAGGCCGTCGAGGCCGCCGGTTTCGGCTACGAGCAGAGTTTTCAGCTCACGCCCCTTTATAAAGAAGACTACCGCAAGTTCGTCACGGGCCCCGCGTATCTCAAGTACGTGCTGCCGGAGGTCGCCGACGACGCGCTGCGCCAGGCGCTCGTGAGCGAGGCCTACGACGCCGTGTTCGCCGAGGCCGACGCGAGCCGGATTCCTCAGGCGCCGGGGCCCGAGTTCGACGCGGAGAAGGCGCGCCAGCCCGAAGCGCCATTCTTCATGTTCTGGACGCGCCTGACGCTGACGAACCCGCTGTCCTCCGCGGAGATCCAGCGCGTCCGCGACGCGGTCGGCCGCCTGCCGGAAGAGGAGCTCGCCCGGTTCCCCCAGAATTTCCTGAACATCCTCGAAACCGGAAAAGTTTCCGGAGACGACGACTTTTTCGCGCTGACGCTCCTTCGCAACGTGCTGAGGCAGAGCGACGAGGCCGATGCGATCAAACGGCTTCTCGACGCCGCGGGCGCGGCTCCCGTTCTCCGCGCGAGGATCGAGACCGCCCGTAAGGCGCGCCGCGACCGCGCGACCACGATGGCCGGAGCGCGCCTCGCGGAAGTTTCCCGCGAGGCCGTCGTCGCGGATCCGACCGGACTCCGCACGAGCGCCGCGGCCGTTCTCGCGCGTTTCGCGCGGCGCGCGCGCCGCGAGAAGAGCGTCGAGGTCTGGCTCGAAAACGCCCGCAAGGAACAGGCGCCCGCGAATTACGAGGGCCGCATCGTCCGCCTGAACGCCCGCGCCGGCGAAACGGTGCGCGTGATCGCCCGCGGCGAAGACCAGGCCGCCGCCGAGGTCGCCGACACGATGCGCGAGCTCCTGCAGGACGCCCAGGCGCTGCGCGGGTTCGGGGCCGACAAATATTTCGAGCGGCTCGGTCCGCTGGGCGCCGCGCCGACGACGACGCTGCGCGAAGAGCTCCGCGACATCGCCTCCCGGATGGTCCCGCCCGACGGAGGCATCCTCGCCGCCGACGAGTCCACCGGCTCGGCCAAGAACCGCCTCGACATGGTCGGCCTCGAAAACAATTACGAGAACCGCCAGGAGATGCGCCGCCTCATGCTGACGGTCCCCGGGCAGGAGAATTCGGGCATCAACGCCGTCATCCTTTACAAGGAAACCTTCGACAACGTCGACGGCCAGGGCCGAAATCTCGTCCAGCACCACCTCCTCGGCCG
This sequence comes from Candidatus Eiseniibacteriota bacterium, assembly GCA_035496715.1. Lineage (GTDB taxonomy): Bacteria > Omnitrophota > Gorgyraeia > 2-02-FULL-51-18 > 2-02-FULL-51-18 > DATJEK01. Next base: position 18,169 of record DATJEK010000001.1, on the reverse strand, counting down.
CGGCATCCTTCCCGGCATCAAGACCGACGGCGGCCTGATCGACGACCCGGCGAGCCCCGGCGAAAAAATTCCCGATCCGAAGGGCCTGGCCGACCTGCCCGGCATGCTCGCGACCTACAAGGCCAAGGGCGCCGTCTTCACCAAGTGGCGCGTCACCGTCGCCATCGACCCGGCCAAAAATTTCCCGACCGAGGCGAACATCCGGAAAAACATGGCCGTCCTCGCCAAGTCCGCGAAGATCACGCAGGAGGCGGGGCTCGTCCCCATCGTGGAGCCGGAAGTCCTCCTCGACGGCGCTCACGACATCGCGGCCAGCTACGCCGCCACGACCCGCACGATCGAGATCCTCTACGAAGAGCTCGCCAGGGAAGGGGTCTGGCTCGACGGCGCGATCCTGAAGACGAGCATGATCCTTTCGGGCAACAAGGCCGCCGCGCGCGCCGACGCCGACACGGTCGGTTTCCAGACGCTGAAGGGCCTCCTCAAGACCGTTCCCGCCGAAGTGCCGGCGATCGTTTTCCTCTCCGGCGGCCAGAAGGACGACGAAGTGGTGCTCAACATGGACGCCGTCAGCCGCGCCCGCCTGACCCGCTTCGAAGAAGCGCGCGACCAGGCCGCCGCCGAGCTCGAGGCCGAAGGCAAGGCACCCCGCGCCGCGGAAGTGCGCAAGCTCGCGAAGGCGCCGTGGGAAATCTCCTATTCGTTCGGCCGCGGCCTCCAGCGCCCGGGCCTCCTCGCGTGGGGCGGGAAGGCCGAGAATTTCGACAAGGCCCAGGAGGCGCTTCTCCAGGTCGCCAAAGACACCCAGAAGGCGAGGCTCGGACAGCTTCAGGGAGCCAGGCTCGCGACGGTCGAATCGATCCGCACCCGTCTTTCCGCCATCCAGGACGTCTACCAGAAGGCGCTCGCCTCCTCCGGCGACCAATCCGGCGGCGTCATCCGCGCGCTCCAGGACATCCTGGACGAACTGGAGAACGTTTCGAAATTTATGAAGGGGAAGAGCGCCGCCGAAAACATCCCCAACGCGATGTACCACATGGAGCAGGCCCAGCGCCGCGTCGGCGAACTCAAGCCGATGGTGGAGAAGAAAAACGCGATCTACGCGGACGTCCACTCCGGCGAGCGGCGTTTCAACCTGCTCTTCCGCGACATGGACGCGATGGCGGGCGCCCGCCTGGCGGCTCCGGCCAGCCGTTTCAACGCCGAAGGCCTGAACGACGACGAGCACTCGATCGTCAACGAGGCGATCAAGCGTCTTTTCACGGCCGGCGCGAAGCCCAAGCCGCTTCGCTTCGGTTCGGGGGATTATCACTTGTTCGACCCGCAGGGCGTCCTCGAAGAGCCCGGCATCCGCATCTACGTCCTGGAAGGCCTCACCGCGGAGATCCTGAGGATCGCCGTCGAGCGTCACCAGGTTCCGCCGGTCGACCTGCTGGCGCACGCGGGCCGGGTCCGCGGAAACCTGTACATCCCTTCCGAGATGCTTCCCTATTTCCAGGGCCGCGACGAGTCCTGGCGCGCGGCCTGGGCGCTTCATCAGCTCGAGCATTTCAACGGAAACGGCAAGTCGGAGGCCGCCGTCCAGACCGCGGCTCCGCTTCCGCCGGTGACGGTTTCGGAGCTGCCCAAGGATCTGGCCGCGAACGTCGGAGAGGTCACGCAGCAGATCATCAGCGCCCAGGCGAGCGCCGGCGGCGCCGCGTTCTTCGAGTCCCAGGTCATCGGGCCCACGGTGCCGGAAGGCTCGCCGCTTCTCGTCGAAGACCCCGCGATCGGCCAGGTCTCCCGGAGCGAACCGGTCCCGTTCGACGAGACGCTCGCCGTCGGAGCGACGGTCCCGGCTCTTTCCGACGGGGCGCCCGATCCGGTTTTTTCCGGCACGGTGCCCGCGCCGGCCCTGCCTTCGGCGGCCGATCTCACGAGGACCGAGGAGGTGTCGGCGCCGAAGGAAATCGCGCCGATCGTCGAGGAGGAAGACGTCCGCGAACCGAAAATCGACAAGATAGACAAGCGCATCCGCCAGGCGCGGGCGTATCTGGGTCAGGCGCAGAAGTCCGAGGGCACGCTCTCGGACGAGGCCGTGCTCAAACTTTATTCCCAAGCGTACTCGACCGCGATCCGCGTGCCGGAGAAAAAGCGGGAGGAAGGCGTCGCCGTCGTCCTGGAAATCAACCAGGCGGTCTACAATCTCGCCGCCACCCGCCACCGCCAGGCCATTCAGAACGCGAAAAGCACCGACGCGATCGACGAGATCCTCGCGCAGGAGACGCTCGGCCTGTACGAGGCCGCCCTGGGTTTCCTCGAGGCCGAAGAGGCGCAGAACGACACGCACACGAACGACCTCCTCCGGCTCATGGAGCTCATCTCGCAGGACATGAAGCGGGTCTACGCCCAGCTGGCGGCCAACGGCGCCGGCAACAGGAACGGCGACCGTCTGAGGCACCAGGAGCTCATGGCCGCGCTCGTCGCGAAGATCAACGCGGCGATCGACGACGGCCATTCGAGCTTCGCGCTGCGCGTGGAGGACGCCGACCAGCTCCAGACGATCGTCAGGAGCCAGGCGTTCGTCGACACCAAGAAGATCGACGAGCACAGGGAAGTGCGGCAGAAGAAGCCGTCCGAGGGCATCCAGAAGCTGAAGAAGCACGACCTCCCGATCCGCCTCGCCCAGCTCGTGGCGTCGGTGGGCATGACGAACCAGGAAGTCTGGCAGGGATTCAAGGACCTCTTCGGCATCGAGCTCCCCGTCCATTTCGAGACGGTGGAAGACGAGGACACGCTGCTGCGGCGCTACACCGAGGACCTGGCGGTGTTCGGTTTCACGCCGAGAGACCAGCCCAGGCCCCGGCAGGTCAAGGACGCGCTCGACCGCCTGACCAAGGACAAGATTTCGCAGGAAGTGAAGGCCACCTTCGCGCGCCTCAACCAGCTGCCGATGTACAAAGAGCTCCGCGCGCGCATCCGCGCCGGCGAGCTCGACGACAAACTCGGCGCGCGCCTGGCCACCATCACCTCCCAGCCGCAGTATCGCGCCTGGCTGACGCTCCGCAGCCTCGCCGACAACACCGGCGACCGGACCGAGTTCGAGGCGCGCATGCGCCGCACCCTGGCGACGCTCAAGTCGGACCCGTCCCGCATCTCGGACGTGGAGCTCCTGTCGGCGATGAGCTTCGCCTACATGGATACGTTCGCCCTGGGGACGTTTGACCTGGCGCGCGAGGCGGCGCGCCGCTTTTCGACGACCGAGAGCCCCGACAAGTTCGCCGACTATCTCGTCTCGATCGTCGATTCGCAGAAGGGGCGCCCGCAGTTCCTGGCCGCCTGGGCGCTGATCCACGGACGCGACGAAAGCCACAAGGCGCAGGCGTTCGTCGAAAACCGTCTCGGGGACCGCTTCATTGATTTCCAGGCGCTCAACGGCCGCAAGATCCGCCTCGACTTCCAGGGGCAGAAGCGCGTGTTCACGCTTCGCGTCGCGGAGGGCCTCTATCCTTCGAGCGGCACCTACATCGCGCTCGACGCGCCGAAGTCCGTGAAGATCGCCGACCAGAAATGGTCGCTCTATCAGGGCGACGACCGCCAGCGCTTTTACTACGCGCGCAACATCGCCACCGACCGCACGGTCGCGTACGTCCTTCTGGCCAACACGCATCTCAAAAATTACGGGGACCGCGAGCGCCTGAGCGACGGCGACCTGGGCCAGTTCTTCTCCGAAGTCCGGCTCGAGGCCGTGGAAACGCTGCCGCAGTTCCGCCGCGAGGGCCTCTACCAGGCGCTGGCGGACCAGATCGCCGCAGTCGCCCACAACGGCGCCGTGATCTCGGTCGACAAGGTCATCAACCCCGAGATCACCCGCGAGATTTCCAAAGTCGGTTTCCCCAAGAGCCGGCTCGGCCTGCCGCTGGTGCGGGCGGGTTTCACGTGGCTCGAGGAGCCGCGGCAGAACCTGTTCGGGGTCTACCGCGTCGTCAAGGACGCCGAAGAAGAGGAAGAGACGCGCGCGGCGCGTCTGGCGGCGCCTTCTCTGGAAGTGCTGAATCCGGCCCTCAAGCCCGACGTCAAGGTGCTCGCGCTCGACTGGTCGGCGACGATGGAAGTCTACGGCAAGCGGACCGACGGCACGTGGGGCGACATGCTGGCTCCCGGCATGATCGCGTTTCTCGACGAGATGAAACGTCTGGGCGTCGAGGTCTGGGTCGTGTCCGACGGCAAGCGTTCGGAGATCCAGCCCATGCTCGAGAGCTACGGCGCCGCCGGCCGCGTCTCCGGCCTTCTCCTGGCCGGGATGGGCGACAAGGCCGACCGCCTCCGGTGGCTCCGGTCGGCCCAGAACAACGGGCACAAGCAGGACCTCGCCGGCCATGAGGTCGTGATGATCGGCGACAATCCCTACGGCGACATCGCGGACGCGAAGCTCGCCGGCGTCGTCGCGGTCGGCGTCGTGCAGGACAATTCGTACTACGCGAACGACCGCAAGCGGATGATCGAAAAGGGCAGGCCCGACGCGATCCTCACAGGCTTCACGGATCTGGCGGCGCTTGTCGGCTACCTGAAGGGCGGGGTTCTCCCGCCGGCCGTGACCTCCGGCCCGCAGCCCGCCGGCGCGCGCTTGAGTTCGCTCGCGGAGGTCGACGCCTTCATGAACGGCGAGCGCTTCGCGCGGATCGCGCCGAACCGCCTGTGGACCGCCCGCGAGATCTTCGAGCTCCTCGGCCGCGTGAGCGAGGGCAACGAGCTTCACAATTACCTTTCGCGCAAGCTCTTCAACGCGATGAAAGAGATGCGGGAGAAAAAGAGCTTCATCGCCACCGGCGGCGTCATGGACGGCCCCACGGCCGAGGCGATGGCCGAAGCCGGACATCGCGCCCTCTACATGAGCGGCTGGCAGCGCGCCCACCACTGGGCCCAGCCCGACCTCGCGCAGTACCCGCTCGACACGATCGCCTCCAAGATCAAGGAGATCAACAAGTCGCTGAAAAACCGCGACGACGACCAGCAGATCCGCTTCAACCTCCTCGTCAAGGCGATGGACGGGATCTTCGACGCGTTTTTCCGCGAGCTCAAGGACGCGCCCGCCGACGGACTCGAGGCGCTGAAGGCCCGCTACGTTCCGCTCCTGACCGCGGCCGCGAAGAAGGACGTCGACGTCTACGTGAACCCGACGCGCGACAATCCGGACGCGGCGATCGCTCCCGTGTTCGAGAAGGCGCTTTCCGACGCGATCGCCCAGAAAGACGCGTCCTCCCAGGGCCAGCGCGACGCGGTCCGCGCCCGGGCGTACGACGGCCTGCGCGCCCAGCTCATCGACTACCTCATCCCCATGTTCGCCGACGGCGACACCGGGCACCAGTCGGTCAAGGAGATGGTCCGTCTGTACGTCGAGGCGGGCGCGGCCGGCATCCATCTCGAAGACCAGGCGCACGGCCTGAAGAAGTGCGGCCACATGGCCGGCAAGGTCCTCGTGTCCGTGGGCGAGCACTTCCGCCGTCTCCTCATGGCCCGTCAGGAAGCCGACCGCTACGGCTCGGAGATGGTCCTCATCGCGCGCACCGACGCCGAGGCCGCCAAACTCCTCCAGTCCAACGAAGACCCGCGCGACCACTTCTTCATCATGGGCACGTCGGTGAAGAATCTCCCGTCGCTGGCCTACCTCATCCGCCTGTCGCGCCGCGAGGTCGACGAGTTCGACCGCCGCGCGGACAACGCCGCCCTGATCGACGAGATCAAGGCGCTGGTGCCCGGCGTCAGCGAACCCGAGCTCAGGGACATCCTCTCGGCGAAGACGCCCGAGATCCTGGCCGACGAGCTGGCCGTGAATTATCCCGAGCTGGCCGCCGGCGTGCGCGAGATCTGGAAGCTGCGCGGCCTGTCGGCCGGCGAGCGTCTCGAGATCAACACGCCGTTCCGCTACGAGAGCGGAGACGCCGCGCCGAACGCCGGGGAGATCTGGGCCAACCGCGAAGGCATCGAGTTCGGCGAGGGGCCGCTGGCGCCCGAGACCGTGCTTCTCGATGCCTCCGACCGCAAGATCACGGTCAGGGAGATCCTGGACCGCAAACCCGCGAACATCGAAAAGGAAGTCGCCGCCATGCAGAAGCTCACGGAGCTCTGGGGCGAGAAGGCCGCGCTCAAGACCTATCCGCAGGCCGTCGCCGAGACGCTGGCCGCGCGCCCCGAGGGAGAAAAGTTGAAGGAAGCCTGGCTCCGGGCCTCGGACCCGCTCCTGAACACGCTTTCGATCGACGGCCTCCGCGCGCTCGCCAGGACGTTCGGCGTCACGATCGACTGGGACTGGGAAAAGGCGAGGACCTACGAAGGCTATTACCAGCTCGATTCGAAGCAGGGCCTCGTGAACGCGTCCGTGCGCGCCCGCGCGTACGCGAAGATCGCCGACTCCGTCTGGATGGAGCAGGAAAAGCCGGACGTGAAGCAGGCCGCCCGGTTCGTGGCCAACGTCGAGGCCGACCCCAAGGCCAAGGGAGTCTTTTTCTCGATCAACCTCTCGCCGTCGTTCAACTGGTCGAATCCCGACAACTGGAAGTCGTCGCTTTCCGCCTCGCAGATCGCCGACGTGAAGGCCGCGATGGCGCTCGACGGATTCGACTGGAAGACGCCCTCCAGCTGGGGCCCGTACGCGCCGGCGGTCCAGGCGATGCTCGACGCGATCCTCAGCTTCAGCTTCAAGATGGGCGAAACGGGCTTCGTGTTCCAGTTCGTCACGATTTTCCAGGACCACGTGTCCAGCTACGCGATTTATCTGGCCGCCCAGCGCCTGATCGAGAAGGGCGCCGGCGGCTTCGTCACGTCGACCCAGCAGCTCGAGCAGCGTGACCGTTCCCGTTTTGTCACGCACCAGACGGCGGCCGGCACCACCCGCGTCGATCAGATCGAGCAGCGCGTCGCCCGCGGCGGCTCCGGCACCGGCGCCAAGGGCAAGGCCGACACCGAAGGGCAGTTCGGCAAGCCCGCCACAGCCGCGCCCCAAGGCGCGCAGCCCCGAGAGGGCTCCCCTCGAGGGGAGGGCGCCCGCCTGGCCATCGCCTCCCGCGTGGACGACCAGCAGGGAGATCTTCTCGCCGCCTACTCCGACGTTTTCACCCCCGAGGCCCTCCGCGTTCTCGAGGCCCTCGCGCCGCTCGACGCCGAGCGCCGCGCGCTCCTCAAAGACCGCCTCGAACGCAGGAAGAGGAGGGGAGAGGGTGAGCCGCTTTCGTTCCGCAGGGAGGACGAGCTCATTCCCCAGTACGGCGCCGCGCCGATCACGGTGAAGGACGCGCGCGAAGGGAAGTTCGAAGGTTCTCCGATCCCGCAGGAGCTGCAGCGCCAGTGGGTCCAGCTCACCGGCCCCGCGGTCACGCTCCGCAACGTCGCTCACGCGCTCCTGTCCGGAGCCGACGGCTGGATGGCCGACGGCGAGGACGCGATGGGCCAGAACAAGACCACCTCGCTCGACACCCAGAGGAGCCTGAAGAAGGCCCTTGCCCGCGACGCCGACTTCCTGGCCGAGGCCCAAAAGCTCGCCGCCGAGCAGAAAATCGCGGACTGGCAGTCGCGGCTCGACTTCACGACCGTGCTTTACCGCGCCCGCGGCCTCCACCTGGACGACCGGCATCTCATGCACGACGGCGTCCCGATGTCGGCCTCGATGGTCGACGCGGTGCTCTACGTCACGAACAATTACAAGGAATTCCTCGCCAAAGGCATCCACCCGGTCCTTTATCTTCCGAAGATCCAGACCTACGAGGAGGCCGCTTTCTGGAACAAGATGCTCTCCCGCCTCGAAGAGGAGCTGAATCTCCCGGTCGGCACGGTCAAGGTGTTCATCCTCGTCGAGCAGATCGACGAGACGCTTCAGCTGATGGAAACGCGCGCCGCGCTCGCGCCGCGTTTCGTCGGCTACAACACCGGCCGCTACGACTACATCGCCTCGGTCACCGACGCCAAGCACGGCGATCCCGCGTTCATCCAGCCCGACATTTCGGAGATCACGATGACCAAGGGCTACATGGCCGCCTACGAGTCCCGCGTCCTGAACGCCGCCAACACGAAGGACCGGAAAGGGCGGACCGTCCTCTGGATCGGCGGCATGGAGCAGCAGATCCCCGTCGGGTCGCCCGCGGCCGTGCAGCAGGCGATGGCCCGCGCCCAGCAGGGCAAAGAACGCGAATTCAAGCGGGGCGCTTCCGGCGCCTGGGTCGCGCACCCGAAGATGGTGCCGATCGTGCAGCAGGTCTGGAAGGACGGCCTGGCCGGCACGGGCAAGGTGAACCAGCTGGGGCTCACGCAGAACCTCCTCGGCCAGAAGATCGAGCCGCTCGGATACGGGCCTTCGGATTTCCAGGCGCTCTTCGCGATCCCCCAGGGCCAGCTCACCGAGAAGGGCATCCGCGACGCGCTCTCGGTGCTCGTCCAGTACGCCAACGCGTATCTCGTCAACAAGGCCGCCGTGGCGATCAAGCCCGCCGCGGACTTCGCCGACGACAACATCCTTTACCTCATGGAAGACATGGCCACCGGCGAGATCCGCCTGAAGGCGCTCCGCGAATGGCTCGCCAAGCAGGCCGTCATCGGCGGCGCGGGCCCGCTGGCCGGACAGGTGCTGACCCCCCAGATCTTCAGCCGGCTGCTCGACGAAGAGTACCAGCGCCTCCTCGCGGAGCCCGACGACAAGAAAGTCAACGCCGCCACGAAGACCACGACGCTTCCCGTCGCGCGCGAAATCGTCGAGCGCTACGTGCTGGCCCCCGTCACGATGCCCTGGCTCGTCGACCTCCTGAACGCGGCCCTCGAGGCGCCGGACCCGGCCACGGCCAGCCGGCGCCTCACGGACTACATCTCCACCTTCGAGTCGAACAACGAACGCATCACCGAAAACCTCAATTACTTCGGCGCGCGCCTGGCGTCGCGCCGGGAGTTCCTGCGGGGCGCGGGCGCCGCGGCCGCGGGGCTGCTCGTTTCGCCGCTGGCCACCCTCGAGGCCGCCGCGCCCGACAAAAAGACGGTTGAACGGGAGCTCAAGACGATCCTCCGGTATCTGAAGGACTCGAAAGAGGCCGACGACATCCGCTTCTACGCGATCTCCCGCCTGGCCCGGCTGCAGCCTCGCAAGGAAACCAGGGACGAGGCCGCGGAGCGTCTCAAGAAGAAGCGGGACGAGATCAAGGATGCCGACCTCCGGACGCTCACGTTCCTGACGGCCGACGAGAGCGAGCGGGTGGCCGTTGCGCTTCTGTCGCGCCTGAACGACGAGAAGGAAAACGTCCAGGACGCGATTCTCGAGGGCATCGACACGTACAAGGATCCGGGCCTGCTGGAGCGCGCGATGCGCACGCCCGAACTCAAGTGGTATCCGTTCCGCGCGCTCGCCAAGCGGCTCGAGAGGGAAGCGCTCGCCGCGAAGAACGCCACCGGCGGTTTCGGGGCCCTCTTCGGCATGGAGGCCCTCACCAAGAAGGCCGCGATCGACGCTTTCGTTAAAAAGCTTTCCTACGCTCCCTCCCGCGACCTGGCGTCGAAAAACTTCGATTTCTGGCTCCAGATGATCCACGCGGTCTCGCTCCACGGCGGACAGCAGACGCCCTACGAGATCCTCGTGCCGGTCTTCGCCAGCCCGAAATTCAACGAGCTCGCCGGCCGGAAGGTGAAGCTGAAAGGCGAGATCGAGGCGCTGCCGCTCGCGCGCGGCCAGGGCACGCTCTGGTCGATCGCCGACGCCGTCGCGAAGAACCTCTACCGCCTCGGATACGACCCGACGCCGGCCAACATCGAGAAGATGGCGGGCATCGTGACCGACCGCCTCGCGGCCGCCCTGCCGACGCTCTTTCTCGGCAAGGACGTCCAGAACCTGATCGTCGTGACCTACAACGACGAGCATTTCCCGCCCTGGAGGGAGCTCGCGGTCGCCAAGGGCGTCGCGCGCGACAAGATCCGCGCGTTCCGCGGCGCGGGCCTGAAGTACACGAAAGACGAGGAAAATCCGGGCATCCTCCAGAGCATCGCCGCGTCCGCGGGACCGACGGTCGTGATGTTCGACATGCACGGCGAGCCCAAAAACATCTATCCCGGCGGAGAGGCCGCGATGGCGTCGCACATCGTGCTCGAGAAGACCGAGAAGCTGGACGCGCAGGAGCTGGAGACGCCGACGACGCTGAGCTACGAGGAGATCGCGCGGGCGCTCTATGCCAGGCTTCTCGCCGGCGAACGTCTGGACAACCTGTTCTTCTACGACGACACCTGCAACAACTACCTGTTCATGCTCGTCAATTCGTTCAACCGCCTCCTCCAGCGGGTCGAGACGCACAACGCGGACCGCGGGAAGATCCTCGACCTGGCGAAAAAATACGGGCTCGAGAAGCTCGGAGACGCCGATCTCCTGGCGCAGCTGCCCGCGAAGCTGACGGAAGCCGAGAAGAAAGAGTTGGAGACGGCGCTCGCCTCCGTCCGCATGGCGGTGCCGGATACGCGCCTGAAGGTCAGCCTGCTCGCCAGGAAATACAAGATCAAGCTCGACAAGCTCTCCGACGCGCAGATCCTCGAGCAGGTCTTCTCGAAGCTGGACGCCGGGGAAAAGAAGGAAATCACCGCGCTCTTCGACGACCGCCGCGCGCTCCGGAAGCTCGAGCCGAGCCTCCCGACGCTGTACGGGGCCGGCAACGAGGGCCAGACGACGATGCTCGCCCCCAGGATCTACGAAAACATCGCGGACCAGGGCAAGCCCCTGCGTCTCAAGCACCTTTTCTTCGCGCAGGACGTGAAGGAGATCTTCGAGAGGCAGGACGCCGTCATCTTCGTGCCGCTCGACGCGACCGAGATCGAAAAAATCCGCCGCGTCATGGGCGAGCCCCAGCGGAAGGCCGCTCCCGTCTCGGGCCTGAAGCGCGAGGCCCCGGGCCTCCTGATCGGCGCGGAGCCGGCGCTCCTTTCCCAGTACCGCCGGGGCGAAGTCCGCGGCGCCCGGCTGGCCGTATCCGCGGCCGACGCCGAAACGGTCGCCGCGCTCATCCAGGACCAGTTCACGCGGTATTACCAGAAATACGACGAGATCACGCGCCGCGCCGAAACCCGGTTCGCCGCCCGCGACTGGCACGGCGCGCTAGACGACGGGCAGGAGCGCATGAGGCTCTACCGCGTCCGCCTCGACGAGGTCGAGAGGGCCACGAGCGCGGTCCTCCGCGAGAACGCCGCCGACCGCGAGTCGTGGGCGAGGATCAAGGACCTGTACGAGGCGAAGATCGCCGGCCGCTACGACGCCGACATCGCGATCACGTTCTTCTATTCCGTCATGCGCCGCGCGTTCCTCAAGCTGGGCCAGCCGGTCGAATACTCCGACGACGGCGTGTTCGACCAGACCGTGCCCACCAGCCGCGAACCCTATTTCCGCACGTTCGAAAAGACCGGCACCAACGCCGCGCTCGTGCGCTCGATCCTCGAATCCGCCAAGCTCGCCCCGGGCGCGAGCTACGAAAACCTGGACCGGGACGTCTTCCAGTCCGCCGACCGCATCGCGCGCAACCTCGAGCGGCAGCTGCAGATCCGCGGCCGCGCCGTGCAGATCGAGAGCGTCGACGTGCTCCAGCCCGTTTTCTACCGCAACAAGGGCGCCTACCTCGTCGGCCGCATCCGCGCCGAGGGCCGGGTGATCCCGCTCGTCTTCGCGCTCGTCAACGGCGAGAACGGCGTCGAAGTCCGCGCGGTCCTCACCGACGACGCGAACGTCAACAATCTCTTCAGCTCTAACCGCTCCAACTTCCACGCGGACGTGAAGGCCTACCGCGAAACGGCGGACTTCCTCCAGACGATCCTGCCCAAGCGCGAGCTCGCGGACGTCTACGCGTCGTTCGGCTTCATCCAGCCGGGCAAGATCCACTTCCTGCAGGCCCTGCGCGAGGCCCAGAGATCGGGCGCGCAGTTCGAGCGCACGAAGGGCGCCCGGGGCATGGTCATGGAAGTCGTCACGCTCCCGAACTTCCCGTACGTGTTCAAAATCGTCCGCGACTTCTCGGACAAGGAATCGTTCGCGGGCCGCCATTCGGTCGTCCAGAAGTACCAGCGCGTCCACGAGATCGACCGCGTCGGCCGCCTGCTGGACTCCATGCATTACCAGAACCTTCAGCTGCCGCGCGGGGAGTTCCCCGCGGAGCTCCTCGACGAGCTCGTGCGGACGTCACCCTCGAGCGTCCAGGTCGAGGGTGACCGGGTACTCCTGCGCGACGTGTTCGTCCAGCGCAAGGTCACGCCGCTGTCGCTGTATCTGGTCGATCCGGACATTTCGGAGGAGGCCAAGCGCCGCGTGATGGACGATCTGGGCTGGGCGATCAAGGACCTCATCGCCGGCGGCATCTTCCCGGGCGACCTCTTCCTCAAGAACTTCGGCGTCACGCAGTTCGGCCGCGTCGTTTTCTTCGACAACGACGACGTCTCGGACCTCATCGACTGGGAAATCCGCGACATCCCGCCGGCGCGCGACGACTACGAGGAATACCTGCCGCTCGAGGACCGCATCACCGCGATGGACAACGACTTTTTCCCCCAGCAGATGGAGTCTTTCCTGATCCCCGGCCGGTATCTCGAGACTTTCAAGAAAAACCACGCGGATCTCCTGAGCGCGCCGTACTGGCAGGACATCAAGGCCAAGATCCTCGCCGGCCAGGTGCCCGACGTGAACCCGTATCCCGTGAACGAGTGGCTGCGTCCGGCGGGCGCCAGGCTGGCCGGCCTCGAATCGATTTCGAACGAGAACGTCCGGCGTTTCGTCACCGAGCAGGCCGCGTTCCTGGGCGCCTCCTCCGTCGAGGTCGTCGACGACCGGGACGACGACCGGCTCCTCGCCGAGGCGGTCGCCGCCGGCGAGCTCAAGGCGCTTCCCGACGGCAATTTCTACGCCCGCTCGCACTCCGACGACGTGGCTCGCTCCGAAGAGCGGACGTTCGTCTCCACCGACGACGCGAAGGACCGCGGCCGCTACAACAACTGGAAGCCGGCCTCCGAGCTCGAGCCGAAGGTCGACGCGCTCCTGGCCGGCTCGATGACGGGCAAGAAGATGTACGTGATTCCCTACCTGATGGGGCCCGTGGGTTCCGATCTGAGCGAGGTCGGGGTGCAGGTCACCGACAGCCGCTACGTCGCGCTCAACATGATCCGCATGGCGAAGGTCGGCCAGGCGGCGCTCGACACGCTCGGCCAGGGCACGGATTTCGTGAAGGCGATCCACTCGACCGGCGACCTCGACGCGATCGCGAGCCAGCGCAAGGCCGGCGTCGACGAGCGCCATTTCGCGATTTTCCCCGACAAGGGCGTCATCAAGTCGTACGGATCGAACTACGGCGGAAACGCGCTCCTTTCCAAAAAATTCCATTCGCTCCGCCAGATGAGCTACGACGCCGTGAAAAAAGGCGAGCTCGCCGAGCACATGCTGATCCTCGAGGTGCGCTCGAAGAAGACGGGCGAGTCCCGCTTCGTGACCGCGGCCTTCCCGAGCGCCTCCGGAAAAACGAACCTCGCGATGCTCGTGCCGCCGTCCGTGTTCGGCGACGAATACGAGACGTTCGTGGTCGGCGACGACATCATGAAGGCCAAGCCCGACGGGGTCCTCCGCGCGATCAACCCGGAGAACGGCTTCTTCGGCGTCGCCCCCGGCACGAACGCCAACACCAATCCCAACGCGATCGCGGCCGTCGGCCCCGGCACGAAGACGATCTTCACGAACGTGGCCTACAACCAGAAGACCGGCGAGGTCTGGTGGGAAGGCAAGACCCCGTCCCGGCCCGCGGACCTCGACGGCTGGCTCGACTGGCGCGGCAACCCCGTGACCGCCCAGACGAAGGAATGGGCGCATCCCAACAGCCGTTTCACGACCAAGGCCCAGAACGCGCCCAACATTTCCCGTTTCTTCGCCGATCCCGCCGGCGTGCCCGTGAGCACGATCCTCTTCGGAGGCCGCGTGATGGACGGCGAACCGCTGATGCGCTACATTCCGAACACCGAGGACGCGATCTACGACGGCTTCCTGATGGTCGTGCAGACGACCTCCGCCGCCGAGGGCAAGGCCGGCGAATTCCGCGACGACCCCGTGGCGATGCGGCCCTTCTTTTCGACGAACGAGGCCGCCTATCTCCAGAATTGGCTCGACGTCATGAACAAGCTGAAGACCCGCCCCGCGTTCGTCCACGTGAACTGGTTCCGCAAGGGCGGCCAGGGCGAGTTCCTCTGGCCCGGCTACGGCGAAAATCTGCGCGTGCTCCTGGCCTCGTTCGATTTCGCCGACGGCAAGTTCGGCCGCGGCGAGTACATCGAGACCCCGATCGGCCGGATCCCGACCCTCGAAGGCCTCGAGCACCGCGGTCTCCTGAAGGGGCTCGACGAGAAGACCCTGGGCGACCTGAGACAGATCTTGAGCTACGACGAGGCGCACTGGAAGAGGGAGGCCGAGCGGCGCACGCGCTATCTCACCGACCTCGACGCCCAGCTCAAGTCCTACGGCGGCGAAGGCCTGCCGGCGTGGTTCTGGGAAGCGCACCGCCGCTTCGTTTCGGCCGTCGACTCCTATTCCGGCGCTCGCCTGGCGTCTCCCGCGATTTTCGAGGAAACGGTCGCGCGCGGAGGCCCCCGCGCCGTCGCGCCGAAGCTCGTCGACTCCGGCCGCGCCTCGGAGAAGCCGCTCGGCCTGACCGACGAAGGCATCCGCGCGATCGGCCGCACGCTCTCGACCGAGCTTCAGTACCTTCTCGAGACCGGCGTTCCGACGGCGATCCCCGTCCAGGCCGGCGACGAACCCGGCCTGCCGGTCTTGCGTTATCTTTTCACCAAGGATCAGGCCGGCGCCGTGACCTTCTCGGTCCAGGCCGTCTATGAGCCTTCGGCCGCGACGTCGCCCGAGATCGTGGCTCCCGTCGTCATCGCCCGCGGCGAGCTTTCCGCGGCGCGCACCGAGCTCGCGCAGGACCGCGCCCGCACGAGCGCCGCGATCGCGCCGGCCGCCTACGACGCCCAGCTTTCCCGCTACGCCGCCGGGGACATCCACGTCGAGGTGTCGCGGATCGCGCACGCGACCCCGGCCCTCGCGGCCTTCTCGTTCTGGAACCAGGAATACTCGAAGATCTGGAACACGTGGCGGCGCAACTTCAATTCGAACGTGAAGGCCGCCAAGGGCGAGACCTTCGTCCTGGCCGTGCCGCTCGAAGCCGCGTTCACGGCCGACGGCGAGCTGAACTCCGTCGACCTGTCGCCCGTGACTTCGGTCCTCGCCCAGGCGCTCCAGCAGGCCGAGGGCTTCGAGGGCGACCTCCTCATCGCGTTCACCTATCCCGACGGCCGCCCGCTTTCCGCCGAGGCCCGCGGCCGGGTCGCCGCGACCCTCGTCAGCGTCCAGCGCGCCTCCGGCGCCGGCCGCGTGAAGTTCGGCCTCGTGGGCGTTCCCGCCGACGCGCTCCTCATCGACGGCGTCCGCGAGCGGCTCGCCAAGGCCGACGCCTCGATCCGCATCAGCGGCCTCTCCGTCGGTTTCGACGTCAAGGCCGGCGTCCGCGGCGTCGCGGATCTCGACAAGCTCAAGACCTCCGAAAGCGTCTTCGCGCTGCAGTTGCCGGCCGCTTCCGAAGCCGACCAGATCCTTTCCGCCGCCGGCTTCGTGATCGCGGGAACGCTGCAGCTGGCCGCGCACGAGAGCCTTTTCGTGAAATTCAGGGAATACGCCGGCGACATCGACACCGTCGTGATCAACGGCATGAAGATCCTTCTCGTCAAGCCGCGGCGCCTCACGCAGGAACTGCGCCAGCTTCTCCTCACCATCCGCAGCACCGCGATCGCAGCATAAAATCGTTCGTCGAGCATCGCCGCTTCCTTCCCGCTTTTTCGGCTTTTGACGGCCCTATGGTAAAATAGGCCCATGAGCCCCTCCGGTCCCGAAGTCCTCATCCTCGAGCACGACCCGAAAGAACGCTCCGGCACCATCGCCGCGTGGCTGGAACGCGAAAAGATCCCCTATCGCCGCGCCCGGCTCTTCGAGCGGGTTTCGTTCCCCGAACCGGAGTCTCTGCGCGCGGTCGTCGTGATGGGCGGGCCGATGAACGTGTACGAGGAGGAGAAGCATCCCTTTCTGAAGGCCGAAAACGATTTCATCCGCCGCGCCGTCGACGCCCGCGTGCCGTATCTCGGCGTCTGCCTCGGCTCGCAGCTCCTGGCGAAAGCGCTCGGCGCCCGCGTTTACAAGGCGGCGAAGCCGGAAGTGGGGTGGATGGACGTGGACCTCTCGCCCGCGGCGGCCCGTGACGCGTTTTTCGGCGGCGTGCGTTCCAAAAAACTGAAGGTCTTCCAGTGGCACGAGGACACGTTCGACCTGCCGCCCGGCGCCGTTCATCTCGCGTCGAGCCCCGACGTCCCGAACCAGGCCTACGCGGTCGACGGCCTTTTTTGGGGCCTCCAGTTCCACGTCGAAGTCGACCGTCCGCTCCTCGAGGACTGGTTCCGCGACAAAGATTCCCTCGGCGCGATTCTCGGCGCCTATGACGCCTACGCGCCGGAGCTGACCGGGCTCACCGGGGCGATGTACCGCTCGTTTTTCTCGCTCTCGGCCCGTCCGTCCGTTCTCTCGTGATCCGCGTTCGCCGCTCGGACGAGCGCGGACACTTCGACCACGGCTGGCTCGACACGTTTCACACCTTTTCGTTCGCCGACTACCAGGATCCCGCGCACATGGGGTTCCGGAAGCTGCGCGTGATCAACGAGGACCGGGTGGCGCCGGCCGAGGGCTTCGGCACGCACGGCCACCGCGACATGGAGATCGTCACGATCGTCCTCGAAGGCGCCCTCGAGCACAAGGACTCGATGGGCAACGGGTCGGTGATCCGACCCGGCGACGTCCAGCGCATGACGGCCGGCACCGGCGTCACGCACAGCGAGTTCAACGCTTCGCGCAAGGACCCCGTGCATCTTCTGCAGATCTGGATCCTGCCCGAGCGGGCGGGCCTGAAGCCGGGTTACGAGCAGACGACGTTCCCGGAAGAGGACCGCGCCGACCGCCTCTGCCTCGTCGCCTCCGGCTCCCCGAAAGGCGCGGCGGTGAAAATCCACCAGGACGCCGAGCTTTTCGTCGCGTCGCTCGGCCCCGGGAAGGAAGTCCGCCACGCGCTCGCGTCCGAGCGCCACGCCTGGGTGCAGGTGGCGCGCGGCGCGGTGAAGGTGAACGGGACGGCCCTCTCGGCCGGAGACGGCGCGGCCGTCGGCGGCGAAAAGGAGCTGCGGATCGCGGCCTCGGCGCCGTCTGAAATTTTACTGTTCGACCTGGCCTGAACCCTTGATGAAAAATACGACGTTTCCGAAAAAAAAGCCCGTCGAATTCCCGCCTCCGACGTCGTCGCAGGCCGAAGCCGTGTTCTCGGAGCTCCAGGCGCGGATGGCGGTGGATTTCCGCCCGTACAAGTTTCCCACGATCCGCCGGCGCGTCGAGCGGCGGATGAGTCTCTTGAAAGTCGGCGGATACGACCCCTACCTGGCTTACTTGAAACGCCACCCCGAGGAGGTCAAGCGCCTCTATCACGACGTCCTCATCCACGTGACGAATTTTTTCCGCGATCCCGAGATTTTCGATGTCCTGGCGGGGAAGGTGTTTCCGGCTCTCACGAAAGGCCGGTCCGATTCCGTCCGCGTCTGGGTCCCGGGCTGCTGCACGGGGGAAGAGGTGTATTCGATCGCGATCGCCTTCATCGAGCACGTCGAGAAGACGCGCCAGACGATTTCCATCCAGCTGTTCGGGACCGACATCAGCGAGCCCGCGCTCGAGAAGGCGCGCTCGGGCGTCTATCCCGCGGCGATCGCCAAGGACGTCCCGAAGGGGCGCCTCGAGCGTTTTTTCACGCCCGCGGGCGACGGGTACCAGATCCGCAAGTTCGTGCGCGACCTCTGCGTGTTCGCGCGGCAGGATCTGACGAAGGACCCGCCGTTTTCGAAGCTGGACCTGATCAGCTGCCGCAATGTTCTCATCTATTTCGATCAGCCGCTCCAGCAGAGGATCCTGCCGGTTTTCCATTACGCGCTGAAACCCGGAGGTTTTCTGCTCCTCGGGAAATCCGAGGCGGTCACCGGCGCTCTTTTTGAGCCGATCGACAAGCGCGGCAACCTCTACGTCCGCAAGCCCGGCCCCCCGCGGCCGCCGTTTAAGTTCGACGCCTCGGCG